>NZ_JBBCAT010000002.1:613192-919789 GCF_037203705.1 Prosthecomicrobium sp. N25
CCGTCGATGATGCCGTACCGGCTGACCGACCCCAGGGCCGCCACGGTCAGGTTCTCGCGGACCGACATGGGCAGGAGCAGGCCCTCGGTCTTCCGGTCCTCGGGGATCAGCGCCATGCCGACCTCGGGGGCCTTGGCGGCGCGGGGGCTGGCGATCGAGACCGGGCGCCCCTCCACCTCGATCCGGCCCTCGACCCCGACCAGGACGCCGAAGAGCGCGAGCAGCATCTCGCGCTGGCCCTGGCCGTCGAGGCCGCCGAGGCCGACGATCTCGCCCTTGCCGACGGTGAGCGAAACGTCGGCCAGACGGCGCTCCCAGGACAGGCCGGACACCGCGAGGGCCGGCGGGGGCGGGGCGGCATGCAGGGGCTTCGGGGGGAAGACGTGGCTGTACTCGCGGCCGATCATCATCTCGACGACCTCGGAGTCGGACTTGGTGCCGGCCGCGAAGGATCCGACCGTGCGCCCATTGCGGAAGACCGTGCAGTCGTCCGCCAGCTCGCGGATCTCGTTCATGCGGTGCGAGATGTAGACGATGCCGAGCCCCTCGGCCTTCAGGCGCGCCAGCAGCCGGAACACCTTGCCGACGTCGGCGGCGGTCAGCGCGGAGGTCGCCTCGTCGAGGATCAGGAGCTTGGGGCGGCGGGCGAGCGCCTTGGCGATCTCGACGATCTGGCGGCGCGACAGCGGCAGGTCGCCGACGAGAGCGAGGGGATGGATGTCTTCGGCGCCGATGCGGGCAAGGACCTCCTCGGCCAACCGGCGCTGCGCCGCGCGGTCGATCAGGCCGAAGCGGCGCGGCGGCCTCGTGATCGCGATGTTGTCCGCGACCGTCAGGTCGGGCATCAGGGAGAGTTCCTGGAAGATGCAGACGACCCCCGCCGCGGTCGCCTCGCCCGGTCCGGCGAAGCGACGCGGCGTGCCCTCGAGCAGGATCTCGCCGGCGTCGGGCTGGACGACGCCGGCCATGATCTTGATCAGCGTCGACTTGCCGGCTCCGTTCTCGCCGAGGAGGGCGTGGATGCGGCCGGATGCGCAGGCGAAAGAGGCGTCCTCGAGCGCACGGACGCCGCCGTAGCGCTTGGAGATGCCGGTCATGGCGAGAAGCGGCGCGGCGGGCGCGGGGCTCGGGGCGCGGGCGGCTTCGGCCATCGGGGTCCTCGGCGTGGGGCGGGGGGATGATCGAGACGGACCGGCCCCGCGGGCACGCAAGGCGCCGTGGGGCCGGCCGGAGAAGAGCCATCGGCTCCGTCAGTTGTTGGCTTCGCTCTTGCCCATGATCTCGGTCGCCGTGATGTTGACGTTGCACGGCGGGAATTCATTGGGGGTGAAGAAGTTGTCGGTCAGATCGGGATAGTAGTTGACGTTCGCCTTGAAATCCGGGTGCTCCACATAGGGGATCGGCACCGAGATCATCTGCGGCATGACCTTGCCCTGGAGGGCTTCGACGGCCGCCTTCATCGAGATGGCCACGAGGCCCGGCGACTGACCCGCGGAAGCGCAGAGCAGACCGTCCTTCGCGTGCTGGGCGCAGAGCTTGCGGAAGCCGTTCTCGGCCTCGCCGGAGACCGGGATGAAGGGATGCTTGGCGTCGATGAGGGCGCGCACGGCGCCGGTCGATCCGCCCTGCACGAACATGCCGTCGAACTTCTTGTGGACCGCGAGCGCGTCGGCCACGACCTTCTGCGCCGTTCCGTCGTCCCAATTGCCGACGACCTCGATGATCTCGAACTTGTTGCCGGAGCCCTCCATGATCTCGCGGAAGCCGACATGGCGGTCGCGGTCGACGGAGTTGCCGGGCAGGCCGCGCACCTCGAGGATCTTGCCGGCCTTGGCGGGGATGTTCTTGACGAGCCAGCGGCCCATCAGGCGGCCCATCTCGAGCTGGTCCTCGTTGACCATCATGACCTCGTCGGAATCGAGGACGTTGTCGAAGGGGACGAGGACGACGTTGGCCCCGTTGGCGCGCCGGATGACCGGGCCGAAGGCGGTCGGGTTGACCGCGATGGTGACGATCGCGTCGTAGCCGGAGTTGATGAAGTTGTCGATCGCGCCGATCTGGGCGGCGACGTCGGTGCCGGTGGAGACGACCTTCAGCTCCTTGATCAGGGGCTTGATGTCGGGCTGCTCGGCGAAGGCCTTGGCGGTCTTGATCATCTGGATGCGCCAGGTGTTGCCGACGAAGCCGTTGGCGATCGCGATCCGGTAGGGGCCCGGCTTGGCGGACCATTTGAACATCTTGGTGTTGGAATCCCAGGGCTTGAAGCAGGCCGGATTCTCGCTCTGGGCCTTCACGACTTCGGGTCCGGCGAGCGCCGGGGCGGTACCGAGGGCCAGACCCGCGAGTCCGGCCAGGATCATCTTCGCGACGTGGGGCATGGATCTCCTCCCGTTGGTGGTCCCGGCAGTCTTCGCCGCCGTGTGGTCTTCATCTCGGCTCGACTGGACATCGGCGCATGCGGAACAGTCGTCGGGGCGGCCCATCACGGGGCCGGACCGTTTCCAGGCAAACGCGGTCATGCTCGGACCCGATTCCGGACCGGGACCGACCTCGATGTCTCTGGAATTCCGCAAGACGATGGCGACGGACAACTCTTCCCCCGTCTGCCGTCCCATCGGTAATAGGAGGCTACATCGCTGCGGGTCGATGTCAAGCCGATCGGTCCGAGGAATAGGGCCCGGTCCGCGGCGGGGGCGCCGGCGGCCGCCCAGGGTTGCACGGCAGCGGGGTTCGGAGGACACTGGCCCCCACATGGGAGGCGGCCATGAACACCGATCGCAGCAAGGCGGACCTGCTCGCGGGCCTGTACCGGACGTGGGGCGAGAGCAAGGGAGCGGTCAATCCGTTCCTCGACCACATCGCCGAGGACGTGAGCTGGCACTCCATGGCGGACGGCGCCGAAGGGATGGAGTTCACCGGGCGCATCTGCTGCCTGGACGACGTGAAACGCTACTTCGCCGTGCTCGCGGAAGACTGGGAGATGGTCTACTACGAGGTGGACGACGTCATCTCGGAGGGGGACAAGGCGGTGGCCATCGGGCGCTGCGGCTGGCGCAACAAGCGGACCGGCAAGACCGCGACCGTCCGCAAGGCCGACGTCATCCGGTTCCGGGGAGACAAGATCGCCGAGGTGACCGAATTCTACGACAGCGCCGCCGCCCTCGCCGCGGCACGTCCCGACTGAGCGGTGGTCCGGGAGATCCTTCGATGCTCGCCGTCATCTTCGAGGTCTGGCCCGCCGAGGGACAGAAGGACGCCTACCTGCGCCTGGCCGCGGACCTCCGCAGCGAGGTCGAGGCCATCGACGGGTTCCTGTCGGTCGAGCGGTTCGAAAGCCTCTACGAGCAGGGAAAGCTCCTGTCCCTGCAGTTCTGGCGCGACGAGGCGGCCCTGAAGGTCTGGCGCACGCATCTCGACCACCGGCGCGCGCAGGCGATGGGTCGGAACGGCATGTTCCGGACCTACAGGCTGCGCGTTGCGGAGGTGGTTCGCGACTACGGCCCCCACGAGCGAGCCGAGGCACCACTCGACTAACGCGTGCATCGTCGCCTCAGGATGCAGGCCATTTGCATGCAACTTGGAATTTTTTTCGGTGTCTGCTGAAGAAACCAGCTTCACCGAACCGGAACAAACCTGTAAGTTCTGACGTTGGTTAACGCCCCGTATCGCGGGTGGGATTTCAAAGGGAGTTGTCGATGAGTAAGGTCGTATCGTTGGCCGCTCTGATCATCGTGGGTTCGGTCGGCATGGCGCTCGCCGACGGACCTCGCCGCACGGGCGGCGAGGGTGTCCTCGGCGTGCCGGGTCCGATGGCCGGATTCGGCCTGCCGGTCGTGCTCGCGGCCTTCGGGTACGCCTGGATCCGGGCCCGCAAGTCGAGCTGACGCATTGCCCGTCCCGGTTCGGGGCGGCCTCGTCGAAAATTCCGAGGGGCATGGTTCGCGACTGCGGTCGGAACCGTGCCCTTTTCCGTTCATGCCGATGCAGCGGGCGCGACGGGCCTGGCGGCCGCCGGGGACCGCGGCAGCCGTGAATCAACATCCTCCGCCGTTCAGGCGCCCGGACGACCTTAAGCCTCGGAGGCCGGCAAGGCCGGCCCCGCCCTGCGGATCCGGCGCGAGCGGTCGGGGCTGGCCCGGCGTCGCGCAATCCCTCGACGCTCCGGAGCTGCGGCCCGCGACGGGACGAGCTGGAACGTAAGCGTGAGCTTGGTGTTATTCTCTCCGCTCGGCGCCGCCGGCGCCTGGCGAGGGAGATCTGGTCCATGACGATCCGCAACGACGGGGACATCCGCCGCGAGCCCGTGACCCCGCCGACCCTCGGCGGCGGCGATCCCATCATGAGCGCCTCGCTGGCCCGGAACTGGTGGGCGCTCGCCCTGCGGGGCGCGGCGGCCGTTCTGTTCGGGATCATCGCACTTGCCGCGCCGGTGGCGGCGATCCTCTCCCTCGCGCTCCTGTTCGCCGCCTACCTGGTGGTCGACGGGGCCTTCGGCATCGTGGCCGGCGTCCGGGCGGCGGCGCGGGGCGAACGCTGGGGCCTGCTTCTCGCCGAGGGCGTCTTCGATCTGGTGCTCGGCGTTGCCCTGGTGGCCTTCCCGGCCGGCGCGGTGGTCGGCTTCATAATCGCGGTCGCGGCCTGGTCGTTGCTGACCGGCGTGCTCATGGTCGCGGCCTCCTTCAAGCTGACCCGCGAGCACGGGCGGCTGTGGATGCTGCTCGCCGGGATCGTGTCCTTGCTCTTCGGCCTCGCCCTCGCGGTCGCGCCGCTCATCGGCGCGGTGGTGCTCGCCTGGTGGCTCGGCGCCTATGCGCTCGCCTTCGGGGTGCTGCTGCTCGTGCTCGCCTTCCGGCTGCGCAGCCGCCTCGCCTAGCCGGGCCGCCGGCGCGGGCGGGGCTTCAGGGCCGTCACCTCGATCTCGACCAGCGCCTCCGGCACGGCCAGCGGGGCGCAGAAGGTGGTGTTGGCGGCCCGGGCCGGTCCCAGCCGGCGGGCGACCACCTGCGAGACGGCCGCCACGTCCGCGGTGTTCGGCACGATGACGCGGACACGGACGACGTCTTCGACCCGAGCGCCGGCTTCGCCGAGCGCCCATTCGATCGTGTCGATCGACTTCTCGGCCTGTGCGGCGGCGCCCTCGGCGAAGCGGCCGGTGGCGAAGTCGGCGCCGACAGTGCCGGAGACGAAGACCCAGTTGCCGTCCACGACCGCCCGGCTGTAGCCGGCGAGGGATTCGTAGACCGATCCTGTGGAAATGAAACGGCGCGTCATGGCGGTCCTCCCGGCTGGCGTCCCGCCCCGGCGGAAGCGCGCCCCCGGCGCGTCAAGCGCTTGAATTGACGGGGGTGCCGCCATGGCTATCATCGCCGGGCCGTTCCCTTCCAGTCGTGGATCAGCCGACCGTGCTGCAAGTCCGGGGTCTCGTGAAAAGCTTCGAGGGATTCCGGGCCGTGGACGGCGTCGACCTCACCGTCCACCCCGGGACGATCACGGGCGTGATCGGTCCCAACGGGGCGGGCAAGACCACGCTCTTCAACCTGGTCGCTGGCGCGCTCGCCCCCTCGGCGGGCAGCGTGACCTTCGCGGGGGAGGAGATCGCGGGGCGGAAGCCGGACCGCATCTTCCGGCTCGGCCTCGCGCGGACCTTCCAGATCCCCCGGCCGTTCCCGCGCATGACCGTGCTGGAGAACGCCATGGTGGCGGCGGTCGGCCAATCCGGCGAACGCTTCTGGAACGCCTGGTGGAACCGGTCCGAGGTTCGCCGTCAGGAGGCGGAAATCCGGGAGCGGGCGGTCGAGCGGCTGCGGTTCTGCGGGCTCGGCGAGAAGCTCGGGGAATTCGCCGGCAACCTGTCGGGCGGCCAGCAGAAGCTCCTCGAGCTCGCCCGGGTGCTGATGAACGAACCGAAGCTGATCCTGCTCGACGAGCCGGCGGCGGGCGTGAACCGGACCCTCATGGAAACGCTGGTCGACCGCATCCTGGCTCTCAAGGCGCGCGGGGTCACCTTCCTGGTGATCGAGCACGACATGGATCTCGTCATGCGCCTGTGCGACCCGGTCCACGTGATGGCGCAGGGGCGGCTGATCTTCTCGGGGACTCCCGCCGAGGCGCAGCGCGATACGGCGGTGCTCGATGCCTATCTCGGGGACCTGCCGGCATGACGGACCCGGTCCTCTCGGCCGAGGCGGTCGTGGCCGGCTACGTGCCGGGCTTTCCGATCGTGCAAGGGGCCGGCGTCGCCGTCGCGGCGGGCGAGATCGTCACCGTGATCGGGCCGAACGGGGCGGGGAAGTCCACGCTCCTGAAGGCCCTCGCCGGCCTGCTGGCGGTCGAGGGCGGGCGCATCCTGCTCGGGGGCCGGGACGTGACGCACCTGCCCATGCACGAGAAGGTCGCGGCGGGGCTCGCCTTCGTGCCGCAGACCGGCAACGTCTTCACCACGCTCACGATCCACGAGAACCTGGTGGTCGGCGGCCATACGGTCCGGGGCGAACTCCGGGCGCGGCTCGAGGAGGCCTACGCGCTCTTTCCCGACCTCGTGGCCAAGCGCGCGGCGCGGGCCGGGTCGCTCTCCGGGGGGCAGCGGCAGATGCTCGCGGTGGCGCGGGCGCTGATGACCCGGCCCCGGGTGGTGCTGCTCGACGAGCCGACCGCCGGGCTGGCGCCGCGCATGGTCGCGCAGGTCTTCACGGACCTCAGGCGCCTCGCCGGGAAGGGCGTGGCGGTGCTGATGGTCGAGCAGAACGCCAAGGCGGCGCTGCGCATCTCCGACCGCGGCTACGTGCTCGCCGGGGGCCGGAACCACGCCTCGGGCCGGGCGGCCGACCTCCTCGCCGACCGGGGCCTCGCGGAGGCGTTCCTGGGGGCGCGGGCCGAGACCGCCGAGAGGAGCGCCTGATGCTCGGCCAGACGATCGCGGACGGGATCCTGACGGGGGCGATCGTGGCGCTCGGCGCCATCGGGGTGTCGTTCGGCCTGCAGATCCTGCGCTTCGCCAACTTCGCCCATTCGGAGCTCCTGACCTGGGGCGCCTACCTGGCGCTCGTCTTCGTCTCCTTCTTCGGCCCCGGCACGCCGACGGGGCCCTTCACGTTCGGCTGGCAGCTCGTCGCCGCCATGCTGCTCGCCGGCGGGCTGACGGGCCTGCTCGCCTGGCTGGTGGACCTCCTGGTATTCCGTCCGCTGCGCGCCCGCGGGGCGCCGCGGCTCTCGCTCGTGTTCGCGGCCTTCGGGGCGGCCCTCATCCTGCGCCACGTAATCGTGCTGATCTGGGGCCACGGCACGCACGCCTATACGCGCGAGCTGCAGATCGCCGTCGAGGTCCTGCCCGACGTCCGCATGCTGCCCGACCAGCTCTTCATCCTGGGCGTGACCGTCGTGACGGTGGCGGCGCTGCACCTCTACCTCACCTACAGCCGCACCGGCATGGCGATGCGCGCCATGGCGGAGAACCCGGCGCTGACGCGCGCCTGCGGGGTCGAGGTGGAGGGCCTCGTCCGGTGGACCTGGATCCTCTCCGGGGCGCTCGCCGCGATGGCGGGGGTGTTCCTCGGCCTGACGCCGCAACTGCATCCGGAGATGGGGGCGAGCCTGCTGCTCGCACTCTTCGCCGCCGCCATTCTCGGCGGGGTCGGGTCGCTGCCGGGCGCTGTGGTGGGCGGGCTCCTGGTCGGGCTCTCCGAAAACGTCTCCACCCTCTTCGTCTCGACCGGCTACAAGACCGCGATGCCCTTCGTGCTCCTGCTGCTCGTCCTGTTCTTCCGGCCGCAGGGCCTCTTCGGGCGCAAGTCATGATCGGGCTCTTCTCATACCTCGTCTTCTTCGCCTGCGTCGTGCTGATCCTCGGCATCGTGGCGCTCGGGTTGAACCTGCAGTGGGGATACACCGGCCTTTTCAATGCCGGCGTGGTCGGCTTCTACGCGATCGGGGCCTACACGCATGCGATCCTGACGGCTGCGCCGAAGCCGGAACTGATCGGCAACCTCGGGCTGCCCTGGATCGTCGGCATCCTGGGCGCCATGGCGGCGTCGGGGCTCGCCGCCTGGGTGGTCGGCCTCGCCACGATCAGGCTCCGGGACGACTACCTGGCGATCGCGACCTTCGGCATCGCCACGGTGATCCAGCTCGTGACACTCAACTGGGAGGCCCTGACGGGGGGCGGCAACGGCTTCTCGGGCATTCCCCGGCCGCTCTCCGGCTGGCTGACGACGCCCTTCTCATTCAATCTCGGCTACCTCGCGCTGCTCGCCGGCATCGTCGTCCTGGTCACCCTGGCGCTCGACGCCATGCTGGCGGCGCCCTGGGGGCGGGCGCTGCGGGCGGTGCGCGAGGACGAGCAGGCGGCGGTCTCGCTCGGCAAGGACGCGACCAGCTTCCGGCTCCAGGCCTTCGTGCTCGGGTCGATGCTGATGGGGCTGGCGGGCGCGCTCTATGTCGGCTTCATCGGCTTCGTCAGCCCGTTCGACTTCCTGCCGATCCTCACCTTCCAGGTCTGGGCGATGGTGATCGTCGGGGGCAGCGGCAACAACCGCGGGGCGCTCCTCGGCACGCTCGTGGTCTGGGGGCTCTGGGCGGCGTCCGGCATCGCGGTGACCAAGCTGGTGCCGCCCGCCTACGCGGCACAGGGCGGGGCCGTGCAGGTGATCCTGATCGGGCTTCTGCTGGTGCTGTCGCTTCTGTTCCGGCCCGGTGGACTCCTCGGAGAAAATTCGATCAACTCGAAGCCAGCCCGCGACTGAAGCGGGGATTCAACGACCAGACGGGAAGGAGCACGTCCATGTTGAGACTGACAGGCGGCCTCGCGGCCTTGATGGTGGCCCTCGCGGCCAGCGGCGGCAGCGCGGAGGCGCAGACGGCCTGCCCGGTGAAGATCGGCGGCGTGCTGCCGCTGACCGGGTCGATGGGGCCCATCACCAAGAAGATCGCCGAGAGCGCGCAGCTCGCCATCGAGCACATCAACGCCGGGGGCGGGGTCAAGGGCTGCCCGGTGCAGTTCATCCTGCGCGACGACCAGGGTCAGCCGACCGTCGGGGTGGACGCCGCCAAGTATCTGGTCGAGGTGGAGCGCGTGCCGGCCTTCACGGGCACCATCTCGTCGGGCGTGACGGGACCGATCATCTCGGCCGTGACGGCGCCTTCCAAGGTGGTGCAGGTCTCCTGCTGCTCGACCGCGAGCCCCTTCACGGACGGCCGCAGCCAGGGCTACTTCTTCCGCACCCTGCCGACGAGCCGGACCCAGGCCTATGCCACCGCCTCCGAGATGGCGCGGCGGGGCCTCAAGAAGACGGCGGTGATCTACGTCAATACCGATTTCGGGTCCGACATGCTGCGCTTCGTGCGCGAGGTGCTGCCGAAGCTCGGCGGCGAGATCGCCATCGAGGTGCCCTACAACGACAACCAGCCGAGTTACCGCGCCGAGGTCACCAAGGCGCTGTCGGCGAAGCCCGAGTCGCTGCTCTTCATCGGCTTTCCGAAGGACGGCGTGACGGTGGTGCGCGAGTGGCTGTCGCTCGGCGGGTCCCAGAAGATCGCCCTCAACAACTCCAACCGCGTCAAAGACTTCGTGGACGGCGTCGGGGCGAAGTTCCTCAACGAGGCCTTCGGCATGGACAACGCCCAGGTGGAGGGTCCCTCCGTGGACGCCTTCAACAAGGCCTTCGAGGAGAAGTACAAGTACGACAGCAAGGGCCCGGGCGTGCACACCCAGTACGACGCCGTGATGGCCATCGGCCTCGCCATGAACATCGCGCCTGAGCTGACCGGGCCGGCCATCAAGGACGCGATGCGCAAGATCCACACGCCCGGCGGCGAGACCGTCGGCACCGGGCCGGAGGAGTTCAAGAAGGCGATCGAGCTCATCAAGGCCGGCAAGCCGATCAAGTACCACGGCGCCACGGGGCCGCTGGAGTTCGACGCCAACGGCGACGTGACCGGGCCGGCGCTCGTCTGGAAGATCGAGAACGGCGAGATCAAGACCGACCGGATCATCTCGATCGGCGAGATGCAGGAGCTCTTCAAGAAGTATGGCGGCTGAGGCGGCCTTGGCGGGCGGGGATCTCTGCCACGTAGCGGCCGCGCGGGTGGCGGTGCCGGCCGGGTTCGCGTTCGCGTTCCTGGCCGACCCGCTCCGGCTCGGCCGCTGGTCGCTCGGTTGCATGGAGACCGGGCCGACCGACCGGCCGGGCCTCTACACGGGCCGGTCGCTGTTCGACGGTGGGCAGGGTTTCTTCTCGGTCGAGGCGCATCCCGAACTCGGCCTCGTCGACTGGCGCGTCGGGCCCGCCGACCGGCTCGTCCGCCGGATCAACGCGCGGGTGGTGCCGGGTGCGGACGCGGGACTGGCCGACGGCGAATGCCTCGTCATCCTGACGGCCTGGCGCGTCGAGGGCATGCCGACGGCGCGCTGGGAGCGTCTCAAGGCGGCGCACGAGGCGGAGATCTGGCTCATCAAGGAGCAGGCGGAAGCTGCGTGGGAGGGGCGTTGAGGCCCTGTCGGCGGCTCCGCCGGGGCTCTCCCGGTCGGGCGCGGCCCGCCCGGCCGACGGGGGCGTCGGCCCCCGGCGCGGTATGCCGTCGAGCACCGCCCCCGACTCCGTAGGCAACCTATCCGTCATTCTACTGAGACATCGCGTCATGTCTCTTTGCGCATTCGTTTTTGCTTACGGGTAAGGCCGGTGATCCTAGTTATGGCCATGCAAGAGTTCGGGCCGGTGCTTGAACTGCGTTCGACAAATCTCATCTGAGCACTGCTTGCGACGCCGTCCGGGCCCGGCCGGCCGAGGGACACTCGCGCAGCCGCCCGTGACTTTGGGGGAACGCATGAACGCGATGCCCAGGAACTTCCTGCTCCGCGCCTTGTCCAGGGAAGGCCGCGAACAGGTGCTGATGCGGTGCGACTCGGTCTCCCTGTCCCAAGGCGATCTGCTCGGCGACGCGGGGCAGCCCATGTCGCATGTGTACTTCGTGGAGAGCGGGATCCTGTCGGTCCTTTTCCAACTGCCCGACCGGGAACTCGAGGTCGGCATCTGCGGGCGGGAGGGATTCACGGGCGTGCCCGTGGTGCTAGGCGCCGCGCAGACCCCGTTCCAGATCATCGTCCAGTCGCCGGCCGCCACGGTCCTGCGGATCTCCTCCGACGTCCTGCGCGCCGCGCTCGGGCCGCGGGAGGAGGACATGACGGTGCTGCGGCGCTACTGTTTCGCGTTCCTGACGCAGGTCGCCGCGAATGCGCGCGCGGCAGCGTGCTTCACTCTGGAGCAGCGGCTCGCGCGCTGGATCCTGATGGCTCACGACCGCACGGACGGCGACGTGATCCACCTCTCCCACCAGTTCCTCGCCGAGATGCTGGGCGTGCGCAGAGCAGGGGTGACCGTGGCGACCCATGTGCTGGAGGGCAGCGGTTACATCAGCGCCAGCCGGATGACCATCCAGGTGCGCAATCGGGACGGCCTCCTGGGCGTGGCCGGCAGCTCCTACGGCCTGGCGGAGGCCGAGTACGAACGCCTGATCGGGTGCGCGCCGCGTCTGGCTGCCTGAGGTCGGCAGGGCGCCCGGCCAAGCGGGCCGGAGCCCGGCATTACAGCATGCGCTGCAGGCGGAGGGCGGACGGGGCCTCGTCCGTCTCCTGCTGCTCCGGAAGCGTCACCGCGATCGAGCAGCGCAGGCCGTCGGGGGCGAAGTCGAGTCGGACCTTGCCGGTCCGCTCGCCCGCCACGCTGCGCTCGATCATGCGGGTGCCGAAACCGCGCTGGCGCGGCGGGGCGACCGTGGGGCCGCCCCGCTCGGTCCAGACGAGGTCGAGGCCGGCTCCCGCGCCGGCCGCCGCGGGCCTGAGGGTCCAGGCGATCTCGACACGTCCTTCCGGGACCGAGAGCGCTCCGTATTTCAGGGCGTTCGTCGCCAGTTCGTGGAAGACGAGCGACAGGGTCACGGCCAGCGACGGGGGCAGCCAGACCGGCGGCCCCTCGACCTCGAAGCGGGCCGGATCCGACTGGACGCGGATCGCCGCGGCTACCACGTCCGCGATCTCGGCGCCTTCCCAGTTCTCGCGGGTCAGGATGTCGTGCGCCTTGGAGAGGGCGACCAGGCGCTGGTCGAGAGCCGTCCGGGCGGCCTCCAAGGTGCGGGCCGACCTGAGGGTCTGGCCGGCGAGGGACTGGACGATCGCGAGGGTGTTCTTGACCCGGTGATTGAGCTCGTGGACCAGGAGCTGCCGTTGGCGGTCGGCGCGCTTGCGCTCGCTGATGTCCAGGCTGACCGAGACGGCGCCGAGGATCGCCCCGTTGCCGTCGCGCAGCGGGATCGCATTGGTGAGCACCGTTCGCTCGCTGCCGTCCCGGTAGCGGATGGTGACCTCCAGGTCCCGCGTGTCGTGCCCGGCCGCGGCGCGGGTGAGGGGCAGGTCCTCGGTCGCGTAGGGCACGTTCTCGCGCAGGATTCCCACCACGTCCGGCTGGAACGGGATCTCGGCGAGGCCCTTCTCGGAGACGGGGAGCGCCAGCAGTTCGGAGGCGTAGCGGTTCGGCACCACGGTGCGCAGCTCGCGGTCGTAGGTGATCACCACGGCGGCCGGAACGGTGGCGAGGATGCCCTCCAGTTCGATGCTGCGTTCCCTGAGGGCCCGCTCGGCCTTGCGCCGGGCGGTGATGTCGACGCTCGCGAAGGCGACGCGCTTCATGCCGTCGGCGTCCGTGAAGGGCCGGAAGGTGCCGAGGCACCAGCGGGAGGGCAGGCCGGCGAGCTTGATCCTGTATTCCGCGCTGATCGGCGCCTCTTGCCGCACCGTATCCTGGACGATCTCCAGGAGCTTGGCGCGCGTGGCTTCGTCCATGGCCGTGTCGCGGGCGGCCGTGCCGTCCAGGCCCGCCCCGTCGCCGCCGAGGATCAGGGCCGCGCCGCGGTTGGCGACCGCGATGCGGAAGTCGTCCCGGTCCGGCTCGAGGATGCCCGCATGCAGTTCGGCGGAATCGAGCACGCTGCCGAGCAGCGCCTCCCGCTCGACGGCCTGCCTGCGCTCGCGGGCCCTCTCGGCGATGGCCGCAGCCGCCTCGTCGAAGGCTTCGGCCACGATGGCGAACTCGGCCGGGTGGTCGATCGTCTCGCGGGCGGGTTCGCCGGCCCCGAGCGCGAGTGCCCGAGCGGCGAGGCGCCGGGAGGCGGTCGCGAGCTTCTGGCCGAGCAGCCAGGCGAAGCCGGCCGAGACCAGAAGGCCCGCCAGCACGGCGGCCAGCGCACCGGCGAGCGAACGTCTGAGCGGCTCGGCCACGAGTTCCTCGGGGACGTTGGCGGCCGCGAACCAGTTGGAGAGACCGGAGCGGGCATAGCCGGCGAGCAGCACGACGCCCTCGAAGTTGACGGACGTGAAGGTGCCGGCGGGCCCGACCACGCGGCTGACGTAGTCCGGCACGCCGGGCTGACCGGAGACTTCCTCGTGGCGCTCCGACCGGGCGACGTAACGGCCGCGGCTGTCCCCGATGGCGATGATCCAGCCGGGCGGGACGGCGGGACGGATCACGTCCCGGACCCGCGTGGTCGGGATCGTCACGGCGAGCACGTAGGGGCCGGCACCCGGGCGCGGGATCGGCATCGCCACCGCGACCCGGGGGCTGCCCGAGACGGGGCCGATGTAGACGTCGGAGACCAGCGTCCGTCCCGCCGCGAGGGCGGCCTGCTCCTCCGCGCCCAGGGGGATGGCGGCGGGCAGCGCCGTCCCGAACGACACGGAACTGTCGAGGATCTGATTCGTCCCGAAGTCGCGGAGCAGGACCACTTCGCCCTGGCCGTTCGCGATCTGGCGCGCTTCCCGGTGGAAGCGCTCGAGGTCGCCTTCCGCCAGCGCGCTCGAGACCGACAGGCCCTGCATGAGGGCCGACAGGCGGGTCAGCTCGCCGTCGACCAGCAGGACGATCTGGCGCGCGTGCTGGAGGGCGTCTTGAACGTAGCGGTCCCTCTCGGCGCGGGCATAGCGGACCATCACCATGGCCCCGACCAGGACCAACGGCATGACGACGGCGGCGAACATCCCGAACAGATAAGCCGTAGTCGAAAATCGTCGTTCTCGAGCGGCCCCGCCGTTCATGACAGTCCTCAAATTGGCGACGTCATCATGACGAGGCGGTAGAACGCATTCAATACGCCGATGCCAGGCAAGAGTGGAAAAATACGCGATGCCGTAACGTCCGAAGCTCCCGTGCCGGCAAGCCGCAGGTTCCGTTACGGTCGCCCATTACATCGGTACTGCGGCCGAAACACGGCCGGCCCTGCCCGGGCCGCCAGAGCGGGGCTGTAGCCGCACCGTCAATTCTCGTCCGGGCCGGCCGTCTCGCGGGCCAGGAAGCCGCCGGACTGGCGACGCCACAGCCGGGCATAGATCCCGCCCGCGGCCAGAAGCTCGGCGTGGGTGCCGTCCTCGACGATCCGCCCCCCGGCCAGGACGACCAGGCGGTCGAGGTGGGCGATCGTGGAGAGCCGGTGCGCGATCGCGATCACGGTCCGGCCTTCCATGAGGGCCTCCAGGTTGCGCTGGATCGCAGCCTCGGATTCGGAGTCCATCGCCGAGGTCGCTTCGTCGAGGATCACGATCGGAGAACCCTTCAGGAAGACGCGCGCGATCGCGATGCGCTGGCGTTCGCCACCGGACATCTTGACGCCCCGCTCGCCGACATGGGCGTCGTAGCCGTGGCGGTCCTTGTCGTCGACGAGGCCCATGATGAAGGCGTGCGCCTCGGCCTTTCGGGCGGCCGCGATCATCTCCTCCTCGGTGGCGTCCGGCTTGGCCAGCTTGATGTTGGCGCGGATGGAGCGGTGCAGCAGGGCGGTGTTCTGGGTGACCACCCCGATCTGGCCGCGCAGGGAGGCCTGTGTGACGGTGCCCACGTCCTGGCCATCGATCAGGATCCGGCCGCCGTCCGGCTCGAAGAGCCTCAGGATCAGATTGACGAGCGTGGTCTTGCCCGACCCGGAGGCGCCGATCAGGCCGATCTTCTCGCCGGGGCGGACAACCAAGTCGATACTGTCGAGGATCCGGGTATCCCGGTGGTAGCCGAAAGTCACGGCCTCCAGCCGGATGCCGCCTTCGGCGATCCGAAGCGGGACGGCGTCCGGCCGATCCTGCAGGTGGAGCGGCTGGGTCACGAGCCGTTTCGAATTCTCCAGGACCCCGAGCGTGCGCAGGATGCCGTTCAGCTGGGTCATGAAGCGGCCGAGGAGCGCGTTCAGGCGGAGCACGAGGCCGAGCGTGAAGGCGACGGAGCCGACCGTTACGGCGTGCTCGATCCAGAGGTGGATGGAGAGGATGCCGATGGCCACGATGACGAGGCCGGAGAGGAGGTTCAGCGCCGTGCGGACCGCGGTCAGGGACCGGGTGAAGGGCCGATAGGTCTCCAGGTAGCGCTCGAAGGCGAGGCGGAGATAGCGGTCGGCGCGGTCGGCCGCGAACAGCTTCAGGGTCTCGATGTTGGCGTAGTCGTCGACCATGTGCCCGCTCGTTCCCGACCCGGCCTCCGCGGCTGCCTCCGACTGGCGCCGGATGCGGGGCAGGTACCACCAGGCGAGCCCGCCGAAGCCGGCGATCCAGATCGCCACCAGGGCGGCCAGCCGGCCGTCCAGGCTGCCCACCATGGCCAGCGTCGTGGCGGTGTAGATCAGCATGAACCAGACCACGCCGATCAGGCTCTCCATGAGGTCGCCGATCGCCTGGCCGCTCTGCCAGACCTTGGTGGCGAGGCTGCCGGCGAAGTCGTTCTGGAAGAACTGGAGCGATTGTCGGGAGACGTGCCGGTGCACCTGCCAGCGCACCAGATTGTAGAAGCCGGGCGCTACGGTCTGCTCGTCGACCAGCGCGGAGAGGAAGAGAGTGGCCGTGCGCGCGACGGCGACGACCACCAGAATGACCAGCAGTTCGCGCCCGGACGACGCCATCAGGGCGCTCCAGCTTCGATCGGCGTCATGGGTGTCGAGCATGTCGACGATCCGCCCGACGAAGTAAAACAGGCCCGCGTCGACGAGCGGCGACAGGCCGCCGACCACGGTCATCAGCGCGAAGGGAGCCTTGGCCTGGCGGACGTAGTGCCAGATGAAGGCCGCGAGACCGGAGGGCGGGACCTCGCCGGGCGGCTCCGAGAACGGGACGATCCAGTCCTCGAAGCGCCGGTAGACGAGCGCGATCAGCCCCATCGGTCACTCCCCCATCGGCCGGTGCCGCACGTCCCTCGGCGACGAACCCTGTCCGGCGCCGCGCGGGCCGACCTTGTTAGCCGTCGCATGCCAGAGCCCCCGGCGGCCTTGACGGGGATCAACGGGGCGACCGGATCCGGGCGCAAGGTGACGGGAGCATCGCGGCCAGGACCGCCGGTCGGCGGCTTTGCGATGCGACGTCCCATGGGGCGGCGCCGGTGCCGGACGGGTTCACGGTTACCCCCATCCGCCCGGCCTCCTCAGTCGTTCATGCCCTCGAGGGCGTCGATCACCGCCGCGGTCACGTCCGCCGTCCTGGCCGTGCCGCCGAGGTCGGGGGTGTGGAACCGGGGATCAGCCGTGACGCGCTCGATCGCGGTCATCAGCCGACCAGCGGCGCGCGGCTCGCCCAGGTGTTCGAGCATCATGACGGACGACCAGAAGGTCCCGATCGGGTTAGCCACGCCCTTGCCCATGATGTCGAAGGCCGAGCCGTGGATCGGCTCGAACATGGATGGGAAGATCCGTTCCGGGTTGAGGTTGGCGGTGGGCGCGATGCCGAGCGAGCCGGCGAGCGCGGCGGCGAGGTCGGACAGGATGTCGGCATGCAGGTTGGTGGCGACGATCGTGTCGAGCGTCTCGGGCTTCATGACCATGCGCATCGTCATGGCGTCGACCAGCATCTTGTCCCAGGTCACGTCCGAATAGTTCGCGGCGACTTCCGCGGCGATCTCGTCCCACATCACCATGCCGTGCCGCTGGGCGTTCGACTTTGTGACCACGGTCAGCAGCTTGCGGGGCCGCGATCGGGCCAGTTCGAAGGCGTAGCGCATGATCCGCTCCACACCCGCTCGGGTCAGGATGGAGACGTCCGTGGCCACCTCGATCGGAAGGCCCTGGTGGACCCGGCCGCCGATCCCGGCATACTCGCCCTCCGAGTTCTCGCGAAGGATCACCCAGTCGAGCTCCTTGCCCTCCACCTTGCGCAGAGGGGAGGTGATGCCGGGAAGCATGCGCGTCGGGCGGACGTTGGCGTACTGGTCGAAGGGTTGGCAGATCGCGAGCCGCAGTCCCCAGAGGGTGACGTGGTCCGGGATCTCGGGGTGTCCGGCTGAACCGAACAGGATGGCGTCGTGGTGGCGGATCCGGTCGCGGCCGTCCTCGGGCATCATGCGGCCGTGCCTCTTGTAGTACTCCCCGCCCCAGTCGAAGCGGTCGAACGCGAGGGCGAAGCCGCCGTCGCGCTCGGCGAGCGACGTCAGGACCTCGACGCCGGCTTCGACGACTTCGGTGCCGATGCCGTCGCCCGGGATTGCGGCGATCCGGTAGGTCTTCATGGGCTTCGTCCTCGAGGGTTGGGGAGTCTCCGGCCGCGCTTCGGGCGGGCCGCGGCGAAGGGCGGGGCGCCGGCCGGGACGCGTGTGGTCCGATCCGGGATGACGCCGGTCATCGGGGGCTCGACGGGGCCGGGATGACCGGCGGCCTGGGCGTTGCCGAAGCCAGGCGCCGGAGCATCGACCGGCGACGAAGGTCGCCGAGTGCCTCCGCCCGCTCCGCCAAGGCCGTCAAGACGGCCGCCCGGGACGTGCCGGCCCCGGAGCCCGCCGCGCCGGCGCGCGCCGTCTCGATGGCGAGGGCGGTCGCGGGCAGCGTCTGCCCGCCGACATAGACGTCGAGGGCCTCCGCGTGATGCGCCGCCTCCTGGTACGCGCCCGCCGCCAGGTGGGCGTCGATGAGCTCCGTCCGAAAGATCAGGTGGTTGTGGCACAGCGAACCGGCGGCGAGCAGCGCTTCCCCCTCCCGGATCAGGTCCTCGCGCTCCCGGGCGTCGCGCGTCGTGAGCGCGCGTCCGGCGAGGAAGACCGGCCCCATATAGGCCATGCCGGTCCGCCGCGCGAGCGCCAGGGCTTCGGCGAAGCCGGCCTCCGCCTCCGGCAGGTTGCCCTGGTCGAAGCCGATCTGGGCCACGAAGGCAAGGCCTTCGGCGACGAAGCGGGGCGCGTTGAGACGCCGGGCCAGCTCGAGGCTCGCTGCCGCATGACCCTTCGCGGCCTCGGGGCGGTCGAGGGCGCGCTCCGCGAAATAGGCGGCGTGATGAGCGATCATGAGAGCCCGGTCGTGCCCGATGGCGCGCGCGGCCTCGATCGCCGCAAGCGCCAGGTCCGCCGCTCCCCGGATGTCGGCGACCCAGAAATGCGTGATGGCCTGCATGGGCAGATTGGCGGCCGCGATCCGGCGCAGGTCGATCCCGGCGCTGCGCTCGACGCAGTCCCGGAAGCTCGCGTGCGCCTCGACCAGGCGGCCGACCATATAGGCGACGTCGCCGAGGCCCCCGAGCGCGGCCGCCTCCAGTTCCGTCGACCCGATGCGGCGCGCGATGCGGAGACTTTCGCCGTGGTCGCGCCGGCAGCCGGCGAAGTCTCCCTTCGGAAAGCCCAGGTTGCCGCGCAGCGCGAAGGCCCTCGCCTCCAGGTCCGGGAGATCGGCCGCGCGCGCCACCTCCAGCGCCTCGTCGACGTCGGCCAGGGCGGCGTCGACGCGATCGGTGATGCGCCGGGCCGAGGCCCTGCCGATCAGTGCGCGGGCCCGCGTCTCGGGGCCGACGGCGCTCCCCAGCGCCTGCGTGAAGGCCTCTTCGGCCCGGTCGGCCTCGCCCAGGCCGAGCAGCGCATCGCTGCGCAGGAGCATCAAGCGGATCCGATCCTCCGGATCCGGGGCCTGGGCGAGGGCGCGCTCGAGGAGGTCGAGCGCGGCCGCGTGCCGGAAGCGGGACAGGAGCCGTTCGGCCGCCTCGCGGCAGGCCGCGGGGGCCTCGGCGGATTCGGCACGGAGGAGGTGTTCGGCGGCCAGCACCGGGTCTGTCGCCCGGCAGCGGGCCGCGGCGCGGGCGTGGAGCCGGCGGCGCCTTTCGCGCAGGAGGGTGGCGTAGGCCGCCTCGCGCAGGAGCGCGTGCGGGAAGACGAGGCCGTCCGCCTCCCGCCTCAGCAGCTGGCGCTGGACGAGGATGGCCGGGTCGTAGTCCGGGTCGTCCAGGAGGTGGCGGAGGTCGTCGAGCGCGAAGCCCTGGCCGAGGACGGACGCGGTCTGGAAGGCCTGCCGGGCTTCGGGCGGGAGCTGGTCCATGCGGGCTTGGACGATGCTCTGCACCGAATCCGGCACCGCTTCCCGCAACCGGCTCTGCGCATGCTGAAGGAGCTGCTCGAGGAAGAGCGGGTTGCCGCCCGCCCGCTCGAGGCAGGCCTCGACCACGGCCGGCCCGGCCTCCGCGAAGGCCTCCGCGAGCCGTCGCGCCTCGTCTTGGCCGAGCGGACCGAGGTCGAAGGTCAGGACGGTGCCGGGCAGCACGAAGCCCGCGGCGGTCGGGTCGCCCTCGGGCCGGGTGGTGAGCCCGAACAGGACCGGCTTGTCGCGGGCGGAGAGGATGAGGCCGCCGAGGGTGGCGAGGGTCGCGTCGTCGGCCCAGTGCAGGTCCTCGGCCAGCAGGAGCAGGGGGCTTTGCCGGGCGTTCAGGTCGACCAGGCGCTCGAGGACGCTGCACAGGGAGCGCGTCCGGGCCAGGGCATCCAGGGCGTCGAGGGTCGATCGCAGCGATGCCGCCATGGGCAGGTCGAGGAGGTCCGCGAGCGTGGCCCGCTCCGCATCGGACGCGCCCGCCGCCGCAAGCGGCTCCTGCCGCTCCCGGTCGGCCTGCATGGGGCCGTCGTGAAGACGCTCCAGGAGACGGCTCGCCAGGCTCGCGAGCGCGGGGCGTCCCCGCTCGATGCCGAAATCGCGGACGGCGCCCGCGGCGACCGCGAAGCCCATCGTCTCCGCAGCCTCGCGCAGGGCCGCCAGCAACGTCGTCTTGCCGATGCCGGCCTCGCCCCTCAGGTACAGGACCTGACCGCGCCCGTGGTCCCGGCAGGACTCCAGGGCGGCGCGCTGGAGCGCGCGTTCCGTCGTCCGGCCGACCAGGGTGCCCGGCCGCTCGGGGCCGGCCGCGAGGAGCGCGGCGACGCGCCATGCGCCGAGCGGCTCGGGAAATCCCTTGAGCGCGAAGACGCCGGCGTCCTCCAGCCGGCAGCGGTCGGCGACGGCCCGGCGGACGGCGGCCGAGACCAGGATCTCGCCGGGGCCCGCGCAGGCGGCGAGCCGGGCCGCGAGGTTCACGGACGGTCCGGTGACGGTGCCGTGCGGTCCGGCCTCGGGGTTCGCGGAGGCGACGACCTCGCCGCTCGCCACGCCGGCGTGGATCATGAGCGCGCGGCCCAGGCGGGACGTCGCCGCGCCGAGCCCGTCCCGGATCGCGACGGCGGCGCGGACCGCACGCTCCGCGTCGTTGCCGTAGGAGATCGGGGCGCCGAAGACCGCCATCACGCAGTCGCCGATGTGCTTGTCGACCGTGCCGCCGTGATCGACCACCGCCTTGTCGGCCATCGCGAAGAAGGCGTCGAGCAGGGTCCGGACGTCCTCGGGATCGAGCTCGGAGGAGAGCCGGGAGTAGCCGACCAGATCGGCGAAGAGCACGGTCACCTGCCGGCGCTCGTCCCGTCCGGCCGCATCGCCGGGGGGCGGATCCGAACCGGGCAGCGCCGCGATCGCGTCCAGGAGAAGGCGGCGGTGGCCGACGGGCAGGACGCCGATCTCCTTCAGGTCCTCGGCGGTTAGCCGGCGCAGCACGACCGCATCGACGCCGTTCTCGGCGAAGGCGCTGCGATAGCGGCCGAGTCCCAGGCCTTCCAGCCAGTCGCCCACGTCCATCGGGCCGACCTCGAACGCCGAGCCCGGTCCTCGCCGGCCGGAGGGATTCCGGCGGACGGCGTCCGGATCGACGCTCGACCATAGCACGAGCGCCGGCGGTGATGGATTCCCGAGCACCGGCGCCCTCACCCGAGATGAAGGCGCATGAGGACGTCGTGGTTGTGGTTGCCGAAGCCCCGGCCGAAGATGTTCACCCCGCCGGGATGGACGGCGCTCTCGTCGATGCCGACGCGCAGCCGGATCGAATGGTGCGCCGACAGGTCCAACTGGTCGAGCGTGACGTCGGAGAGCTTGGTGTCGCCGAGCCAGGTGCCCTGCTCCGATACGTGCCAGCGGGTGAGCACGCCGTACTGCGAACCCTCGAGCTTCCACCAGCGCGGCGTGAAGGCGCCGCGCCGGTCGCCGTAGTCGCCGGGCGACGTCCAGGTTCCGATCTTCTTGCCGTTGACCCAGACGCTGATGTCCGAGGGCCAGTTGACGTTGGTGCCGGGCACCTCGGAGGAGAGCTCCATGACGAATTCGAGGGCCCGGACCGACCGGTTCAGGACCTTGGCGTTGTTGGGGAACTTGTACTCGACATGGCCGCGGCCGAACCAGATCAGCGCCGCCTGGACGCGGCAGGGGTCGAGGAACAGGTCGGGGACGTCGAGGACGCCCATGATGCTCTCGGTCGAGCAGAGGCCGCAGGGCGCGGTGACTTCGCAGCTCGTGTAGAGGCCGAGGGGCATCTCGACCTCGATGACGTTCCGGTCGCGGCTGGGATCCTCGGCGTCGAGGCGGATGACGACCTCGTCGAACCGGGCGGTGCAGATCTTCTGCTGGCCCTTGGCGGCCTTGCCGAGCTCGGTGACGATCAGCTCGCTGTCCTCGAGGATCTGGACGTTGGTGGCGATCGTCGACTGGGGCAGGTCGAGAGCCTCGGCGATCTGGTTGACGTTGAGGGGACCGCGGCGGCGCAGGAGGCGCAGGATGCGGATGCGCACCGGCGAGGCCAGGCCGCGGACCACCTCGAACTGGCGGTCCGGATGCACGATCAGGAAGCTCCGGCCGCCCCGACCGGCGTCCGGATCGTCGGGGGGGCGGCGCGGTCGTCCCGGCATGTCCTGCATCGGGGGTCCTCGGCTCGGTGCTCAGGCGCGCTGCAGGCGTACCACGTTCCAGGATGCGGGCTTCAGCGTGACGTTCAGGCGCTCGCCGTCGATCGACACGCCCTCCAGGGTCCGCGGCGCGATGCGCCCGGGCTCGTCGCGGGAGTTGACCGCCGACAGGTCGGCGTCGTGCAGTTCGTGGGCCTCGGCCACCCGCATGGCGCCGAAGCCACGGGCCCGGATGTCCACCGCCACCTCCTGGTCGAGGTCGCGGTTGAGCAGGAAGAGGCTGAGGCCCTCGCCGTCCATGACGGCGGCGTGCTTGAGGTAGGGAACGTCGCCGACCGGGAAGGTCAGTTCCAGGGCGCCGCGCGGGTCGTAGTACTGGCAGTCGTAGGTGTCGCCCTCGCTCTGGGTCCGGAGCACCCGGCCGCGCCCGAGGCGGCTCATCTGCGCGAAGGGGAAGAAGGTGGTCTGCCGCCAGGCCGGGCCGCCGGTCTCCGTCATGATCGGGGCGATCACGTTCACGAGCTGGGCGAGGCAGGCCACCCTGACCCGGTCCGCGTGATTGAGGAGCGAGATGCAGCAGCCGCCGAAGGCGAGCGCGTCCTCCATCGTGTAGATCTCCTCGAGGATGGGCGGGGCGATCGGCCAGCCTTCCTTGACGCGGTCGGCGCGGGAGCGGCGGGTGCGGTACCAGACGTTCCACTCGTCGAAGGAGAGCATGATGCGCTTCGTCGAGCGCCGGCGCGCCGCGACGCCGTCCGCGATGGCGACGACCTCGTCGATGAAGCGGTCCATCAGGTCCGGCGAGGCCAGGAAGGCGGCGGAGTCGCTCTTGTAGTTGTTCAGGTAGGTGTGCAGCGAGATGTACTCGACATGCTCGAAGGTATGCTCGAGCACCTCGTCCTCCCATCGGCCGAAGCTCGGCATGTTGCGGGCGGATGAGCCGCAGGCGGCGAGCTCGATGGTGGGATCGATCCAGCGCATCATCTTGGCCGCCTCCTTGGCGACCAGGCCGTACTGGGTGGCGCTCTTGTATTCCATCTGCCAGGGGCCATCCATCTCGTTGCCGAGACACCAGAACTTGATGTCGTGCGGCTCCTCCCAACCGTGCGAGCGGCGCAGGTCGGACCAGGCGGTGCCGCCCGGGTGGTTGCAATACTCGACGAGGTTCCGGGCGGCGTCGCCGGCGCGCGTGCCCAGGTTCACGGCGAGCATCGGCTCGATGCCGGCCGCGCGGCACCAGTCGACGAACTCGTTGGTGCCGAAGGTGTTGGGCTCCGTGGTGAACCAGGCGAGGTCGAGGCGCTTCGGGCGCTGCTCGACCGGTCCGACGCCGTCCTCCCAGTTGTAGCCGGAGACGAAGTTGCCGCCGGGATAGCGCATGATGGTCGGCCCGAGTTCCTTGACCAGCGCCATCACATCCTGGCGGAAGCCCTTGGCGTCGGCGGTCGGGTGCCCGGGTTCGTAGAGGCCGCCGTAGACGCAACGACCGAGATGCTCGACGAAGGCCCCGAAGAGCCGCGGGTCCGTCTCGCCGATGCTGAAGTCGCGGTCCAGGAGGATGCGGGCTTTTCTCATGGGTCGTCTCCGAAGCTACACGGGAAGCGCGTCGGCGCCGCCGGCCGTCTCGGGAACGAGCACGGCATCGCGGAGCTGGCGCGAATAGGGGTGAGTGGGGGCGGTGAGGACGGTGCGGGCGTCGCCGGCCTCCACGACGGATCCGGTCTGCATAATGATCAGCCGGTCGCTGATCGTGTAGGCCGTCGCGAGGTCGTGGGTGATGTAGAGGATCGAGATGCCGAGGTCGTCGCGCAGGCGCCGGAACAGGTTGACGATCGACATTCTGAGCGAGGCGTCCACCATCGAGACCGGCTCGTCGGCGACGATCAGGCGCGGCCGGGCGAGGAGGGCGCGCGCGATGGCGGTGCGCTGGAGCTGGCCGCCGGACATCTCGTGGGGAAAGCGGCCGCGGATCTCGGCGAGCGACAGCCCCACCTTGCGGAGAGCCTCGTCCATGGCGGCGTCCACCTCGGCCGGAACCGAGGCCCCGCCGAAGCGGCGCGCCGTCATGGCGAGATAGCGGTCGACGGGCTTCAGCGGGTTGAAGGCCTCGAAGGGGTTCTGGAAGATCGGCTGGACCTTGCGCATGAAGGCGAGCCGGGCCGCCTGGCCGCGCAACGCGGCGACGTCCATGCCCTCGACCAGCAGCCGGCCGGCGGTCGGCGCGGTCAGGCCGAGGATCATGCGGGCGATGGTCGTCTTGCCGCTGCCGGACTCGCCGATGATCGTGAAGATCTCCGGCCGGTCGGCCTCGAGCCTGAAGCTGACCCCCTTCACGGCCTCGGTGCGGCGGAACGAGAAGAGGCCGCCGCGGCCGTAGGTCTTGCGGACGTCCTGCAGGTCGAGGAGGGCGGTCATGCGGCGGCCCCCTCGACGGCATGGCACGCGACGCGCCGGCCGGGCGCGACCTCGGTCATGGGCGGGACATCGGTCCGGCAGCGCGGCATGGCGATCGGGCAGCGGGGGTGGAAGCGGCAGCCGGGCGGCGGGTCGGCGAGGCTCGGGGGGCTCCCCTCTAGGCCCTTGCGTGGCGTGTCGTCGCCGATGCGGGGGAGACTGGCGATGAGGTGGCGCGTGTAGGGGTGGAGCGGGCGCGCGAAGATCTCGCGCGTGGCGGCCTCCTCGACGAGGCGGCCCGCATACATGATGCCGAGCCGATGGGTGAGGTGCGCGTGGACGCCCATGTCGTGGGTGACGAACAGGACCGACGAGCCGAGGTCCTGCTGGATGCCGCGGATCATGCCGAGGACGTCCTTCTGGACCACCACGTCGAGGGCGGTGGTGGGCTCGTCCGCGATGATGAACTCCGGGCGGCAGATCGTGGCGAGCGCGATGGTCACGCGCTGCCGCATGCCGCCCGAGAGTTCGTGCGGGAAGGCCTTCAGGATCGAGCGGTCGAGCCGCAGCTTGGCCAGGTGCGCCGCCACCGCGTCGTCGAAGGCGGGGCGACTGCCGCCGAGGCCGGGGGCCATGTGGCGCCAGGCGAAGTCGCGGAACGTGGCCTCGACGCGCCGGAGCGGGTTCAGCACGTTCATGGAGCCTTGCAGGATCGTGGACAGGTGCCGCCAGCGCACGCGCCGGATCTCCTCCGGCGTGGCGAGGTGCAGGCCGTCCCGGCCGGGCAGGAAGGAGAAGCGGATCGTGCCCTCGACGACCTGCAGGGGCGGCTTGATGGCGCCCGCGACGGTCTTGATGAGCGTGGTCTTGCCGGAGCTCGATTCGCCGGCGAGGCCGTAAATCTCGTTCGGGCGGACCTCGAACGAGATGCCGTCGACGGCGCGCACGTCGCGGCGGACCCCGAAGGAGTTCAGCCGGAAATAGGCCTTGAGGCCGGTCACGGAGAGGACCGGCCGGGCGGCGGCCGCGCCGCGTTCGGCGAGCCGGGGGTCGATCATGCTCACCCGCCCCCTCCCCCGACCCGGGCCAGTCGGCTGCGCGGGTCGATGTACTCGTTCATCGAGACGGCGAGCAGGAACAGGCCCACGAAGGCCATCACGATGGCGACGACCGGGAAGGCGAACCACCACCAGATGCCGGCCACCATGGCGGTGTGCTGGTTGGCCCAGTAGATCATCCCGCCGATGGTGGGGGTCTCGATGTCGGTGAAGCCCAGCACCGAGAGGGTCACCTCCAGGCCGATCGACCAGTTCATGTTGTTCATGGTCGTCGAGAAGACGATCGGCATGACGTAGGGCAGGTGCTCGCCGACCAGAATCTCGCGGGTGGACATGCCGGAGAAGATGCTGGTCTGGGTGAACTCGCGGCCCTTCAGGCTCATCGCCACGGAGCGGATCAGGCGGGCGTCGTAGGACCAGCCGAGGCACGCCATGATGAGGGCGAGCAGCCCCCAGCTCATCGTGTCGCGCAGCACGAAGTAGAACAGGACCAGCACGGGGAAGAGCGGGATGACGATGAAGCTGTCGTTGACCGACATCAGCACCCGGTCGGCAAGGCCGCCCTTGTAGCCGGCGAGGAGGCCGATCACGAGCGACAGGATCCGGCTCAGGATCGCCACCGTGAAGCCGAACAGGAGCGTGTTGCGCAGCGCGAAGGTGAGTTGCCAGAAGACGTCCTGGCCGCGGGAGTTGGTGCCGAACCAGTTGGTCGCGTTGGGCGGCACGTCGGGCGCCACCACGTAGGTGTCGATCGGCGAATAGGGCGAGACGAAGCTCAGCGCCGACAGCGCGACCACGATCCCCGTCAGCAGGACGCCGATGCGGAACTCGATGTTGTAGCGCAGGAGGTCGCGGAGGACGGCGCCCATCAGCTCACCTGCACGCGCGGATCGAGGAGAGGATAGACGAGGTCGATGACGAGCACGCCGACCGAGACGCCGAGGATCGACACGGTCGTGACCCCGAGCACCAGGCCGTAGTCGCCGGCATAGACCGCGTCGACCAGCAGCGTGCCGAGCCCCGGGTAGCCGAAGACCTTCTCGGTGATGATGGCGCCGTTGAAGATGCCGCCGAGCGACATGGCGAGGCCCGTCACCTGCGGCAGGAGCGCGTTGCGCATCACGTAGGAGCCGAGGATGCGCGAGCGGTCGACGCCGGCGAGCTCCGCGTAGACGACGTAGTCCTCGGTGACCACGTTGGAGACCAGCGAGCGCATGCCGAGGAACCAGCTGCCGAGCCCGATCATGATCAGGGAGAGGGCCGGCAGGATCGAGTGGGTGAGCACGCTCGCGACGTAGTCGAGGGTCCAGCCCTGCGCCAGGTTCATCTGCGAGCCGCCGCTGATGGGCAGGATCGGCCAGACGAAGCCGAAGATGATCAGGAGCAGCAGCGCGACGATGTAGTAGGGGATCGGGTGCAGCGTCATCGCGACCACGCCCATCGCCTTCAGGACGCGGTTCTTCTGGTAGTAGCCGGCGAGGCCGCCGAGCAGGTTGCCGAGCGCCCAGGTGATCACGGTGGCGGTGACGAGCAGGCCGATCGTCCAGGGCATGGCCCGGGCGATCAGGGTGCCGACCGGCGTCGGGAAGGCGGAGAGGGAGGGCCCGAAGTCGCCGACCAGGATGCGCGACCAGAAGCGGCTGTACTGCTCCCACCCGCTGCCCTCGAGCCCGTAGAGCTCGCGCAGCGACTTGCGCATCTCGGCGATCGCCTCCGGGGCCGTGTTGCCGAACGACGTGACGGCCGAGATGGACTGTTCGACGGGATCGATCGGGGTCGCGTGGGTGATCACGTAGGCGAGGTTGATGCCGACGAAGACAACCAGCACGAACTGGCCGAGCCGCTTGCCGACATAGGCGAGGTAGCCGGACATGGGGGATCCCGATTTCTGGCGTCCGGGGAGACGCGGGGGGCTCCGAGGGGCTCCGACCGCCGGAGCCCCTCGCGTCAGGCGCCCGCCGCGCCGGGCGTCACTTGGCCGGCTTCAGCTTGACCAGCATGTAGCGGGAGTTGCCCCAGTTGGTGACCGGGTTGGCGTAGGGGTTCTCGGCGGTCGGGAAGCCGGTCCAGTAGGTGTGGTCCATGGCCGTGAAGACGTTGTAGGCCATGAGCGGGATGATCGGCATCTCGCGGGTGACCAGCTTCACGTACTCCTTGCCGAGCTCGATCCCCTTCGGATCGTCGAAGCCGATGGTGCGGATCTGCTCGATGATCTTGTCGAGGTCCGGGTGCGACCAGCGCTGCCAGTTGCGCAAGGGCTGGGGCTTGCCGGGCTCGGCGACGAACTGGGAGTGCCAGCTGTCCATGAAGTAGCTGAGGTCCTGGTGGCCGCCCCAGGTCTCCACGGACCAGCCGATGAAGGTGTCGAAGTCGCCGGCGCCGCGGCGGGTGAGGAGCGTGCCTTGGGCGACGTCCACCTTGGCGTCGATGCCGGCCTGGCGCCATTGCTGGACGATCATCGAGCCGGCGCGGGTCATGACCGGGCGCAGGTCGCCCTCGACCATCACGCGGATGGTGAAGGGCTGGCCGTCCGGCCGGTACCACTGGTTGGAGCGCTTGGTGTAGCCGGCGCGCTCGAGGAGTTCCTGGGCGGCCTGCTGGTCGGTCTTCCACCAGCCGCGGCCGAAGGCCTTGGCGATCTCGGCCGGGTCGGTCGGGATGACCTCGCCCATGCTCGGGCGGAGCATGTCGGCGATCTGCTTGCCGACCGTCGGGTCGTAGGGCTTGATCTTGCGCTTGCCGGTGTCGAGCTCGAAGTCCTTGAGCCAGGCCTCCATGGGGGCGTGGTAGGTCTCCGGGTGGCCGCCGGTCGGCGGTACGCCGATCGCCGAGATCGTGGCGGCGCCGCGGTAGGACGCCATGGCGACGCCCTTGACGTCGATCATCAGGGCGAGGGCCCAGCGCACGTCGCGGTTCTTGAAGTTGTCGTTCTGGGTGTTGAAGACCAGCGCCGGCAGGGTCGGGTCCGGGTGGCCGAAGGGGAAGCCCTTGAACCAGGCGCGGGTCGACGGGCTCTGCTTGGCGAGGGTGAACATGCCCTCCGGGGCGATGTCGTGGATGACGTCGAGCTCGTGGTTGAGCTGCGCGATGACGCGCTTGTCCGGCGGGCCGGGATCCACATAGGCGAGGTACTTCGGGCCGGGCTTGCCGTAGCGCCCGAGGCTCGTGCGCTGCCAGTCCTCGCGGGCCTGCCAGATGTACCACTTGCCGTCCGGATCGAAGCTCTTCAGCGTGTAGGCGCTGAGGGAGACCGGGGGGTTGAAGTCGAACTTGAGCGGGTCGGCGACCTTCTCGAAGACGTGCTTGGGCAGGATCCAGATCGCGCCCCAGCGGACCGTGAAGTTGGTGTGGAAGCGCGAGTTCGGCTTCTTCAGTTTGAAGATGACCGTCTCGGCGTCCGGGGTGATCACCTCGGCGACGTTGTTGGTGAGGACGGCCGAGAAGCGCATCCCCGGATTCTTGATCTGGATGTCGACGGTCGCCTTCACGTCCGCGGAGGTGAACTCGACGCCGTCGCTCCAGAAGATGCCCTTCCGGAGCTTCACGGTCATCTCGGTGAAGTCGGCGTTGTAGACCGGCTTGTCGGTCGCCAGGGAATTGTCCCAGACGCCGTCGATGCCCTTCTCCGGGTCGATGTACCAGAGCGTATCGAGTGCGGCCTGCTGCAATCCGTTGGATTGAGAGCCTGCATTGATCGCCCAGATGTTGAACCACCCGGCGTTCTTGATGGTCCCCTCAGGATTTTCCAGGATGAGCAGCTCGTTCCGTGGAATATCCCTGGGTATCCCCTGAGCTGCGGCGCGGTCGATTACGAGCGAAGAACCGGACGCAGCAAAGCATGCTGCCAGAAGCAGCGACCTGAAAGCCCTCATGATCTCCTCCCGACATCGAGCGTTGTATCGCTCGACCTTTCCACGAAGCGTAACGTGGCGGCCGGGGCGTGGCAACGGGGGAGCTGATCCGTATCCGCAGGTCGGGTTCAAAGCCGGTGCTGCCGGCGTCCCGGGCGTGCGTCGGCGTTCAGGAGAGAAGGCGCAGGATCGCCGGGTCTACTCCGGTCAGGCTGCGTCCGGCGACCGGGGCGTAGCTGCCGGTCTCGGGCTTGCGGTAGCGTGAGCGCACGAGGC
This sequence comes from Prosthecomicrobium sp. N25, assembly GCF_037203705.1. Lineage (NCBI taxonomy): Bacteria > Pseudomonadati > Pseudomonadota > Alphaproteobacteria > Hyphomicrobiales > Kaistiaceae > Prosthecomicrobium > Prosthecomicrobium sp. N25. Next base: position 642,782 of record NZ_JBBCAT010000002.1, read on the forward strand.
CCTCGAGGAGGGGGAGGCCGGCGCGGATGCCGTCCAGCACGGGCACGGGGACGCGGTCCTCGATGCGTCGCGAGGCGCCGGCCATGACGGCGCCGAGCAGGATCACCGCCTCGGCGCCCTGGACGACCAGCCCGGCGGCGGCGGCGACCAGGTCGGCGTCGAGCGCGGTGGTGTCGCCCGGGCTGTACGGGGCGGTGGTCTCCAGGACCGTCCAGGCGGCGATGCGGGACTCCAGGCCGTAGCGGCGGACGCGCTCCGCGTAGAGCGGCTGCACACGCGCGCCGAAGCAGACGAGGCCGATGCGGGCGCCGAGCGTGCAGGCGGTCAGGAGCGCGGCCTCGGTCATGCCGAGGACCGGGACCGGTAGCATCTCGCGCAGGGCCTCGAGGCCCGTGTCGTATGAGACGGCGATGAGCACGCCGTCCGTGCCTCCGGCATGGCGGGCGGCCAGCGTCACGGCGGCGTGCTCGCCGATGGCGCATTCGACGCGGCTCGCCATGACGGCGGCGCCGAAGTCGCCGGTGACGGGCAGGATCTCGGTGCCCGACGAGGCGACCCGGCGCGCTTCCGCAGCGGCGCGCTCGGTGACGAAGGCGGTCGTGTTGGCGTTGAGGACGAGGATCCGCAAGGCCGGCCTCACTTGTAGAACTGGTGGGGCAGCCAGAGCGCGAGGCCGGGCCAGAGGACGAGCAGGACGACCAGCAGGAGCATCATGACGAGATACGGGAGGGTGCCCTGGATCACGTCGGTGATGAGTCCCCGCCCGCGGATACCCTGGACGACATAGAGGTTCATGCCGACCGGCGGGGTGATGAGCGCGAGCTCGGCCATCACGACAAGGTAGATCCCGAACCAGACCGGATCGATGCCCATCTGCAGTGCGAGCGGGAAGACGATCGGGATCGTGCCGATGACCATGGCGAGCGCGTCGAGGAAGCATCCGAGGATCAGGTAGAAGACTGTGAGGATGATCAGGAAGACCGTCTGGTTCGCCCCCAGGCTGCGGATCCCCGCGGCGAGCGCCTGCGGCACGCCCATGACGCCGAGCACGAAGTTCAGGTAGAAGGCTGCCGCCGCGATCAGCATGATCATGGCTGTCACCGAGACGGTCGACACGAAGCACTCGTGCAGCATGCGCAGGTTGACCCTGCCGACCGAGGCGGCGAGCGCGAGCGAGGCGATGACGCCCACTGCCGCGGATTCCGTCGGGGTCGCCCAGCCGAGGTAGATGGAGCCCATCACCAGGACGAAGATGACGAGCGGCGGCAGGAGGTCCTTCAGCCGGGCGATCTTCTCGGACAGCGGCGCAGGCGGCGGCTTCGCGCCGGCGAGGGCGGGCCGGACGAGGCAGAGCACGACCGTGACGATCATGAAGAGGCCGGTCAGGACGAGGCCGGGGACGACGCCTGCGGCGTAGAGCTGGCCGACCGAGGTGTTGGTCATGGCCCCATAGATGATCATGTTGATCGAGGGCGGGATCAGGATGCCGAGCGTCGCGCCGGCCGCGACCGTGCCGAGAACGAGCCGGTCGTCGTAGCCGCGGTCGCGGAAGGCGGGCAGCGCCACGGTGCCGATGGTGGCGGCGGTCGCCACCGACGAGCCGGAGACGGCCGCGAACATGGCGGAGGCGCCGATGTTGGTGTGCAGCAGGCCGCCCGGAAGGGGCGAGAGCCAGTCGCCGAGCGCCCGGTACATGCGGTCGGTGAAGCCGGCGCGGACCAGGATCTCGCCGAGGAGCACGAACAACGGGATGGCGACCAGCACGAAGTTGTTGGTGGCGCCCCAGAACTGGTTGCCGAAGGCCAGGAGGGCGGGCGTGCCCAGATAGAAGATCGCCCCGAGTGCGCCGATCGCGAACATCACGAAGGCGATGTGGAGGCCGATCGCCATCAGGCCGATCATGAGGAAGAAGCCGACGAGGGCTCCGAAGGCTCCGATCATGGGGTTCCCTCCCGCTGGCGCCGCGCATCGAGTTCGGCCTCGACCTCCTCGTCGACGGTGGCGGGACCGTAGATCTTGTTGAGGAGGCCGGGGTTCCTGGCGAACAGGACGGCCGCATGGACCGCATAGGCGGCGGCGAACACCGCCATCAGGAAGAGCCCGAAGACCCAGGCGCCCTGCGGGTAAACGAGCGGGGTCTGCAGGGGGCCGTCCGAGACACTCATGAAGAGACGGCTTTCGCGCCAGACCGACACGGATTGCCAGAAGGCGAAGCCGGCAAAGACCGCGAAGGTGAGCATGGCGGCGAGATTCAGGATCGCCTGCCAGCGGGGCGACATGCGCAGGAGGAAGACGTCGATGCGCGTATGGCCGCGGTGGGCGAGCGTGTAGCAGGCTCCGACCGCCGCCGCGATGGCCAGCATGAAGCCGCCGAAATCGTCGACGCCCTGGAGCGAGAAGGCGAAGAACTTGCGGCCGATCACCTCCACCCCGATGGCGAAGGAGAGGATCAGGATGCCGTAGCCGCACAGGACCGCGGCGAGCCGCGCGACGGGCTGGACGACGCGGTTGAGGGGATTGTCCATCGGCTGCCTCGCGGGGCGCGGGAGGTGGGGACCCCGGGATCGGGGCCGGGCCCCCGGCTCGGAGGAGCCGGGGCGGCAGGGTCGCCGGTCAGTCGATCTTGAAGCCGCGCGCCGTGCCGACCGTCTTGTTCCAGACGTCCGTGCAGGCCGGATCGACGCGGTTGCAGCTCTCCTTCCAGATCGGCAGGACGACCTTGGTGACGGCCTCGTCGAGCTTCTTCTGGTCCGCGGGGGAGACATCGACCAGCGTCATCGAGGCCTTGGTGCCCTCCTTGCAGGGTTCCTTGCCGATGTTGCAGTTCATGGCGTCGTCGTTGGCGGTGACGGCCAGCGCCCACATCTGGTCCTCCATCCGCTTGAACTCGGCGGCGATCTTCGCCTGCTCGGCGGGCGAGAACTTCTTCCAGTAGTCCAGGTTCATGAAGTGGCCCTGGACCGAGCCGGAGACCGAGAGCGGCAGGAAGTGGGTGGTCACCTCGGGCCACTTGCCGGAGTTGCCGGAGGTCGGCGAGGTCACGCCGCAGTTGGCGACGCCGCGCTGCAGGGCCGGATAGACTTCGGAGAACTGGAGGGTCACCGGGGTGGCGCCGAGATTCTGGATCAGGGCCGCCATGGAGGGCGTGAAGGAACGGATCTTGAGGCCCTTCATGTCGTCGAGCGACTTGATCGGCGCGTTGCAGTAGAAGACCTGCGGGCCGAAGGGCCAGAGGGTCATGACCTTGGCGTTGAACTTCTCCTGCAGGCGCTTGTCGAAGGCATCCCGGTAGGCGTCGACCGCCTTCCGGAGGTCGGCCATGTTGGTGGAAACGCCGATCAGGTCGAGCCCCTCGAAGAAGGGGTCGTCGCGCGAGGCCATGCCGATCTGCACCGACATGACGTCGAAGGCGCCCGTGCGCAGCAGGCGCAGCGCGTCCTGGGCCTTCACGCCGACGACGTCCATGGGGTTGTAGTTCATCTCCAGCTTCAGGCCGGTGGCCCCGGGCAGGCCGGTGAAGAAGGGCTTCTCGATGTTGTCGACGTGTTTGGAGTTGGACGAGAAGTTGCCGGCGATGCGCATTCCGGCGGGCGTCTCCTGGGCGGCGGCGGGTCCTGCGGCCAAGAGGCCGACGGCGAGGGCAACGAGAATCCTGGTCATGGGGCGTGGCTCCGGGCAGCGGGAGGCCGGACATGTTCCGGCGGGTTGGACGGACGGGCATGCAATGGCGGGGCCAGACGGCCGGCCCCGGGGCGAGGGTCAGGGCGCGAGGCTCGGGTCCTCCTCGATGACGGCGGCGATCTCGCCCGGGGTGGCCATCCAGACGGCGTCGCCGGCGGCGGCGATGTGTTCGAGTGCGCGGGTGAGCGCGCGCAGCCGGAAGGGCTGTCCGGAGATGAAGGAATGGACCACGACGCTCATCACGAGCGGTTGCCGCGCGGCGGCGCGGCGCATCTCGTCGAAGCCGTCGACGATCATGCGGGCGAACTCCTCCGCGCCGGCGTAGCGGCCGATCATGGTGGAGCTGTCGTTGAGCTCCAGGGCATAAGGTAAGGCCAGGATCCGACCCTCCCCCGCGTCGAGCCAGACCGGTCGGTCGTCGAGATGGAGATCGAGCAAATAGCGATAGCCCTGCCGATGCAGGGATCGCAGCGTCGTCGCGCTGTGGGCGAGCCACATGCTCGACCAGCCGCCCGGGCGGCGGCCTTCCTCGGCTTCGATGCGCGCCGCGACCGCGCCGACATAGGCCTCCTCGGCCTCCGGCGAGAGGGTCGCCAGCGTGTCGGAGTTGGTGAGCCCGTGGCCGACGATCTCGGCGCCGGCAGCGCGGGCGTGGGCGATCAGTTCCGGGGCGCTGTCGTAGACGTCGGTGTTGAGCAGGACCGCGGGGCGGATCCCGAACTCGGCCATGCGGTCGATCAGCCGGAAGGCGCCGACCCGGTTGCCGTAGTCGCGCCAGGAGCGGTTCACCCAGTCGGGGCGCGAGGCGCCGGCAATGAGGTTCTCGGAGAGGCCGTCGTCGGGCCGGTATTCCTCGATGCCGAGGCAGACGAAGAGCGCCAGCCTTGCGCCGTTCGGCCAGCGGAAATCCCGGTAGCGCGTGATCGGCACATAGCGGTAGCGGTCGTTCGGCGGCGCGGCCACGCGGGCCCCCTGGCGGAAGAGAAGCGGAGGCGAGGAGCCGTCGCGCCTCGCCGTTTCACTTCAACAATCAAGCACGGGATTGTCGACAATCGAGGATTACTTTGCAGGCACCCGGCAGGGCAATTGCCCGAATTGCAGGCTGGTCGCCGGCGGGGCTGGCCGGACTGTTGACAGACGTCGCCGCCGCCGCCACCCCATGGTCGTTCCGTATCGGATGACGACCATGCCGAAGCCGCCGCCCGTCGCCGACCTGCCGAGCCCCGCCCCGCCGCGCGAGGGGATGCCGGAGGACGGCATCTATGAGGAGATCCACCGGGCCATCGCCCGCCAGGACCTTCTGCCCGGCACGCGCCTCAGGGAGGGAGAACTCGGCGGCCTGTTCGGGGCCAGCCGGGCGCGCATCCGCAACGTGCTGGTCCGCCTCGCCTATGCGGGCGTGGTGACGCTGGAGCCCAACCGGGGCGCCTCGGTGCGCCGGCCGAGCCCCAAGGACGCGGCCGACAACTTCGTGGCGCGCCGGGCGATCGAGGAGGCGATCGTGCGGCTGGTGGCCGGCCGGCTCGGCAAGGCGGACCGGCGCCGGCTGGAGGCGAACATCGAGGCCGAGCGGCGGGCCCGCCAGGCGGGGGACGCGAAGGGCGTCCTGTGGCTGTCCGGCGAGTTCCACACCCTGCTGGCGGAGATTGCGGGCAATGCCATCCTGGCCGGCATCCTGCGCGACCTCGTCACCCGGGAGGCACTGGTGATCGCCACATACGAGCGGCCTGGAAAGCCCTGCTGCTCGCACGAGGAGCATGCCGGCATCCTCGCAGCGCTGGCGGCCGGCGACCCGGATCCCGCGGTCCGGCTGATGCTGGAGCACCTCGGCGCCGTGGAGGACCGGCTGCATGTCGCCGAGCCTGTGCCGGAGCCGGACCTCGGCCGCATCTTCGCCGGCATGGCGGGGGCCCGCTCCCGCTGAGTGGACCGGCCCTGGGCCGTCCTCGCCGCCGGCCGCCTCAGGCCAGCAGCCGGCCCCAGCGCGCATCGCCCAGCCCCCCACGTCCCGCCGCGGCGAGCGCGCCGTGGAGGGCCACCGCGACCGAATCCAGCACGGGGACGCCGTGCTCGGCCTCCCAGCGGGCCACGTGGGGGCCGCCGGCCACGTTGGTGCAGAGGATCACGACGGCATCCGGGCGCCCCGCCACCGCGGCTGCGACCTGGCGGTCGAGCGTCGCGGCGTCCACAGTGCCGAAGGAGAAGTTGTCCGCGATGCCGAGGTGGCTCTCGGCGGCGACGCGAACGCCCTCGCGGCCGTAGACCTCGGCGACGCGGGCCTGGACGTCGCCCGTGTAGGGCGTCACGAGCCCGATCGAGCCGATGCCGTGGCGGGCGAAGAGGTCGAAGAGCGACAGGACGCAGGTGGTCGTGCGGGCGCCGGTCCGGTCGGAGATCCGGGTCGCGAGCGCGCGGTCCCGGTCGAGGCCGAGCCAGCTGGCGCTGGTGCCGTTCCAGGTGACGACGTCGACCTTGGCGTGGCCGAGGAGGTCGGCGGCGGCCAGCATCGGTTCGTCGTCGAACTGCCCGAGCGCCGCCCGGCCGAGGGCGATCTCCGTCACCCTGAACCGTGAGAAGTGCGCGGTCACGTCGGGCATGCCGGCCAGCATGGCGGCCGTCACCGGTTCCAGGACGGTGTTGGAGGAGGGGGTCAGCATGCCGAGTCGCAGGGTCATGGCGGGGGGCTCACGTCGGTCGGGTGAAGGGGGAGGGAGGGCCGGATAGGGCATTCCTCTCGTCAGGGATGGTCGCATGCCTCGCCGTCGGGGGGCAGGTCCTGCACGGGCGGGGGGCGCCAGGCGAAGCCGGCTTCGCGTTCGAGCCGGCGCGCGACGGCGATCAGGGCCTCCTCGCCGCCGGGTGGTCCGATCAGCTGCAGGCCGAAGGGGAGCGGGTGCGCCCGCCGCGGGGCCGGTAGGGTCACGACCGGGAAGCCGACCAGGGAGACCACGAAGGTCACGGTCAGGTAGTCCAGGATGTCGGGCAGGGGGGTCCCGTCGATGGCGAGGACCTCCCCGTCCGCGCTGGGCCAGGGCATGACCGCCGCCGAGGGCGCGATCAGGACGTCGACCTCCCGGAAGAAGGCGCAGAAGCGGCGCCAGAGCGCCGCGCGGGTCGCCTCCGCGGCCAGATAGTCCTGCGCCGAGAGGCTTCGCCCGGCCTCGACGTTCCAGCGCACGGTGGGGCTCAGGCGGTCGCTGTGGCGGTCGGCGAGGGGGCCGTAGGTCCGGGCGACCTGGGCGGCGCGCAGGACCCGGAAGGCCTGCCCGGCGCCCGCGCAGTCCGGCGTCGAGCGGGGGATCGGGCCGAGGACGGGCTCGGCGGCCGCGACGGCCTCGTCGAACCGGTCGCGGACCTCACGCGCCATCGTGGCGATCCCGAAATCCGCCGTGGCGGCCACCCGCGGGAAGGCGGCCGGGGGCGGGCCTGGGGCTCGGGCGCCGGCCGACAAGGGGTCGAGGGGGTCGTCGGACGCCATGGCGCGCAGCAGCAGTGCCGCATCGTCGACGGTGCGCGCCAGGGCGCCGTGCGTGGCGAGCCCCGTCCAGGCCAGATCGCGCGCCGCATCGCCGACGAGGCCGGGGGTCGGCCGGATCGACACCACGCAGCAGAAGCCGGCAGGGGTGCGGACCGAGCCGCCGAAGTCGGTGCCGTGGGCGAGCGCCGCCATTCCGGATGCGACCGCGACGGCCGATCCGCCCGACGAACCGCCCGAGGTGAGCCGGAGGTCGTAGGGGTTCGCGGTCGGGCCCCGGAGGGCGTTGGTGCAGACCGCGCCGAAGCCGAATTCCGGCGTGTTGGTCTTGCCGATGACGACCGCGCCGGCGCGCCGGAGCCGGGCGACCACGGGGTCGTCGGCCTCGGGCACGCGTTCGGCGTCGAGGAGCGAGCCCCGGGTGGTGCGCAGGCCGGCGGTGTCGGTCAGGTCCTTGACGGCGACGGGCAGGCCGTGGAGCGGGCCGACCGGATGCGCGGCGCGGTCGAGCGCGCGGGCCGCCGCGCGGGCGCCGTCGCGATCGAGCGTGAGGAAGGCCAGGAGCGCGGGCTCGAGACGATCGATCCGGGCGAGATGCCGGTCCAGCACGGCCTCGGCGGAGACGCGTCGCGCCGCCAGGTCCTCCGCCAAGGCGGTCGCGTCCGGGACCGGATCGGTCGCGGGGCCGGACGACGCGCGGGCGCTGCTTCTCACGTCATTCGCCTCCTTCCGCTGCCCAAGACTCGGGCAAGGATCCATCCGTGATCGGCTCAGTGCCGGTCAAGTTCCTGAAAATCATGACCGAACCCGCAATCGGCATGCCCATTGCAAGGCTGTGGGCTGCAAGACCGATGCCGGACGGACGCGATGACCGGGGTGATCACGGGTGAAGGCGGACGATCGCTGGTGGTGGATGCGGTGACGCATCGCTACGGCTCCAGCGTGGCCGTCGAAAGCATCAACCTGGACATCAGGGCCGGCGAGCTCGTCGCGCTGCTCGGTCCGTCGGGTTGCGGCAAGACCACGCTTCTCAGGATCGTGGCCGGCTTCATCCGCCAGACCGAGGGGCGGATCGTGCTCGGCGACGAGGTCGTCGACGACCTGCCGCCGAACCGCCGGCGGATCGGCATCGTGTTCCAGAACTACGCGCTGTTTCCGCACATGACGGTCGGCGAGAACGTCGCGTACGGGCCGGCCGCGCAGGGGGTGCCCCGGGACGAGCGGGTCGCGGAGGCGCGGCGCGTGCTCGATCTCGTCAGGCTCGGGCACCTCGCCGACCGCTACCCGCGCCAGCTGTCCGGCGGACAGCAGCAGCGCGTGGCGCTGGCCCGCGCCCTGGCGATCCGCCCGCGCATCCTCCTGCTGGACGAGCCCTTCGCGGCGCTCGACAAGAACCTGCGTCTCGACATGCAGATCGAGATCAAGCGCCTGCAGCGCCTGTCGGGCGTGACCACCGTGATGGTGACGCACGACCAGGAGGAGGCCTTGTCGATGGCCGACCGGGTCGCGGTCCTGTCGCAGGGCCGGCTGGAGCAGTTCGCCCCGCCGATCGCGGTCTACGACCGGCCGCAGAGCCTGTTCGTCAACACCTTCGTGGGCTCCGCCAACGTGCTGCCCGGCGCTGTGGTGGCGGGCGACGGGACGGCCGCGAGGGTGGCGCTCGACGTCGGCACCGAGATCGTGGCCCGCGTGCCGGGCGGCCGCCTCGAGGCCGGCCAGCGCTGCGTCGTCTGCATCCGGCCGGAACACCTCGCCCTCGGCGACGATCCCGCAGGCTTCGCGGCCGTCGTCGAGATGGGCCTGCCGCTCGGCGCCACCGTCGTCCACGAGGTCCGGGCCGCGACCGGCGCCGGCATCAAGGTCGCCGAACCGCGCAAGGCCTCGACCCTGCTTCGCGCCGGGGGAACCGCGGTCCGGGTCCTGCCGACCGCGCCGGACCTCGCCGCCGCCTATCCGCTCTCGTGAAACCGCCGTACCAGGAGTGTTCGATCATGGACTTCGATCGCCGTCAGTTGCTGAAGACCGCACTCGCGCTCGGGGCCATGCAGGCCTTCCCGGGCCTGACCATGGCGCAGGCGCGCCCGCTCGTCTTCGCCACCTTCACGGGCAGCTGGGAAGAGGCCCACAAGGCCGTCCTCGTGCCGGCCTACCGCAAGCTCTCGGGCGACGCCCCGATCGTGCTGGACCCGATGCTGTCGGTCGACCAGATCGCCAAGGTCAACGCCGCCAGGGCCAACCCGCCGATCGACGTCATGCTGCACGATCCCGGCCCGGCGCTGGTGGCGATCGGCCAGGACCTGGTCGAGCCCTATCCGGTCGCGCAGAGCGCGCACTACAAGGACCTGATCGCCGAGGCCCAGGTGGAGACCGGCCCGGCGCCGTTCTTCCAGGTGGTCGGGCTGACCTACAATCCGGAGGTCATCAAGACGCCGCCGACCTCCTGGGCCGATCTGTGGAAGCCGGAGTTCAAGGGCCGCGTGGGCATCACCAACATGAACTCGACCCTCGGCACCGGCTTCATGGTCGAGATCGCCAAGATGAACGGGGGCTCCGAGGCGAACATCGACCCGGCCTTCGAGGCGATCGGCAAGCTGAAGCCGAACCTCGCCGCGGTCGCCGCCAACCCGGGCGCGCTCGCGACCCTGTTCCAACAGGGCCAGATCGACATCTCGCCCGGCAACTTCAACGCCATCCAGATCCTCAAGGCGAACGGCGTGCCGGTGGAGTTCGTCGCCCCGAAGGAGGGCGCCATCGCGTTCAAGACGACGATCCACGTCGTCAAGAACTCGCCCAACAAGGACCTCGCCTTCAAGCTCATCGAGGCGGCGCTGTCTCCGGACGTGCAGGCGAAGCTGATGGCCGCGCCCTACCTGATCGTGCCGACCAACACCAAGGTCGCGATGGGGGGCGAGATCGCCAAGGTGCTCGCCAAGGACACCGACGAGCTGAAGAAGAAGTTCGTCTTCCAGGACTGGAAGAAGATCAACGAGCAGCGCTCCGCCTGGATCGAGCGGTTCAACCGCGACATCAAGCTCTGAGAGATCCGGCGCCCGGGCCTCGGCCCGGTGCCGCCCTCGAAAGGCAGCGCCGCCCCGCCGGCGGCGCGCCCCCGCACCGGCCCGCCAGGAAGCTCCGCCCATGTCGGACACGACCAGCCCGGACATCCGCCTCGCGCTGCCGCTCGGCGGCTTCCTGGCGGCCTTCTTCGTCGCCCCGCTGGCCGTGCTCCTGCTCCTCAGCCTGCAGGCCGATCCCAAGGGCTCGGCCTACGGGCTGACCCAGTACGCCGCCTTTCTCGGCGACGTGTTCAGCCTGAAGGTGCTCGGCTCGACCCTGCTGCTCGGGCTGGAGGTCACGGCGGCCTGCCTCGTGTTCGGCTATCCGGTGGCGCTCGCCTACACGCGGGTCGGGCCGCGGCTGAAGAGCCTGATCATCCTAATCGTGCTCCTGCCGCTCCTGACCTCCGTGGTCGTGCGCACCTTCGCGTGGATCGTGATCCTCGGCCGGCAGGGGATCGTGAACACCATGCTCCTGTCGCTCGGGCTCTCGGCGACGCCCGTGAAGCTGCTCTACACCGAGGGCGGGCTCGTGGCGGCGCTGGCCCAGGTGCAGATGCCGCTCATGATCCTGCCGCTGATCACCGCTATCGGCCGGATCGACCCCAATCTCGCGGACGCCTCGGCCTCGCTCGGCTCGGGGCGCTGGCGGACCTTCCTGAAGGTGACGCTGCCCCTGTCCCTGCCCGGCATCGTCGCCGGGTCGATGCTGACCTACGCGGCGGCGATCACGGCCTTCATCACCCAGAGCCTGGTCGGCGGCGGGCAGATGCTGTTCATGCCGATGTATCTGTACCAACAGGCTTCGACGCTGCAGAACTGGCCCTTCGCGGCCGCCATCTCGATCATCTTCCTGGCCGCGGTGCTGGCGGTGGTCTCGGTCATCAACCTGCTCGGCCGGCTTGCGCGCGGCCCGCACGACGCGTGAGGAGAGGGCCGATGCGGCGCGATTGGGAAGCCCTCTCGTTCGAAGTCGTCATGGGGGTCGTCGCCGTGCTGGCGCTCGTGCTGCTCGCGGCGCCGACCGTGGTGGTGATCGTGGTCTCCTTCACGAGCGGCTTCTCGCTGAAGTTTCCGCCGCCCGGCTATTCGCTGCGCTGGTACGGGGCCCTGCTCGACGCCTGGCAGCTCCACTTCGCGGCGATGAACAGCCTGAAGGTCGCGGCCTGGTCGACCGGCCTGTCGATTCTGCTGGGCGCCATGGCGGGCCTCGGCATCGCGCGCTCGAAGCGGCTCTCCGCCAAGGTGCTCGACAGCCTTTTCATGTCGCCGCTGGTGCTGCCGGCGCTGGCCTTCGGGCTGTCCGCGCTGATGTTCTTCTCGGCGCTCGGGCTGCCGGTCTCGCCGCTGACGCTGATCATCGGCCATACGGTCGTCTGCGTGCCCTACGTGGTGCGCAACACGGTGGCGGCGCTCGCGCAACTCGATCCGACGCTGCTCGAATGCTCGGCGAGCCTTGGGGCGAGCCGGTTCACCACCTTCCGCCGCATCACCCTGCCGCTGATCCGGCCGGGCATCCTCGCCGGCGGCTTCATCGCCTTCATGTCGTCCTTCGACAACGTGCCGGTCTCGCTGTTCCTGCGCGACGCGGCGACCGACATGCTGCCGATCCGCATGTGGCAGGATCTCGAGGGCAAGCTGGACGTGACGATCGCGGCCCTCTCGGGCGTGCTCATCGTGGCCACCGTCGCGCTCATCATGGTGATGGAGCGGCTGACGGGCCTGTCGCGGAGGCTCGCATGAGCCGGCCGGGTCAGACTCCGCGGAAGAGCTGGATTCCCCAGGGCGTGAACTTGAAGGGCAGGTGGTAGTGCTGCGCCGGGTCGGAGACGACGAATCGGAACGGGACCACGTCCAGGAACGCGGTTTCGCGGGGCCCGTAGCCGTTGGCCCTCAGCCAGGCGCCGAGCGCGAAGACGACCTCGTAGGGGCCGGCGACGATGCCCTCGCCGCGCGCGGTCGGATGGTCGAGCAGGCCGTTCGTCCCGAGTGCGCCGGCGGCGACGAGCCGGCGCTGCGGCGCCAGGGCCCAGAGCTCGACGCCGAGCCCGGCGGCGGCCACGCCCTTCGCGATGTCGACGCCATGGATGGAGATTCCGCCCGCCTCGGCCATGCCCAGCATCCCTGGTTGGCGCCCGGCGCAAGGGGTCCGGACCGCGTGGCGCCATGGTAGCGCCTCCGCGCCCGTCCGCCACGGAAACCTCGCCGCAGGCGGGGCTCGGGCCGGCGCTCGCCACCATGACGGCCGTGCAGGCCGTGATCTCGGCGGCGATCTTCGCGCCCGGCGTGATCGCGCCCCGGGTCGGGCTCGAGCCGGCGGCGCTGTCGCTGTTCTCCGGCCTCGTCTTCGCGACCGGGCTCCTGGCCGCGGGTCGGGCGGGGGCGCTCGTGTCCCGGATCGGGCCCATGCGCACGGCGGCGCTCGCCGCCGCGACCGCCGCCCTCGGCCTGATGGCCGCGGCGGCCGGGTCGGGACCGGCACTCGCCGTCGCGGCGGTCCTGCTCGGCCTCGCCTTCGGGCCGGAGACGCCGGCGAGCGCGGCGTTGCTCGGCCGCCTGGCGCGCCCGGCGGATCGGCCCTTCGTGTTCTCGGTCCGCCAGACCGGCAACCAGATCGGGGCGGCCGCGGGCTCGCTCCTCTTGCCGGCGCTGGTCGCCGCCTATGATCCCCGCCTCGGCTATGCGGCGGTCGCGGCGGCGGCGCTGGGGGTGGCGCTCGCCGCCGCGACGCTCGCCCGGCGCTACGACGCGGTCCGGCCGCCGGCCGGTGCCGCGACGATCCGGGCCGGCCTGGCGGAGGTCCTGGCCCAACGGCCGCTCGCCACGCTGGCGGTCGCGGCGGCGGCCTTCGGGGCGATGCAACTGGCGCTCAACACCGTGTTCGTGAGCCATGCGGTCCGCCTCGGCCACGACCACGTGGCGGCCGGCATCGCCATGGCGGCCGCGCAGGTCGCCGGGCTCGTCGGCCGGCTCGGCTGGGGCGCGGCGGTGGGGCGGCTCGGGTCGGCCCGCCGGATCGTGGCGGCGCTCGGCTTCGGCATGAGCCTGTCGGCGCTCGCGCTGGCCGCCTTCGGGCCGCAGTTCCCGTGGGGCGCGCTGGTCGCGCTCGCGATCGCGTTCGGCGCCACCGCCTCGGGCTGGAACGGCATCTTCGTCGCCGAGGTCGCCCGGCTCGCCGGACCGGACCGGGTTGCCGCCGTGACCGGCACCGTGCTCTCCATCGCGTATGCCGGCCTCCTGGTCGGGCCTGCCATCGTGGCCGGCACGGAGGCCCTCGGCGGCCTTCCGGCGAGCTTCGCCGCGCTCGGCGTCCTGGCCGCCGCCGGCGCCGTCCTTCTCATCTTCGGAGACGACCCGTGATGACCGACCCGCAAGACGCCGTCTCGATCGCCGCCGCCGTGCGCGCCGGACGCACCAGCGCCGCCGCGGTCGCCGAGGCCGCCATCGCCCGGATCGGGGCGGCAGCCGACCTCGTCGCGATCGTCGACTTCGACCCGGCCGAGGCCCGCGCGGCGGCGGCCGCGGTCGACCGCAGGCTGGCGGCCGGGGAGGACCTGCCTCTCGCGGGCGTCCCCGTCGCGATCAAGGACAACATCTGGGTCGGCGGGCGGCGGGTGACGCAAGGCTCCCGGCTCTACGAGGCCTTCGTGCCGCCGGCGGACGCGATCTCGGTGGAGCGGCTCCGGCGCGCGGGCGCGGTGGTGGTCGGCATGGCCAACACCTCCGAGTTCGCCTGCAAGGGGATGACCACCAACAAGGTCTACGGCACGACCCGGCACCCGATGGATCCGCGGCTCACGCCGGGCGGCTCGTCCGGAGGGCCCTCGACGGCCGTCGCGGCGGGGCTGGTGCCGGTCTCGCTCGGCACGGACGCGGGCGGGTCGAGCCGGCGGCCGCCGGCCCATGTCGGCGCGGTCGGCTTCAAGCCCTCCTACGGCGCGATCCCGCGCGGCCCCGGCTTCGCCAGCCCGTTCGGGGGCCTCTCCTGCCCGTCGCCGATCGCCCGCACGGTCGCGGACGTGGCGGCGATGTTCGCCGTCCTGCGCGGGCCGGACCCGCGCGATCCCGACAGCCTCGTCCTGTCCTTCGCCGAACCGCGCCCGCCGGAAGCGCTGCGGATCGCCTGGTCGCCGCGCTTCGGGCTCGACGCGGCGGTGGACGAGGAGGTCGCGGCGGGGGTCGAGCGGGCGGTCGCGGCGCTCGTCGGCGCGGGCCTGACGATCGACCGGCGGGATCCGGTCTGGCCCGAGGGCGCGACCGAGGCGGCGCTGATGCCGATCCAGCACGCCGGCCTCGCCGCCATTCACGGCGAGGCGTTCCGGAGGGACCCCGGCCTGTTCGATCCCGACGTCGCCGCCCAGATCGAGCGCGGCCTGGGGCTCGACGGCACCGCCGTGGCGCGGGCCCAGGGTCTGAGCCAGGACGTGATGCGATCGGTCGCCCGGTTCTTCGGGGCATGGGACGTGCTGATCGGCCCGACGGTGCCCTGCGTCGCCTGGCCGAACGACCGGCTCGGGCCCGAGCGGATCGGCGGCGTCGCGGTCGCGCCCCGGGCGCATGCGGTCTTCACGCCCCTGTTCAACCACGCCCGGGTGCCCGCGATCTCGGTTCCGGCCGGGCGCGGCCGCGATCGCCTGCCCTTCGGCCTCCAGATCGTGGGGCCGCGCGGGCACGACGACCGGGTCCTCGCCGTCGCGCGCGCCGCGGAGGCGATCCTGGCGGATGCGGGGCTCTGGCCGTGAGCCATACCGCCGCCCCGGACCGGCCGAGACGATCCCGTCCGGCGCCTTCGCTGGCCGATCAGGCCGTGGCGCGGCTCCGGGACATGATCGTCTACCTCGAACTCGCCCCCGGCGCGGTGCTGAGCGAGCCGTGGCTCGTCGAGACGCTCGGCGCGTCCCGGACACCGGTGCGCGAGGCGCTCAAGCTGCTCGCCGCGGACGGCCTCGTCCTGCTCCGGCGCAACCGCGCCGCCGTCGTGGCGCCGCTCGACGGCGAGCAACTGGCGCATCTCTTCGAAGTGGAGGCCGCGCTGGAGAGCTTCGCGGCCGGCCTCGCGGCGTCGCGCATGTCGGACGCCGAGATTGCGCGCCTCGCCAGGCTGCAGTCCGACATGGAGGCGCGGCACGCCCGGGGCGACCGGGTCGGCTACATCCGGCTCAACCAGAAGATCCATGCGCTGATCGTCGCCGGCGCGGCGAATCCCGCGCTCGCGGAGACGCATGCCCGGTTGATCAGCCGGTTGCAGCGCGCCCGCAACGTGGCGCTCACCTCGGTGGGCAGGGTCGAGGAATCGATTGAGGAGCACCGCCGCATCCTGCTCGCCCTGCAGGCCCGCGACGCGGAGCTGGCGCGGCGGCTGTTCGCGGCCCATGTCGGCAGGACCGGGGACCTGCTCGCCGCCCATTGTGCCGCCGCGAGGGTCCCGGCCCGCCGGGCGCGCGCGAAGACGGGTTCTTCGGAGACTGGAGGAAGGTCTGAACGGGATCGATGACCTGGCCGACAGGGGGGCTCCAGGTCGATCACGATCCGGTAGACGCGGCGCCGCGGACCGCCCTCGAAAGACGTTCGATTGCGTGAAAATGGGGCATCCTGGTATGCCGTTCCGGATGAATTCCGTATGCGATCCAGGCGAGCGGCGATGACGGGCGAGCGCAGATCCGAGGAACGGCGCGGGAACGCGGACCGGGCCGGGCGCGGCGCTGGTCGCCTCTCGGCCGATCCGGCCATCCTGGCGCTCGGCGTCGGGTTCCGGGCGGACGGGGCCTCGAAGGATAGCGGCGCCAACATCCGGGCCACGGGCGCCTTCACGGTGCACATCGTCTCGGACGCGGTCGGCCGGATGGGCGGGCCGTGACGTCCGGCGGGAGCGGCCCCGAGATCGTCCTCGTCGGGGGCGGGCATGCGCATGTGCAGGTGTTGCCGCGTCTCGCGGCGGCGGTGCGGGCCGGCCTGCGGCTCACACTGGTCAGCCGCGACCTGGAGACCGCCTATTCGGGGATGCTTCCCGGCCATGTGGCCGGCCTCTATCGCCGCGAGGACATCCACATCGACCTCGTCGGCCTCGCCGAGAGGACCGGCGCGCGGCTGGTGCATGCGGCCGCGATCGGGATCGACCGGACGGCGCGGCGGGTCCGGCTCGAAGGGTTGCCGTCGCTCGGCTACGATGTCCTGTCGCTCGACGTCGGCAGTGCGCCGGACCTGGGGGCCCTGCCGGGGGCGGCGGAGCATGCGGTGGCGGTCAAGCCGGTTGACGGCTTCCTGGCGGCCGTCGCGGCGCTGAGGGCCGCGGCGGCGGACGCTCCGCGCAAGGTCGTGGTGCTCGGGGGCGGGGCGGCCGGCGTGGAACTCGCGCTCGCGCTCGCGGCACGGCTGCGCGCCGACGCCCGGGCGGCGGGGCTGGACCCGGCACGGTCGCACGTCGAGATCCTCACCTCGGACGTGCTGGTGCCGACGCTCAACGCCGGCGTCCGGCGGCGCGTGGCGCGCGCGCTGGCGGCGGCGGGGGTCGCAGTCCGGACGGGCGAGCGTGCGGTGATGATCGAGGCGGGTGCCATCCTGCTCGCCTCGGGCCTGCGGATCGCAGCCGACGCCGTGGTGGTGGCGACCGGCGGGCGGGCGCCGTCCTGGCTTGCCGGGACCGGGCTGGACCTCGCCCCGGACGGCAGCGTCGCGGTCCGGCCGACACTGCAGAGCACGGCGGACGACCGCATCTTCGCGGCCGGCGACTGTGCCTTCATGGTCGAGACGCCGCGCGAGAAGGCGGGCGTCTTCGCCGTCCGGCAGGGGCTCGTGCTGGCCGACAACCTGCTGGCCGCCGCGCTCGGCCGGCCTCTCCACAACTTCGCGCCGCAGCGCCGCTTCCTCGTTCTCCTGGCCACCGGCGACGGCCGGGCGATCGGCGGGCGAGGGACCTGGCTCGCCGTCTCCGGCCGCTGGGTCTGGGCCTGGAAGGACCGGATCGACCGGGCCTTCATGGCGCGGTTCCAGGAGCCCCGGGGCTCCGAGCCGGTGGCGTCGTCGGCCGGGTCCTCCGGGATCTAGGCGGCTGCGCTCACGTCCCCGTCGGGGCGGCGCGGCCGAGGGCGGCGAGGCGGGCCGCGGCGTGCGCCGCGTCGATCTCGGGCGTGGCGAGCGCGAGGCCGGCCGGCAGGTGCCGTCGCAGCGCCACGGCAATGGCCGGGTGGAGCCTGACGGCGTTGCCGAGGAGCGCGAGGTCCGTGAGCCCGAGGCGCCGAGCCAGGATTTCGCCGAGGCGGGCGAGCTCGGCGCCGGCGTCCTCCAGGATGGCAAGCGCGGCCGCGTCGCCGGCCCGGGCGGCGTCGGCCACGAAGGGGGCGAGGGCCGCGACCCCGCCGCGGTCGGCGGCATAGACGGCGGCCCGGATCGTCGGCCAGTCGGCCACGCCGAGGCGGGCCGCGAGGGCGTCGCGCAGGGCGGGGTGGCGGTCGGCGTCCTCGTCGAGCGCGCGGGCGACGGCGCGCAGGCCGCGGACCGCGATCCAGTAGGCCCCGCCTGCGTCGTCGATCACCACGCCACGGCCGCCGACCTTCACGGCCCGGCCCTCGCGATCGATCGCATAGCCGACCGAGCCGGTACCGGCGTAGACGATGCCGCCGGCGCCGGGGGCGAAGAGGCTGGCGGCCGGGACCCACATGTCGTCGCCGAGGGTCACGGCCTCCTCGGGCAGCCCCAGGGCCTCGGCGAGCCAGCGCGCGATCGTGGCGGCTTCCGGCGACCCGCCGCCGAGACCCGTGATGCCGCCCGCGACGCGCGACGGAGCGTGGGGCAGGGCGGCCGCGGCGACGGCCGCGACGGCGCTCCGGCACCGGCGCTCCACGGCGGGATCGAAGATATGCCCGGAGAACGGCCCGACCTCGCCGCGCGCCACCACCCGGTCGGCCTCGGCCTCCAGGAGCACCCAGCGGGTCGCGCTGCCGCCCGCGTCGAGGCCGAGGGTCAGCATGCGAGGGCCGCGGCGAAACGGCGGGTGATCTCGCGCGGGTTGGTGATCATCGTGCCGACCACCACCGCATGGGCGCCGGCCGCCAGGGCGGCTGCGGCGAGTTCGGGGGTGTCGAAGCGGCCCTCGGCGACCACGGGGGCCCGGCAGCGGGCGGCGAGCGCCGCCACCAGGGCGAGGTTGGGGCCGGCCTCCCGCGACACGCGGGTCTCGTCGGTGTAGCCGGCGAGCGTGGTGGCGACGTAGTCGACGCCGAGGGCGTCGGCGGCCAGTCCCTCCGTCAGGGTGGAGACGTCGGCGAAGACCGGGCGGGCGAGCCGGCCGCGGATGGCTGCGACGAGGCCGGCGAGATCCTCGCCACCGCGCGCCCGCGGCGTGGCGTCGAGGGCGACGATGTCGGCACCGGCGGCGACCACGGTCTCGGCGGCGGCGAAGTCGGGGGTGATGTAGACCGGGACGTCGTCGCGGAAGCGCTTCAGGATGCCGACGATCGGCAGGTCGACCGCGGACCGGATGGCGGCGATGTCGTCCGGGCCGTCGGCGCGGATCGCCCCGGCGCCGCCGTCCCGGGCGGCGGCCGCCATGGCGGCCATGAAGACGGGGCCGTGCAGCGGGTTGTCGGCGCGGGCCTGGCAGGAGACGACCAGCGCGCCTTTCGGGATGGTCCTCATTTCAGCGCCCCGGAGGTCATGCCCTGGATGAACTGGCGGGAGAGCAGGATGTAGAGCAGCGTGATCGGCAGGGCCGAGAGGGTCAGGCCGGCGAAGAGCACGCCCCAGTTGGTCGTGTATTCGCCCATGAAGGCGGTCAGCCCCTGGGGCAGGGTCTTGCGCGCGTCGGTCTGCACGAAGACGAGCGGGAAGAAGAAGTCGTTCCAGATCGGCACGGCGTTGTGGATCGCGGCGATCACCATGGCGGGGCGGGCGAGCGGCAGCATGACGGAGAGCATGATGCGGGCGTCGGAGGCGCCGTCGATGCGGGCGGCGTCCTCCAGCTCCTTCGGCAGGGTTCGGAGGAAGCCGGTCATGATGAAGACGGCCGAGGGCAGGCCCATGGCGGTGTAGACGACGATCAGGCCGATGCGGCTGTCGAGCAGGCCGAGGTCGCGCATCTGGATGAAGAGCGGGATGATGGCGAGCTTCAGGGGCACCATGAGGCCGGCGAGGAAGAAGAGGTAGACGGCGACGTTGCCGCGGAAGTCGTAGCGGGCGATGCCGTAGGCCGCCATGGTGCCGAGGGTCAGAATGAGGAGGATGGAGGTGCCGGTCACGAAGAGCGAATTGCCCAGGTAGGTGAAGAAGTTCGTCTCCGTCAGGACGGTCACGTAGTTGGCGATGTTGGCGAAGTCCGGCGGCGCGAAGGGCTTGCCGAAGATCTCGCCGGTGGTCTTGAAGCCCCAGACCGCCATCATGAGGATCGGGAACAGCATCACGAAGCTGTTGGCGACCAGGAGCACCTGCAGGAGAAGGTCCAGCGTCGGCCCCCCCGGCGCGCGGCCCCGGGCCTCGGCGGCGCTCACAGTTCGATCTCCCGGCGGCGCAGGCGGATCGTCCACACGGCGGAGACGACGGCGACGAACAGGAACATGAGCACGGCCAGCGCCGAGCCGTGGCCGAAGTCCTGGGTGCCGGAGCTCTGGTTGCCGAAGGCGGTGCGGTAGAAGTAGAGGCCGAGCACGTCGGTGGTACCGTAGGGCGAGCCCTCGAGGCCGACCATTAGGTAGGGCAGCTCGAACCAGTTGAACGCGCCGATGAAGAGCAGGATGAAGGTCACGGTCGCGCTCGGGGCGACCAGCGGCCAGATGATCCGGCGCACGAGCTGCCATTCGGAGACGCCGTCCAGGCGCGCGGCCTCGATGATGTCGGGCGGGATGCGCTGGATGCCGGCCAGGAAGACGAGCGTCGGGAAGCCGACCCAGTGCCAGGCGTTGACGATGATCAGGGCCCAGAGGGCGGTCTCGGAGAGGCCGAGCCACGGGGTGGTGACGGTTCCGAAGCCGACGAGGCCGAGCGTCTTGTTGAGGAGGCCGAAGATCGGGTGGAGAAACTGCTTCCAGAGCAGCGCCACGATGACGCTCGACAGGATGACGGGCAGGAAGACCGCCACGCGGTGGAAGCGATGGCCGGGCAGTTGGCGGGAGAGCGCGTAGGCGAGCAGGAATCCGACGCCGTTCTGGACCGCCATCAGGCTCACGAAGACGATGACGTTGTGGCCGAAGGCGCGCCAGGTCGTGGCCGCCCACGGGTCGCGGAAGAGAACGTCGGCGAAGTTGCGCAGGCCGACGAAGTCGACGCGCTTCAGGCCTTCCCAATGGTAGAAGGCGTATACGAAGGCGGACAGGATGGGCAGGACCACGAAGGCCGCCGTGAAGGCGAGCGGGGGAACCACCAGGAAGGCGACCCAGAGCCGTCGTCCGATGGGCCACTCGAAATCGGCGGACATCTCACCCTCTCCCGAGGTCCGATCCGCGCGCCGGCCGGCCACCCGCCCGGCGCGCCGGCCGGGTCACTTCTTGAAGGGGGCGTAGTAGGTCGCGATGCCCTTGGTGATCTCGGCGCCGGTTTCGGCCGGGGTGGCCTTGCCGGCGAGCATCTTCTGGATGCCCGACTGCAGGAGCACCGAGCCGGAGGGCTCCTGGTAGCGGAAGTGGACGAGCATCAGGTAGGACATCGCCGACTTGTTGAGCTCCGCCACGCTGCCGAGCAGCGGGTCCGAGAAGGTGACGCCCGGGATCGGCGAGAGGTTGCCGAGCATGTTGGCGAACTTGGTGCCGAATTCCGGGCTGGCGAAATAGCGCATCAGCTTCAGCCCGTCCTCCTTGTTGGCCGAGCGGGCGTTGACCGCGAAGCCGCCGTCGAGGAAGAGCGCGACCAGGCGCTCGTCGCCCTTCTTCAGGACCGGGGAGGCGAAGACGCCGAGCTTCAGGCCCGGGTTGGCCTTCTTGAAGCCGGCGATCTCGAAGGAGCCGCCCGCGAACATGGCGGCGGTGCCGGAGGTGAACAGCTGCTGGGAGCTCGGGTAGTCGATGCCGGCGAAGCTCGGGGAGAGGTAGTCGGCCTTGGCGAGCCCCTCGAGCCGGCCGAGCGCGTCGACGAAGCGCTTGTCGGTGAAGTCGGCCTTGCCGTTCAGGATGTCGGCCTCGAAGCCCTTGCCGAGCTGGCTCGACAGGAGCGCGCCGACGATCGTCTCGTTCTGCCAGGCGGTCGCGGTGCCGTTGGCGAAGGGGATGATGCCGGCGGCCTTCAGCTTCTTGCAGGCCTCCAGGAGCTCGTCCCAGGTCTCCGGGACCGCGACGCCGGCCTTGGCGAAGAGCTCGGTGTTGTAGACGATCAGCATGGTCTGGGTGGCGAAGGGGACGGCGTAGATCTTGCCGTCCGAGCGCAGGGTCTCGCCCTTCAGGGCGCCCTCGGGCAGCTTGGTCAGGCCGGGGACGTTGGACTCGTTCAGCTCGAGCAGGTAACCGGGCTTGGCCATCGCCTCGAAGGCGCCGTAGGCGCGCACCATCATGACGTCCGGACCCTTTTCGCCGGCGAGCGCGGTCGACAGGACGGTCGCGTAGTTCTGCGCCTCGAAGGCCTCGAAGGTGATCTTGACGTCCGGATGCTGCTTGTTGAAGTCCTTGAAGAACTCGGCGTAGGCCGCCTTGTCCTCGTTGCGCCAGGACCAGAACTTCAACTCTCCGGCGAAGGCCGTGGTGGGCGGCGCCAGGAGGGAACCCGCCAGCACGGCGGCCATCAGTTTCAGGGCTTTCATGCGTGTCTCTCCCTGTGGTGCCGGGCCCGCAAACCCGAGGATGTCATCCTACTGCTAAGACAATCGCGGGCCGGTGGTCAACCGCTGGTGTTCAATTGGTATTATCGGGTTCGGTCTCCAGGCGCAGCAGGACGGCCGTCGCGTCATCGTGACGCTTCACCCGGGGCGCGGCCTCGCCATGCGGGTCGGCGGCCTCGGCGTGGCGGAGGCGGTCGAGCAGGGGGGCGAGGCCTTCCGCCAGCGCGACCTCGACCAGGCTGTCCTCCGAATGCAGCCCGAAGTGGTCGACGAGGCGGAAGAAGCCGTCGCTGGCGACGAGCAGGACGTCGCCGGCCGCGGCGGGGCGCTGCAGCCGCGTGACCCGCTCCGCCCAGGGCAGGACCGGGTGGACGACCGAGTAGCCGCCCGGCCGGTTCGCCATGAGCCGGTTGCGCCGGATCTGCTCGCGGACGCGGGGCCAGTGGTCCTCGTCGGGCCGCTCGCGGCGGATCGCCGCCAGGGTCGCGAGGGTCTCCCGGCCGAAGGCCTCGGAGGCCCGGTCGGTGAGGTGGAGGCTCTCGCCGGCGGGCCCGCGATGGATGATGGAGATGTCGCCGATCACGCCGAGTTCCAGGGTCCCGGCGTCCAGATGGACGAGGCCCAGGCAGGCGGTCGGCACGTCCGGCGGCTCGGGTGCGGGCGCGTCGCCGAGTGCCCGGCGGAAGGCCTCCGTGACCTCCGCCTCGGCGGCCGCGAGAAGGCGGCCGATGTCGCGGTCGGGACGGGCCGCGCCGTCGGCCAGCACCCCGGAAAGGGTGCCGGCGAGCCAGGCGGCGCCCGAAGGGACCAGGAGGTCGGGGCCGAGGCCGACGCCGGTGGCGCCGTCGATGACCCAGGCGGTGCGCGGGGCGACCCCATGGGCGTCCTCGTTCGGCGGCTTGGGGCCGTGGGTGAGAGCGTCGAGGCAGGCGAGGCGCAGGGGCATGCGGGTCACGGTCGGGCTCGGGGGGTGCGATCAGCGGCAGACGAGGTCGCCCACGGCCCGGCGCAGCGCGAAGATGCCGCTGTCGGCGTGGCGGGTCGGGTGGACGCGGTTGGTCAGCAGCGCCCAGGCGCGTCCGGCCTCCCAGTCGATCCAGAGGCCGGTGCCGGTGAAGCCGGTGTGACCGATCGTGGAGGACGGCGCAAGGTCGCCGCCCGACCAGCCGGGATGCGCCATCTCCCAGCCGAGGCTTCGGGTCGGCGCCTGGCGGCGGCGGAGCTCCGCGCGGGCCGCCTCCGAGAGGAGGCGGCCGGCCAGGAGGCTCTCGGCGAAGTCGAGCAGCGCTGCGGCGTCGCCGAAGAGGCCGGCATGCCCGGAGGCACCGCCGAGCGCGAAGGCGTTCTCGTCGTGAACCTCGCCGCGCATGACCCTGCCGCGCCACGTGCAGCGCTCGGTGGCGGCGCAGCGGGCGGGGTCGGGGTGGAAGGTGAAGCCCTCCGGCAAGGGCTGGTCGGCCAGCGGACGGCCCGTGAGCCGCTCGATCAGGATGCCGAGGAGGATGAAGTTGATGTCCGAGTAGACGGGCGGTCCGGCCCGCCACTCCCGCTGCAACACGAAGGCGCGCAGCGTGCGGGGGTCCCGGCCGTAGGTGTAGAGCGGCTCCACGGCGGGCAGGTGGGTCTGGTGCGCGAGGCACTGGCGAAGGGTCAGCCGGCGCTCGGGGGCGTTGGCGACGTCGTACTGGCGGAGGTCCGGGATCGCGGCGGCGAGCGGATCGTCCAGCCCGATCCTGCCGGCGTCGACGAGGCCGAGGATCGTGGTGGTGGTGAAGACGACCTTGGTGAGGGAGGCGAGGTCGAAGACCGTGCCGGCCGTCATCGGGACCCGATCGGGCTCGACCTGGGCGAAGCCGGCATGCCGGATCGCGTGGGCGCCGCCGGCCTCCACGAGGCCGAGGACCGCGCCCGGGATGCGGCCCTCCCGAACGAGCGCCTCGGCGGGCGCGAAGGCCCGGGCGCAACGGGCGTCGACGTCGGTCACAGGGGCAGCTCTCCGGCCACGGGATGCAGGTGGCAGGCCGTCTCCCGGGTCTCCCCCGATCCGACGAGCCGGCGGGCTACGAGGTCGGGGCGGGTCTCGGCGCAGACCGGGGTGGCGAAGCGGCAGCGGCCGTGGAAGGCGCAGCCCGAGGGCGGGTCGGCGGGGTCGGGCAGGTCGCCCTCGAGCACGATGCGCGCCCGCTTCGCCTCGCCGGGGCGGCGCGGCACCGCGGAGAGCAGGGCCTCGGTGTAGGGGTGGGCCGGGCGCGCGAAGAGCGCCTCGGCCGGCCCGGTCTCGACGATGCGGCCGAGATACATGACGGCGATGCGGTCGCTGACGTGGCGGACGACCGACAGGTCGTGGCTGATGAAGAGCATGGACAGGCCGAGCCGGCGGCGCAGGTCGGCGATCAGGTTGATGATCTGGGACTGGATGGAGACGTCGAGGGCCGAGACCGGCTCGTCGGCGACGAGCAGGCGGGGGTGCAGGGCCAGGGCGCGCGCGATGGCGATGCGCTGGCGCTGACCGCCGGAGAATTCGTGCGGGTAGCGGCCCGCCGCGTCGGCCGGGAGCCCGACCAGGGCGAGCATCTCGGCCACGCGCTCGTCGATGCCGGGCTCGCCGTGGACCATCAGGGGCTCGCCCACCAGGGTGCGCACGGTGTGGCGCGGGTTGAGGGATCCGAAGGGGTCCTGGAAGACGACGGCGAGGTCGCGGCGGCGCCGCTTGAGGCGCGCCGCGGGAAGGGAAAGGACGTCCTCTCCGTCGAACAGGACGGCGCCGGCGGTCGGCTCGACGAGGCGCAGCACCGCCCGGCCGAGGGTGGTCTTGCCGCAACCGGACTCGCCGACGATGCCGAGCACCTCGCCCTTCGCCAGCGTGAGGCTGACATCCTCGAGGGCCCGGACGGTGCGGCCGCGCGCGGCCGGGTAGCGGTGGGTCAGGCCGCGGACGTCGAGAAGCGGGCTCATGCGGCGGGGTTCCAGCAGGCGGCGCGGTGCGGGCCGTCGCCCTCGAGCGGCGGGCGGCGCGTCCGGCAGGCGTCGACGGGCGCCGGACAGCGGGGCGCGAAGGTGCAGCCCTCGCCGCGGGCGCCCGGGGGCGGCACGAGGCCCGGAATCGACGGGAGCGGGCGGCCGGGCGGGTTCATGGCCGGCATGGTGTCGAGGAGCGCGCGGGTGTAGCGGTGGCGCGGGGCGGCGAAGAGGGCGTCGACGGGGCCCTCCTCCACGATGCGTCCCGCATACATGACGGCCGCCCTGTCGCACACCTCCGAGACGACGCCGAGGTCGTGGGTGATCAGCAGGCAGGCCATGCCGCGCTCGCGCCTGAGGCGGTCGATCAGCGCCAGGATCTGCGCCTGCACGGTCACGTCGAGGGCGGTGGTGGGCTCGTCGGCGACCAGCAGGCTCGGCGAGCAGGCGAGCGCCATGGCGATCATCACGCGCTGGCGCTGGCCGCCGGACATCTGGTGGGGGTAGCGCCGGACGGCATCGCGCGGGGCCGGGATGCCGACGAGGGCGAGGAGGTCGGCGGCGCGGGCGCGGGCGTCGGCGCGCGGGCGGGCCTCGTGGATCTCCAGCACCTCGGCGATCTGGTCGCCCACCGTGAAGACCGGGTTCAGGGAGGTCATCGGCTCCTGGAAGATCATGCCGGCCGTGCCACCGCGCAGGCGGCGCAGGCGCGCCTCGCCGAGGGCGAGCACGTCCTGGCCGTCGATGCGGATCCGCCCGCCCGCGACGCGCAGCGCCGGGGGCAGGAGCCGCAGCGCGGCCAGCGCGGTGATGCTCTTGCCGCAGCCCGACTCGCCGACGAGGCCGACCATCTCGCCCGGGCCGATCGAGAGCGAGACGTCCTCGGCGAGAAGCCTGTCGCCCGCCCGGATCGACAGGCCCTCGATGGACAGGACGGGCGCGCTCACGCGGCCCCGATCCGGCGCGCGGCGGTCCGCCGGGGGTGCAAGGCCATCTCTTCCTCCCGCCTGCCGGTGCTTGTCATTGGTATCATACCGGTCTAGCCTCGGCGACAACAGGGATCAAGACAAGTAAGGGGAGTGGGACATGGCCCGGCGCTTCGTGGGTTCGATGATGATCGCGGGGGCCGCGGCCCTCGCCGTGTCGCCGGCGGCGGCGCAGGTCCTGGAGGTCGCCATCGACCAGTCGCCGGCCGGCCTGGACCCGCACATCATCACGGCCTTCTCGTCCTTCATGGTCGTCAACCGGACGATCTACGAGGGGCTGACCGCCATCGACAAGGACCTGAAGGTCGGCCCCGGCCTCGCCGAGTCCTGGACGGTCGCGCCGGACGGCAAGGGCTACACGTTCAAGATCCGCTCGGGGGCGACGTTCCACAACGGCGCGCCGGTCGAGGCGGCGGACGTGGCCGCGTCGCTGAAGCGCGTCATGGCGAAGGAGATCGCCTCGCCACTGGCGAGCCGGCTCGCGGCGGTGGAGAGCGTCACGGCGACGGGCGACACGGTCGAGCTGAAGCTGAAGGAGCCGGCGGCGCCGCTGCTCACCTCGCTCGCCACCATCGCGATCGTGCCGCGGAGCTTCGAGGCCGACAAGGACGGGCTGCAGAAGCAGCCGGTCGGCACGGGGCCGTTCAAGTTCAAGGAGTGGCAGCCGAACGGCTTCATCGCCCTGTCGAAGCACGACGGCTACTGGCAGAAGGGCCTGCCGAAGCTCGACGGCGTGAAGTTCAACATCGTGCCCGAATCGGCGACCCGCCAGGTCGGCGTCGCCAGCGGGCAGTATGCCATGCTGCCCAACATCGACGCGGCGACCGCGCTGCAGCTCAAGGGCAAGCCGGGCGTGAAGCTCGCCGAGACGCTGGAGCTCGCCTACACGCTGGTCGGGCTCAACACCTCGAAGCCGCCCTTCGACAATCCGAAGGTGCGCGAGGCGGTCAACTACGCGGTCAACCGGGACGAGATCGTCGCGGCGGCGCAGTTCGGCGCGGGCGTTCCGGGCGGGCCGCTGTCGCCGGCCTTGAAGTCCTGGGCGCTCGATGTCGGGGCCTTCCCCTGCTACAAGCACGACCCCGCGAAGGCGCAGGCGCTCCTCAAGGAGGCCGGCGTCGCCACGCCGGTCGCCCTCACGATGACGGTCCTGCCGCGGCAGGACATCAAGGATATCGCCCAGGTCGTCCAGGCGCAGCTCAACAAGGCGGGCTTCAAGGTCGAGCTGAAGACCCCCGAGCTCGGCGCCTTCATCCAGGACTGGCGCAACTCGAACTTCGACCTCTTCGCGTCGACCAACGCCGGCAGCCCCGATCCGGACGACTATTTCTATCGGACCTTCCGGACCGGCGGGTCAACGAACGTCTTCAAGTACTCGAACCCGGAGGTCGACGCGCTCCTCGACCGCGCCCGGGCCTCGCTCGACCCGGCGGCGCGCAAGGCGGATTACGACGCGGTCCAGAAGGCGCTGGCCTGCTCGGGCCCGATCGTCCACCTCACCTACGGCCAGCTCTTCACGGCGCTCCGGGCGAACGTCACGGGCTTCGAGATCGTCGCCAACCGGTCGCTCTCCTACCTCGCCGAGACGACGGCGAAGTGAGGTGAGGACGCGGGCGGCCGGGACGCGGTCTCCCGAGGGCGGGCTGCGGCGCGCGGAGGCCCCATGACCCTGCCGCGGCTCCTCCTGATGCGGCTCCTCGACCTCGTGGTCGTCCTCTTCTTCGTCAGCCTGATCGTCTTCGCGATGGTCCGGCTGATCCCGGGCGACGCGGTGGCGATCATGCTCGGGGCGAACACCGAGGTGACGCCCGAGCGGATTGCCGAGCTCCGCTCGCGCATCGGGCTCGACCTGCCGATGGCCGAGCAATATGTCCGCTGGCTCGGCAAGGCGCTTCATGGCGACTTCGGAACCTCGCTGTGGACCGGGCGGCCGGTCATCGACGAGATCGCCCTGCATGTCTGGCCGACCCTGCAGCTGACCCTGCTGTCGCTCGTGATCGGGGCCGGGCTCGCGGTGCCGACCGGGGTCCTGATGGCGCGGCTCCGGGGACGGTTCGCCGACGGGGCGCTCCGGATCGTCACGGTGGCGGGGCTGACGATCCCGTCCTTCTGGCTCGGCATCGTCATGATCCTCGGGCTGGCGACCTTCGCGCCCTCGCTGCAGATGCTCGGCTACGTGCCCTTCTCGGAGGACCCGGTCGGCAACCTGGCGCGCCTGATCCTGCCGGCGGTCGCGCTCGGGCTGCCGATCCTCGCCAACCTGTCGAGGCTCGTGCGCTCGGCCATGCTGGACGCGCTCGGGCAGGACTACATCCGCACCGCGCGCGCCAAGGGCGCCTCGGAGGCGTCGGTGCTCTTCAAGCACGCCCTCGCCAACGCGCTCATCCCCTTCGTCACCTCGGTCGGCATCATGACCGGCTACCTGCTCGGCGGGGCGATCGTGGTCGAGCAGGTGTTCGCCATCCCGGGGCTCGGGCGGCTGATCCTGGGGGCCATCGCGGAGCGCAACTATCCGCTCCTGCAGGCGACCATCCTGGTCGTCACCTGCGGCTTCGTGGTGGTCAACTTCGCGGTCGACCTGCTCTATCTGGCGATCGACCCGAGGGTGCGGGCATGAGGCGCTGGCGCGACCACCGGCTCCTCCTCTTCGCGGCGGCGCTGGTCGCCCTGCAGGTACTCGCGGCCGTGTTCGCCGACGCGGTCGCGCCCTACGACCCGGTGCAGCAGGACGTGCTGGCGCGCCTGAAGGGGCCGAGCGCGGCGCATTGGCTCGGGACCGACCAGTTCGGCCGGGACGTGTTCTCGCGCATCGTCCACGGCTGCCGGGCGTCGCTCGCCGTCTCGTTCGGAGCGGTCGTCGCGGCGCTCGCGGTCGGCGGCACGATCGGGCTCGTGGCGGCCTACTACCGGGGCTGGACGGACCGGATCCTGATGCGGGGCATGGACGTGCTCTTCGCCTTCCCGGTGCTGCTGCTGGCCATCGGGATCGTGGCGGTGCTCGGGCCGCGGCAGTCGACGGCGGCCGTGGCGATTGCAGTCGTGTACGTGCCGATCTTCGCGAGGCTCCTGCGCGGACCGGCGCTGGTCGTGGCGGAGAGCGACTACGTGCTCGGCGCGCGGGCGATCGGGGCCGGGGATGCGCGCATCCTGTTCCTGCATGTCCTGCCCAACCTCGCGAGCGTGGTGCTCGTGCAGACCAGCCTGCTCCTCTCCGCCGCCATCCTGGTGGAGGCGTCGCTGTCGTTCCTCGGCCTCGGCACCCAACCGCCGACGCCCTCGCTCGGGCTGATGCTGTCGGAAGGCAGGAACTTCCTGATGCTGTCGCCCTGGAGCGCGATCTTCTCGGGGCTGGCGATCCTGTTCCTCGCCTTCGGGCTGAACCTCCTCGGGGACGCGCTGCGCGACACGCTCGATCCGCGGCTGAGGGGCCTCGAGTGAGGGTCCGGCCCGCCCGGGCGGACGACGTCCCGGCGCTCGCGGCGATCGCCGAGGCGGCCTACGGGGAGGCCTTCGCGGGGATCCTGGAACCGGAGACGCTCGCCGGCTACGACCGCGCCTTCTTCGAGGGGCGGTTCGCGGCGGGCCTGGCGAGCCTCACGGTGGCGGAGGCCGGAGGGACCGTGACGGGCTTCGCCAAGACCACGGCCGGGCATCTCGACATGCTGTTCGTGGCGCCGGGCCTGCAGGGTACGGGGGCCGGGTCGGCCCTGCTCGCCGACGCGGAGGCGCGGGGCGTCGGCACGCTCGATTGCTTCCGGGACAATCTCCCGGCCCGGCGCTTCTACGAGCGGCGCGGGTGGCGGCTCGCGCGGAGCTACGAGCGGGAGTTCGCCGGGCGGTCGCGCGCTTTCGTGTTCTACGAGAAGGGCCGGCCGACGCCGTCCCGGGCGGAGGCGTGATCGCCGCCGATCCAGGTGCCGAGCGGCTTCAGGTCGGCGTCCAGGGCGACGAGGTCGGCCGCCGCCCCGGCGGCGATCCGGCCGTGGGTGTCGGCGAGGCCGAGGAAATGGGCCGGGGTGCGGCTCGCCATGGCGAGGGCCTGCGGCAGGCTCGCGTCCATCATGGCGACGGCGTTGCGGACGGCCTCGTCCATGCCCAGGTGGGCGCCCGCCAGGGTGCCGTCCGCGGTGGTCAGCCGGCCCTGCTCCAGGCGCACCTCGCGGCCCATCAGATCGAACCGGTCGGTGGCGGCGCCGACCGACGACATGGCGTCGGTGATCAGCATCAGCCGCTCGGGGCCGATGGCGCGGAAGGCGGCGCGCAGGTTCATCGGGTGCACGTGCAGGCCGTCGGCGATGAGGCTGACGAAGAGGCGGTCGGTCGCCATGGCGGCGCCGACCACGCCCGGGGCCCGGCCCTGCATCTGCGACTGGGCGTTGAAGAGGTGGGTGACCGCCGTCGCGCCGTCGCGGACCGCGGCTTCGACCTCCTCGGCGCTCGCCTCGGAATGGCCGATCGAGACGCGGAGGCCGGCGGCGGCCAGGTCGCGGACGAACCCGTCGGGCATGCGCTCGGGGGCCAGCGTGATCATCGACCGGCCGGCGCGGGCGAGGGTCCGGAGGGCCTCGATGTCGCTGGGATCGGGGACGCGGATGAAGTCCGCCCGGTGCACGCCCTTGCGGACGGGGTTGATGAAGGGGCCCTCGGCGTGCAGGCCGAGCACGCCCGGAACGGCCGCGATCGCGCCGGCCGCGGCGAGGCAGGCGGAGAGGACCTCCGGTCGGTCGGTGATGAGGGTGGGCAGGCAGCCGGTGGTGCCGTGGCGGCGGTGCGCGGCCACGATCGCGGCGGCGCCGGCCGGGCCCGGGTCGTCGTTCAGGAGCACGCCGCCGCCGCCGTTCACCTGCACGTCGATGAAGCCGGGGGCGAGGATCGCGCCGGCGGGGAGGTCCGTCAGCACGGCGCCGGGCGGCGCGTCGCCGGCCGGGCCGACATGCACCACGCGGCGGCCCTCGACGATCACCATGCGGTCCCTGGCGAGCCTGTCGCCGTCGAACAGGAGAGGGGTGCGGATCGCTTCCAAGGGCCTGCCCGTCGTTTTCGCGTTGGCTTCGTGCGATAATACCAGTATAGCACCAGTCGAGAGGCGACAAGCCGCGCCGGGCGCGGCGGGAGGGCTCCCATGGAACGGCTCGTCATCGAGGGCGGGCACCGGCTGGAAGGCACGGTGCCGATCTGCGGGGCCAAGAACGCGGCCCTGCCCCAGATCGCCGCGGCGCTCCTGTCGGACGAGCCGCTGACGCTGACGAACGTCCCGGACCTGGCCGATATCCGCTCCATGCTCACCCTCATGGAGCACTACGGCGTCACGGTGGCGGGCCCGAGCCACGCGACGGTGACGCTCGACGCCGCAGCGGCCGCAAACCGGGAGGCGCCCTACGACGTGGTCCGGCGCATGCGGGCGACCGTCCTCGTCCTCGGCCCGCTTGTCGCCCGCTTCGGCCATGCGCGCGTGTCGCAGCCGGGCGGCTGCGCGATCGGGGCGCGGCCGGTCGACCTGCACCTCAAGGCGCTCGCCGCGCTCGGCGCGACGGTGTCGCTCGACGGCGGCACCATCGACGCGCGGGCGCCGGAGGGCGGCCTGACGGGAGCCCGGATCGTGCTCGCCTCGCCGTCCGTGGGCGCGACCGAGACGGCCCTGATGGCGGCCGTGACGGCGCGCGGCGAGACCGAGATCCTGAACGCGGCGCGGGATCCCGAGGTGTGCGACCTCGCCCAGTGCCTGATCGCCCGGGGCGCCGTCATCGAGGGGGCGGGGACGCACCGGATGCTCATCCGCGGCGTCGACCGGCTGCGGCGGGCGCGCCACGAGATCATCCCGGACCGGATCGAGGCCGGCACCTACGCGATCGCGGCGGCGATCACGGGCGGGCACCTGGAGCTGACCGGGGCACGGCTCGAGCATCTCGCGGCGGTCGGGGCGGCGCTGGAGGCCGCGGGCGTGCGGATCTGGCCGACCGACCGGGGCCTGATGGTCGCCATGGAGGGCCGGCCGCGCGGCCTCGACATCACGACCGAGCCCTACCCGGGCTTCCCGACCGATCTGCAGGCCCAGTTCATGGCCCTGATGGCCATATCCGAGGGCGCCTCGCTGATCCGCGAGACGGTGTTTGAGAACCGGTTCATGCACGTGCCCGAGTTGGCCCGGCTCGGGGCGGACATCAAGCTTCAGGGGACGTCGGCGCTGGTGCGCGGGGTCCCGGCGCTCAAGGGGGCACCCGTCATGGCGACGGACCTGCGCGCCTCCGTGTGCCTGGTGCTCGCCGGCCTGGCGGCGGCGGGCGAGACCGTCGTCAACCGGGTCTACCATCTCGACCGCGGCTACGAGGCGCTCGACCGCAAGCTCGTCCGCTGCGGCGCGCGCATCCGCCGGGAGGACGTCCCGTGACGGCGGGCCCGGAGCCGCTCTTCCTCGGCGTCGACGGCGGGGGTACGGGCTGCCGCGCGCGGCTGGAGGACCGGGACGGCAACGTCCTGGGGGCGGGCATGTCCGGTCCGGCGACGACCCGGCTCGGCGTCGACAAGGCGATGGAGTCGGTGGAGACGGCCTGCCGGGCGGCCCTTTCGGAGGCGGGCCTCTCCTTCGCGACGGCGGGGCGGGTCCATTGCGGCATCGGGCTCGCCGGCATGGGCCGCAAGGGCGCGCGCGAGGCGCTGGAGGTGCGCCCGCACCCCTACGCCTCGATCGCCTTCGCGACCGACGGGCTCGTCGCCTGCATCGGGGCCCATTCGGGCGAAGACGGCGGCATCGTCATCGTCGGCACGGGCAGCTTCGGACTGGCGCGGGTCGGCGGAGAGGAGATCCGGGTCGGCGGCTACGGCTTCCCGATCTCGGACGAGGGGTCGGGGGCCGATCTCGGCCTGGCGGCGATCCGGCTGGCGCTGCGGGCCTATGACGGCCGGATCGCCCGCTCGGCGCTGCTCGGCGACGTTCTCGCGCGCTTCCACGACGACCCGACCGAGGCCATCGCCTGGATGGATCGCGCGAGCGCCACCGACTACGCCACCTTCGCGCCGCTCGTCATGCGGCATGCCGACAACGGCGACCCTTGCGGACGGCGCATCGTGCAGAGCGCGGCGGAGCAGATCGACGGGCTGGTGCGGGCGCTGGTCGAGCGCGGGGCGCCGCGGATCGCCCTCATCGGAGGCCTGTCGAGCGCGATCGAGCCTTGGCTCGCCCCGGACGTGCGCCGGCGGCTGAAACCGATCGACGGCGACGCGGTTTCGGGGGCGATCCGCCTCGCCCGGGAGGCGGCCGGCGTGTGAGTCGGCTTGTGGGCACGCGCCCCCTGACCCTAAACTGGAATTGAACCGGTCTTATCCACTTGCGTCGACCGAGGATCCGAGAATGCCCACCGAAGACGTCAGCGCCCGTTTCGTCGACCTGGACGGCTGGCCCACCCGGGATGCCGTGGAGGCGATGTACGAGGGGCAGCTCTCGGCCGTCGCGGCCGTCCGGCCGGCGCTGGGGGTGATCGCGGCGGCCGTCGATGCCGCCGCCGAGGCGCTCGGCCGGGGCGGACGCCTCGTCTATGCCGGGGCGGGCACCTCGGGGCGAGTCGGCGTGCAGGACGGCGCCGAACTGCCGCCCACCTTCGATTGGCCCTACGAACGCCTGGTCTTCGCCATGGCGGGCGGCCAGGGGGCCCTGGTGCGCAGCGCGGAAGGCGCGGAGGACGACGAGACGGAGGGCCGGCGCGCCATCGACGCGGCCGGGATCGGCCCGGACGACGTCGTCATCGGCATCGCGGCGAGCGGCACGACCCCCTACACGGTGGCGGCCGTCCGGCGGGCGGCGGAGCGGGGCGCGGTGACGATCGGCATCGCCAACAACGAGGGGGCGCCCCTGCTCGGCGCGGCGCGCTTCCCCGTGCTGGCGGAGACCGGTGCGGAGGTGGTGGCAGGCTCGACGCGCATGAAGGCCGGCACGGCCCAGAAGGTAGTGCTGAACCTCCTGTCGACCGCCATCATGGTGCGGCTCGGCCGCGTGCACGGCGGCATGATGGTCCACATGCACGCGTCGAACGCCAAGCTGCACCGGCGTGCCGCCGACATGGTTGTCCGGCTGACCGGCGTCGACCACACGGAGGCGACCGAGGCGCTCCGGCGCTCCAACTGGGACGTCAAGAAGGCCGTGCTGGTGCTGCACGGGCAGTCGCCGCAGGAGGCGGCCGACCTGCTGGACGGCAGCAACGGGGTGCTGCGGGCCGCGCTCGCCGCCCTCGACGAGGGGAGCGGCAGCGGATGCTGACGACGGGCCGGATCAGCGTCGACGCGCGCAGCCCCACGCCGCTCTACCTGCAACTCGCCGAGAGCCTGCGCGGGATGATCAGCGACGGCGCGGTGCGGGTCGGCGAGGCGCTGCCGTCCGAGCGCGAGCTGTCGGCGCTGACGGGCATCTCGCGGGTGACCGTCCGCAAGGCGATCGACACGCTCCTGCGCGAGGGCCTGCTGTCCCGCCGGCCGGGATCCGGCACCTACGTGTCGACGCGCATCGAGCAGCCGGCCTCGCTGCTCGCCGGGTTCACGGCGGACATGCGGACGCGCGGAAGCCGGCCAGGGTCGGTCTGGATCGAGAAGGTCGTCGGGCCGCCGACGCCCGAGGAGGCCATGATGCTGGCGGTCGGGCCGGGCGCGCCCGTGGTCCGGCTGGCGCGGGTGCGCACGGCGGACGACGAGCCGCTGGCGATCGAGCGGGCCGTCGTGCCCGCGGCGCTCCTGCCGGGGGTCGAGGAGATCGGCGAATCGCTCTACGAGGCGCTCGGGCGGCGCGGCAACCGGCCGGTCCGGGGCCTGCAGCGGCTGCAGTCTTCGCTGGCGACCTCCGCGGAGGCCCAGCTCCTGAACGTGCCGGTCGGGGCCGCGATCCTGCGCATCGAGCGGCGGAGCTTCCTGGCGAGCGGCGCCCCGGTCGAGTTCACGCGATCGGCCTACCGGGGCGACCGCTACGACTTCGTCACCGAGGTGCGCGAGCCGCCGATGCGCGGGGGCGAGGAGGGCGGCCGATGAGCGCGACCAGCCAGATGGCCCGCGAGATCGCCGAGATCCCGAACGCGGCGCGGCGGCTGCTCGCCCAGGAGGACGCGCTCTCCGCCGCCGCATCGGCGATCCGCGCGGCCGACCCGCCCTTCGCGGTGATCTGCGGGCGCGGGAGCTCGGGACATGCGGGCGTCCACCTGCGCTACCTGATCGAGACCCATCTCGGCATCGCGGTGTCGGCGGCGGCGCCCTCGGTGGTGACGAGCTACCGGCGGCCGTCGGCGCTCGCCGGCGCGCTGTTCGTGGTGATCTCGCAGTCGGGCGGCAGCCCGGACCTGGTCGCGGCCACCCGGGCCGCGGAGGCGGCCGGCGCGCTGACGCTCGCCCTCGTCAACGAGACGGCCTCGCCGGTCGCCGCGGCGGCGGGCCTCGTCGTGCCGCTGGCGGCGGGGCCGGAGCTTTCGGTGGCGGCGACCAAGTCGGTGGTCGTCTCCATGCTGGCGGGCGCCCGCCTGATCGCCGAGGCGGCGGACGACCGCGACCTCCTGGCCGCCTGCGCGGCGGCGCCCGACCGCTTCGCGGCGGCGCTCGGGCTCGACTGGTCGGCCTGGGGGGCGCAACTCGCGACGGCGCGGGCGGCCTTCGTGGCGGCGCGCGGCTACGGCTTCGGGCCGGCCCGCGAACTCGCCCTGAAGATTTCGGAGACGGTGCGGCTGCCGGCGCTCGGCTACAGCGCCGCGGAGCTGCGGCACGGGCCGCGGGCGGCCATCGCGGCGGACACGCCCGTGCTGGCGTTGCGCCAGGACGACGCCACGGCGGCGACGGTCGACGGGCTCGCCGCCGACCTCGCCGCCGAGGGCGAGCCGATCCTGGTCGCCGGCGGTCCCCGGTCCACGCTGCCGTGGATCGGCGACGCGCACCCGGTGCTCGACCCGGTCGCCATGCTGGGGCCCGCCTATGCGGCGATCGAGGCGGCGACCCGGGCCAAGGGCTTCGACCCGGATCGCCCGCCCTTCCTGCAGAAGGTCACGAAGACCCTCTGAGGGCCCCGTCAGCGGGTCACCACCACCTCGAGATACTCGCTCGGCACCACCATGGTGCCGTCCGTCGCGCGGTTGAAGCGGCCGACGAGGTCCAGGATGTCGCGCTCGAGGGCCTGCTGGCCGAGGACCGGCAGGGCCGCGAAGGCCTTCAGGACTGGGCCGTACCAGGTCCGGAAGACGTCGACGAAGTGGGCCGGCGAGCGGTACCGGAAGGTGAAGTGCCGGCTCTCGGCGGAGACGGTGGCGCCGTGCGGCCCGAAGAGCTCGTCGAGGCGCGCCCGGGTTCCCCAGAGCGCAGGCGAGCGGGCCCCGGCCGGCGGCGGCACGTGGCGGCCGATGGTGCGGAAGAGCTGGCCGATGAAGCCGTCCGGCGTCCAGTTGGCGAGGCCGATCCGTCCGCCGCGGCGGCAGACGCGGACCATCTCGCCGGCGGCGCGCTCCTGGTCGGGGGTGAACATGACCCCGAAGGTGGAGAGGACCGCGTCGAAGCCGGCATCGTCGAAGGGCAGGGCCTCGGCGTCGGCCTCCTGGAACGCGATCGGCAGCACCTCCGCCTCGGCCCGGGCGCGACCGCGCTCCAGAAGGGCGCCGACATAGTCGGTCGAGACGACGTCGCACCAGCGGCGGGCCGCCGCCAGGCTGGCGTTGCCGTTGCCGGCCGCGACGTCGAGGACGCGCGAGCCGGGCTTCAGGTCGAGGGCCTCGCACAGGCTCTCGCCGACGATCTGCAGGGTCGTGCCGATGATGGCGTAGTCGCCCGACGACCAGGCGCCCTGCTGGCGGGCCTTCAGGGCCGCGAGGTCGGCGCTCGACGGGGCGATGCTGGCGATGGTGGCGATGGTGGCGGTTGCGCCGGTCATGTCGGTCTCCGATATGGTCGTTCTTCTGCTACACTCGCCCCTGACGACCGCGGCGGCCGAAGCCGCCCCGGCACCCATGGAGACAGTCCCGGACGGGCGTGGGGACGAGCGTGGAAGAGGGCGTGGAAACGGTCTCCCCGGACGGCCGGCCGGCGCCGGCGCTGCAGATCCGGCTTCTCGGGCCGATGGCGGTGGAGCGCGGCGGCGTCCCGGTCGACCTGCCGGCCTCGCGCAAGGTCCGGGCCTTGACCGCCTACCTGGCCCTTTCCGCCCGGCCGGTCGGACGCGGGCGGCTCTGCGAGATCTTCTTCGAAGGACCCGACGATCCGCGCGGCGAGCTGCGCTGGTGCCTCAGCAAGATCCGCGGTCTGGTCGACGGGCCGGGGACGTCGCGGGTGGTCGCCAGGGCCGACACGGTGGCGCTCGACCTCGCCGACGCGGCCGTCGACGTGACGATGGTCGACGCGGCCTTCGCGGCCGGGCTCGACGGGCTTCCGACCGAGCTGCTCGACGGCCTCGCGTCGCTCTTCGCCGGAGACCTGCTGGAAGGGCTCGAGCTGGCGCGGAGCCCGGTGTTCGACGCCTGGCTGGCGGCCGAGCGCCGGCGGCTCCGGGAGCGGCACCGGGCGCTTCTCGACCACCTGGCGGCGCGGGAGACCGGCAGCGCGCGGATCCGCCGTCTGGAGGCGCTGGCGGCGCTCGCCCCGACGGAGCTGGAGGTGCAGCGCCGGCTGATCGGGGCCCTGTTGGACGAGGGTCTCCCGGCCGAGGCGGACGCGCGGGTGGAGGCGGCGGTCGGCCATTTCCAGGCCGAGGGGCTCGACCCGGCGCCTCTGCGGCACATGCGGCGCCAGTTGCGCCCGGCCGCGCCGGCGCGGTCCGCTCCTGCCGCGGTCCTGCCGGTCGACGACGTCGCGCCGCCGCCCGGACCGGTCCCGGGAGGGCCGCGGCGCGCATCGCTCGCCGTCATGCCCTTCCGGGCGGCGCCGGCGGAGGGGCCGGGCGGGCCGGCCGACGCGCTCGCGACCGACATCGCCACGCGCCTCGCCAAGCTGCGGATCCTCGTCGTGATCGCGCCGGCGAGCGTCTTCGCGTTGCGCGACCGGGGCATGGGGGCCGCGGAGGCGGCGGGCCTGCTCGGCGTCGACTACCGGGTGACGGGCACCATCCGGCAGGCGGGCGGTCGCACCATGGTGACGGCGGAACTGGCGGAGGCGGCGACCGGCCGCCTGCTCTGGGCCGAGGACTACCGGCCGCGCGCGGCGGACGCCTTCCTGCTGGTGGAGGAGATCGGCGACCGGATCGTCGCGGCGGTGGCCGAGGAGGTCGAGGCCTCGGAGCGCAACCGGGCCATCCTCAAGCCCCCGAACGGTCTCGACGCCTGGGAGGCCCTGCACCGGGGGCTCTGGCACATGTACCGCTTCAGCCAGGACGACAACGCCCTGGCGCGCGGCTTCCTCGCGCGCGCCACCACGCTCGACCCGACCTTCTCGCGGGCCTGGGCGGCGCTGTCCTTCACGCATTTCCAGGACGCCTTCCAGGGCTGGGCGCCGCGGGAGGCGGAGATCGGGCGGGCGCTGGAGACCGCGGGCCGGAGCCTCGGCGCGGACGACCGGGACCCATCGGCGCACTGGGCGATGGGACGGGCGCTCTGGCTCCAGGGCCGGCAGGACCTCGCGCTGCCGGAACTCGAACAGGCGATCGACCTCAGTCCCAACTTCGCGCAAGGGCATTACAGCCTCGCCTTCGTGCACTCCCAGGACGGGGATGCCGCGGCGGCGATCGGCTATTCGGACGAGTCGCGGCGGCTCAGCCCGTTCGACCCGATGCTGTTCGGGATCTACGGCGCGCGCGCCATGGCGCTAATGCGGCTCGGCCGCTACGCCGAGGCGGCCGATTGGGCGATCCGCGCCGCCGCCCGGCCGAACGCGCATGCGCATATCCAGGCGATCGCCGCCTACGCGCTGACCCTGGCCGGCCGCCCCGGAGAGGCGGTCGCTTACCGTGCCGCGATCGCCCGGACGGCCCCGGGCTACACGGTCGCCCAGTTCCTGACCGCCATGCGCTTCGACGACGAGGCGACGGCCACGTTCCGCGCGGCGGCGGAGAGGCTGGGCAAGGAGCGGTGATCGGGGGAACGGATGGTGGGCGTGACAGGGATCGAACCTGTGACCCCTACGATGTCAACGTAGTGCTCTCCCGCTGAGCTACACGCCCGTTCCATGGGCCGGCGGGTCGGGATGCCGTCGGCGAGGAGGTCTATAGCCAGTCTTGCGGGGGGCCGCAAGCCCCAAGGGCTCAGGCTTCGGCCCCGGCGAGCTCGCGGACCAGGAGGGCGGCGGAGCGCAGCAGGCGGGCGTCGTCGCCGCGGTCGCCGACGAGCTGCACGGCCATCGGCAGGCCGCCGGATTCGAAGAGCGGCAGGCTCACGGCGGGGGTGCCGAGCAGGGTCCAGAGGCTGCAGAAATGCGGGTCGCCGGTGCCGGCGAGGGCCTCCGGGGCTGTGCCGAGGGCGGCGGGGGTCAGGATCGCGCCGTGGTCGAGGAAGATCGACCGGGCCGTGCGGCCGAGCCGGCTGCGGGTGTCGAGGGCGTCCAGGTAGGCGACCGCCGGGACGTCCCGGCCCGCCTCAACGACGGCCCGGAGATCCGGGTGGACCAGTTCCGGGCTTCGGTCGGCGAGGGGCCCGAAGGCGCGCGCGAACTCGACGATGCGGATCGTTCGGGCGGCCGCCACGCCCTCCTCGAAGGCGTAGCCGAACTCGATCTCGGTGACCCGGGCGCCGAGCTCGCCGGCCAGCTCGGCGATCGCCTCGCGCTGGTCGCGGTCGAGGTCGGCCCAGCGGTCGGAGCGGACGAGGGCGAAGGTCGGCGGCACCGGCCAGGGCGCCGTGACCGTCTCGAGCAGCGCCGGCCGGCTCCGCGGCCGGGTCGCCGCGTCGCGCGGGTCGTGGCCGAAGAGCGCGTCGCCGAGGAGCGCGAGGTCCTCCACCGAGCGGGCGAAGACGCCGACCGTGTCGAGGGTCGGAGACTGCTCCAGGACGCCCGTGCGCGGGATGGCGCCGAAGCTCGGCTTGAAGCCGTATACGCCGCAGAAGGCGGCCGGGCGGATCACCGAGCCGAGCGTCTGGGTGCCGAGGGTGGCGGGGACCATGTGGTCGGCGACGGCCGCGGCGGAGCCGGACGAGGAGCCGCCGGGGCTGCGGGAGAGGTCGGCCGGGTTTCGGGTCGGGCCGGGGACGTGGGTCGCCAGCTCGCAGGTGACCGTCTTGCCGATCACGACGGCGCCGGCCGCGCGCAGGGCCGCCGCCACGGCGGAGTCCGCTTCGGGCCGCCGGCCCGCGTAGGCGGGCGAGCCGTGCTCGGTCGGATAGTCGGCGGTGTCGATGACATCCTTGAGGGCCACCGGAACCCCGTGGAGGGGGCCGAGCGGCCGGCCTTCGGCGCGTTCCCTGTCGGCGCGGGCGGCCTCCTCCAGGGCGAGGCCGGGGTCAAGATGGGCCCAGGCGCGCACCTCGTCCTCGCGCGCGGCGATGCGGGAGAGGCAGGCGTCGACGAGGTCGAGGGCCGTGACGCGGCCGTCGCGGACGAGCGCGGCGGCCTCGCGGGCCGTCAGTCTGTTGAGGTCGTGCATGGCGGTCGGTCAGTTTCCGTAAAGGAATTCCGGCAGCCAGAGCGTCAGGCCGGGCCACAGGTACATGATGACCATGCAGAGGATCACGATCAGCATGTAGGGCATCATGCCGGCGAAGATCTGGTTGATGGTCACGTGCGCGGGAGCGACACCCTTCAGGTAGAAGGCCGACATGGCGACCGGTGGCGACAGGAAGGCCGCCTGCAGGTTCACGAAGACCAGCACGCCCCAGAGGATCGGGTCGATCTGGAAGTGCTTCAGGAGCGGCAGGAAGATCGGCACGAAGATGACGATGATCTCGGTCCACTCGAGCGGCCAGCCGAGCACGAAGATGATCGCCTGGCTGAGGATCATGAACTGCAGGGGGCTCAGGTCGAAGGCCAGGACCCACTTCTCGATCAGCGCCTGTCCGCCCAGGATGGCGAAGACGCCGGAGAAGAGGGCGGAGCCGACGAAGAGCCAGCACACCATCGCGGTCGTCTTGGCGGTCAGGAAGACCGCCTCCTTGGTGCGCTTCCAGTCGAGAGTGCGTGCCTGCCAGGCGAGCAGGAAGGCGCCGGCGGCGCCGACGGCGGCCGATTCGGTGGCGGTGGTGATGCCGAACAGGATGACGACCAGGACGACCACCGTCAGGGTGCCGAGCGGCGCGATGGAGGTTGTTAGCAGCTTCACGACCTCGAAGCGCTCGGCGTCCATGCGCCGGTAGTAGCGGATCATCATGACGGCGGCGGCGAGCGCCAGGACGCCGAACCAGATGTAGAAGGCGGTCGGCGGGCCGGCCGCCGCGGCGGGCTCGGCGGCCGCGGGGTCGCCCAGCTCCTGAAGGCCGCCGCCGAGCTCCTCCAGGCCGCTCGGGACCGCCAGGGCGCGCTTCTGCTGGTGGATGACCACGTACCACCAGATGAGCGCGAAGGTCGCGGCGGTCATGATGAAGGGCACGAGGGCGTAGAAGAGGTTGGCCAGGATCGCCCGGTAGCCCATCGGCCGGCCGTCGATCTCGACCTTGCCGGCGAGCCCCGGGCTGGCGGCGGCGCGGGCGAGGCCGGCCGCCATGTTGGGCGAGTAGAGGCGCTGGAA
This sequence comes from Prosthecomicrobium sp. N25, assembly GCF_037203705.1. Lineage (NCBI taxonomy): Bacteria > Pseudomonadati > Pseudomonadota > Alphaproteobacteria > Hyphomicrobiales > Kaistiaceae > Prosthecomicrobium > Prosthecomicrobium sp. N25. The sequence continues at coordinate 684,264 of NZ_JBBCAT010000002.1, forward strand.
GCTGCGGACCCAGTCCGGCACGGGCACGCGGGTCTGCTCCTCCGTGAGCTTCGGGGCGACCGAGGGGTTCAGGAGCGCCCAGCCGATGATGTAGGCGAGGTAGAGGAGCGACAGGAAGAAGCCGGGGAACATGGCCGCGGCGTAGAGCTTGACCACCGACTGGCCGGCGACGGCGGCGAAGACGATGATCATCACCGAGGGCGGGATCAGGATGCCGAGCGTGCCGCCGGCGGTGATCACGCCCGAGGCGAGGCGCACGTCGTAGCCGGCGCGGAGCATCGGGTTGAAGGCGATGACGCCCATCAGCACCACGACCGCGCCGACGAGGCCGGAGGCGATGCCCCAGAAGGTGCAGACCACCAGGGTGGCGACCGCCAGGGAGGCCGGCACGTTCCGGAAGGCGAGCTGGATCGAGTAGAACATCTTGTCGACCAGCGCGCCGCGCTCCATCACGTAGCCCATCAGCACGAAGAGCGGGATGGAGATCAGCACGTCGTTGGTCATGGCCCCGTAGGTGCGCTGGACCATGAGGTCGAAGACCAGGTTGTCGGCGAAGGCCTGGCCCGACTTGAAGTAGGCGATGAAGCCGAAGAAGATGCCGAGGCCCATCAGCGTGAAGGCCGTCGGGAAGCCCAGCATGATCACGACGACGATCAGGACCAGCATCAGGAGGCCGAGGGCGGGATCGCTCATGTGATGTGTTCTCCACGCCCGCGCTGGCGCGCCGATTCGTCGATGTCGTGGGCCTTCTCGATGGCGAACTTGCGCGTCTCCTCGTCCACGTACTGGCTGCCGGCGAGCTGCTCCTCGACCACGTCGATCTCGTTGACGTCGCTGAGCCGCGAGGGCCACTCGCCGGTCCTCAGGCAGACGATGCAGCGGATGATCTCGGCGAAGCCCTGGAGCAGGACCAGGGCGCCGGCGATCGGGATGACGGTCTTGAAGTGGTAGACCGGCGGGCCGTCGGCGGTGACGTTCGAGTGCTCGGCGATGCGCCAGCTGTCGGCGGCGTAGTGCGTGCCGGCATAGACCAGAGCCGCGATGCCGGGGACGAAGAAGACGACGTAGAGGATCAGGTCGAGCGTCGCCTGCGTGCGCGGGCGCATCGAGCTGTACAGGAAGTCCCCCCGCACGTGCGCGTTCTGGGCGAGCGCGTAGGCGCCGGCCAGCATGAACAGCGTGCCGTAGAACATGTTGGAGGCGTCGAAGATCCAGGCCGTGGGCGCGTTGAGGATGTAGCGCTTGAAGACCTCCGCGCAGACGAGGAGCATCAGTCCCACGATCAGCCAGGCCGCAGCCTTGCCGACGAAGGTGCTGATGCCGTCGATGGCGTGCAGCAATCGCTCGATGGTCATCGGGACATCCAGTCCGTCAGGAAAACGTCATGAGGTGCCGAACGCATCGGGCCCGGCCGGTGGTGGTCCGGCCGGGCCCGCGCGGGGCTATGGCGGTCGTCAGGTTCTGCGGAGCGTGCCGTTCGCGCCGAAGTAGTGGTCGTAGGCCATGCGGCGGCTGACCACCGTGTCCTGCTCCCAGCGGGTGGCCCGCCGCGCGAAGGCGATCTGGCTCTCCAGGATCTCCTTGAAGAGCGGGTTCTCGCCGGACTTCTTGGCCGTGACCTGGTCGTAGACCTCGAGCTGGCGCTTGAGGATCGCGTCGGGCGTCTTGAAGAAGCGGACCTTGTCCTTGGTCTGCATCTCGGCGTAGTCGGTCGAGTAGCGGTCGATCGCCTTCCAGGACATGTCGGCCGAGGCTGCGTCCACCGCGTTGGCGATGATGGCGCGCATCTTCTCGGGGAGCGCGTTGTAGCGGTCCTTGTTGAACATGATCTCGAACTGCTCGGCGTTCTGGTGGTAGCTCTGCAGCATGCAGACCTTGGAGACGTCCGGGAAGCCGAGCACGCGGTCCGACGAAGCGTTGTTGAACTCGGCGGCGTCGAGGAGGCCGCGGTCCATGGCGGAGACGATCTCGCCGCCCGGAAGCGCGTTCACGGCGGCGCCGAGCGCGGTGAAGACGTCGATCGAGATGCCGACCGTCCGGTACTTGAGGCCCTTCAGGTCCTCCTCCTTGGCGATCGGGTTCTTGAACCAGCCGAGCGGCTGGGTCGGCATCGGGCCGTAGGGGAAGGACACCACGTTGGCGCCGATCGAATCATAGAGCTTGGCGAGGAGCTCCTTGCCGCCGCCGTACTTGTGCCAGGCGAGCAGCATGTTGGCGTCCATGGCGAAGCCCGGGCCGGAGCCCCAAAGGGCGAGGGCGGTCTGCTTGCCGTAGTGGTAGACGAGCACCCCGTGGCCGCCGTCGAGCGTGCCCTTGGACACGGCCTCGAGCAGGCCGAAGGCCGGCACGACGGCGCCCGCCGGGAGCACCTCGATCTTCAGGTCGCCGCCGGTCATGTCGTTGACCTTCTTGGCGAAGTCCTGGGCGTATTCGTGGAAGATGTCCTTCGATGGCCAGGTCGACTGCCAGCGCATGCTGATCGGCCCCTGGGCCTTCACGACCGAGGGGGCGGCCACGGCCGCAGCGGCCACGGCCGAACCGGTCAGGAATCGGCGACGTCCGACTTTCTTCTCTTCCGACATGGGGTTCCTCCCGAGAACCGGACCCTTGGGGCCCTTGTTGTCGGAAGGATTAGATTTCAAAAATGAAAAGCGTACAAGATGCTGACAGGCCGGCCGGAGACATTCGCGACCGGCCAAGGCGTCACATCTGTTATGCCGGCGCGGACGTGATCCGGACTAGGCGTTTCTACGTAGCGCCTTACGCGGCCACCAGTTTCTCGACCTCGCGAACGAGATCGCGCAGGTGGAAGGGCTTGGAGAGCACCTTGGCGTCCTTGGGGGCGTTCGAATCGGGGTTGAGCGCCACGGCCGCGAAGCCGGTGATGAACATCACCTTCAGGTCGGGGTCGAGCTGGGTTGCGCGCCGGGCGAGTTCGATACCGTCCATCTCGGGCATCACGATATCGGTCAGGAGCAGCGTGAAGGGCTCTTCGCGCAGCCGTTCGTAGGCGCTCTTGCCGTTGTCGAACGACACGACGTCGTAGCCGGCGCTCTGCAGGGCCTTGGCGAGGAAACGACGCATGTCGTTGTCGTCTTCGGCGAGGAGAATGCGCGTCATCGAATCCATCCGAAAGCATCCATGCCGGTCGCTGCGTATCACTCTCATAGACCCGGGGCGCGGTAAATATCCGGTGAAGCCGTCGGGGCAGGTCGTCGCCCACGCAACCATGGACAAGGCGGGTGGTTTCCAGGCAACATGTCGACAGGCCCGAACCGCGCCCCAGACGGCGCGGCGCGGGCCGGAAAGCACGGCCCGATCAGGGGAGCGCGCGGCGCACGGTGCGGATCGTCCGGGATTTTTCATCCGACCCGCCTTTCGAGGTGCTCACGCCGGACGAGATCCGCGTGCCCTTCCTGTTCAATTCGCCGCACAGCGGGACAGGCTATCCGCAGAGCTTCCTCGACGCATCACGGCTGGACGGCCGGCGCATCCGCCGATCCGAGGACAGCTTCGTCGACGAGCTCTTCGGCTCGGTGCCGGCGCACGGCGCGCCGCTCATGCGCGCCAACTTCCCGCGGGCCTATCTTGACGTGAACCGGGAGCCCTACGAGCTCGACCCGAAGATGTTCACCGGACGCCTGCCGGCCTATGCGAACGTGCGGTCGCTCAGGGTCGCGGGCGGGCTCGGGACGATCGCCCGGATCGTCGCCGAGCAGGAGGAGATCTATGCGCGGCCGCTCGAGGTCGACGAGGCCCTGGAGCGGATCGAGGGCATCTACAAGCCCTACCACGCCGCCCTGAGGAAGATGCTGGCCCGCCTCCACGTCTCCTTCGGCTACGCGGTGCTGGTCGACTGCCACTCCATGCCCTCGGTCATCCGCGGCCTCGACCAGCGCAGCCGGCCCGACATCGTGCTCGGCGACCGCTACGGGACGAGCTGCTGGTCCGGGCTCGTCGATTCGGCGGTCGAGATCCTGACCGGGCTCGGCTACGCGGTGGCGCGCAACAAGCCCTATGCAGGCGGCTTCATCACGGAGCACTATGGCCGCCCGGGGAAGGGCCTGCACGCCCTCCAGATCGAGATCAACCGCGCGCTCTACATGAACGAGGACACCTACGAGCCGCATGCCGGCTTCGGCCGCCTGGCGGCGGACCTGTCGACCTTCGTGGGCGAGATCGTTCAGCTCGGCGCCAGCGGGTTCCGGTCGACCGCCCTCGCGGCGGAGTGACCGGACGCCTTCCCGGACCAAGAAAAAAGGCCGCCGACGGATGTCAGCGGCCCAAGTCTAGGGAGGAAACGCCCAAGGAGGGCTGCGGCAGGCGCAAGCGCCGTACCGCGTTGCAACAAATCGCATTGCGACGCACAAAAGTCAATGGCTGACTCCATCGGGCTGATTTTTCCCGGTTCGCGCGGCGCCACCGCGGAGGATTGCCGGCCCGTCCCTCAACGGTCTAGGAAGGACGAGCCCGGGCGCCGGGGCCTCGCGCCGGGTGGGTCGGAGACGCGCGCATGTCCGCTGAGAACAGCCTGGCTAACTTCCTGGACGTGCTGGCGGATGCGGCGGGGCGGGCCATCCTTCCCCATTTCCGCACCGCGATGGCGGTCGAGGACAAGACCGCCGCCGGCTCCGGCAAGGCCTACGACCCGGTCACGATCGCCGACCGTGCCGCCGAGGCGGCCATGCGGGCTCTGATCGGGCTGCACCACCCGTCCCACGGCATCCTCGGCGAGGAATTCGGGCCGGAGCGGACCGACGCGGAGCACGTCTGGGTGCTCGATCCGATCGACGGAACGCGCGCCTTCATCTCCGGCCTGCCGGTCTGGGGGACGCTGATCGGCCTGACCCGCGACGGGGTCCCGAACCTCGGCATGATGTACCAGCCCTTCACGGGCGAGCGTTTCGCAGGCGACGGGCGCCGGGCCTGGTACCGGGGGCCGGACGGCACGCGCACGCTCCGGGCGCGCCCCTGCGCGGAGCTCTCCGACGCGGTGCTCTTCACGACGACGCCGGCCCTCTTCAAGGGGGCGGCGCGGGAGGCCTACGACCGGGTCGAATCGCGCGTGCGGCTCGCCCGCTACGGCTGCGACTGCTACGCCTACTGCATGGTGGCGGCCGGTCACGTGGACGTGGTGGTGGAGACCGGGCTGCAGGCCTACGACATCGTGCCGCTGATCCCGGTCATCGAGGGCGCCGGCGGCATCGTGACGGACTGGGCCGGCAACCCCGCGCCGCAGGGCGGCAGCGTGGTGGCGTCCGGGGACCGGCGGCTCCACGCCCAGGTGCTCGCGCTGCTCGCCGGCGGCTGAGGCGTCAGCTGCCCGGCACGAACGCGTCGAAGGCGGCGAGCGCCTGCTCCCGGTAGACGTCGGATTCCTGCAGGAGTTCGTGGCGGGCCCCCGGAATGACGACGAGGTGGCTCGCCTTCAGGGTCCGGGCGAGGCGCTCGATGGCGACGTTGGAGACGATGCGGTCGGCACCGGCGGCGACCAGGAGCGTCGGGATGCGGATCTTCTCCACGTAGTCGACGTCGTCGAGCTCCCCCATGGCGTCCACGGCGGCGCGCACCCAGCCGATCGTCGGCGCGTCGACGGTGAGCTCCGGATGGGCCTTCGCGATGCCGATGTTGCGCCGGTATCGGCGGGGGTCGGAGGTCAGCCTGTTTTCCTCGAAGGGGCGATCGTACAGGCGGTGCCGGGAGGCGCCGGGGATGAGGCTGCGCTTGAGCCCGACGGCGGCGAGCACCCGCGACAGCGGCGCGACCACCTCCTGCGGCCAGCCGGTGTCGCCGAAGCCCAGAAGGGGCGCGAGGCAGACGTTGCGGCGGAAGCGGTTGCGCAAGGACGGGGAGGCGAGCAGCAGCACGGTGGCGCCCGTCGAGTGGGCGAGGCCGTAGAAGGGCGGCGGGCAGTTCGGCAGCACGACCTGCGTCATGAAGGCGTCGAGATCGGCGACGTATTCGGCGAAGTCGTCGACGTGGCCCTTGTGGCGCGCCTTGCGCTGGCGCAGCGAGCCGCCCTGGCCGCGCCAGTCGAACATGGCGACCGCGAAGCCGCGCACGACGAGGTCGCGGGCCGTCTCGAAATACTTCTCCAGGAACTCGGCGCGGCCCTGCAGGATGCAGACGGTGCCCTTCTGCAGCGAGCTCTCCGGGCGCCAGACGGCGTAGCGCAGCCGGCTCTCCGCGGGCGTGTCGAAGTGACCCGCGGAGACGTCCGGCGGAATCGGGTTGTCCTCGAAGTCGACGAGCGTCATGCGGGCTCCGGCCGGGCCCCCCGGTTGGGACGGACGACGGCGGCGGCCGACATCCGTCCCCCCGAGATATCCGAGGCGGCGTCCCGGCTCAACGGGCCTTCGCCGCGGGAGCCGACGCGGCGGGAGCCGTGGCCGCTAGGGCCGGGTCCACCCCGGGATCGTCACCGGCGCTTTCTCCCGCGAGCCTCCCCGGTCCCGATGCCACCCGCCGGCGGCACCGGCGCGGGGTCGAGAGACAGCGCAACGGCCGAACATCAGAGTGCCTCCGGGGCGCTGAACCGCTGCGGAACCCGGGGTTCATCGGGCGTTCAACGGGGGCTCTTGAAAGGCCTCCGGGGCCTACCTACCTCATCGATTGCGGACGCCGGAGACCGGGTCCGCGAGGGAGGTCCGAGACCCGCGGTCCAGTGGAGGCGGGGACGGGGCCAGCGCCCTGGGGACCGATCCCTCGATCCCAACCAGTTGCTCTTTCGGAGGACTGATCCCATGCGTATCGACTTCGCTCCGCTCTATCGTTCGACCGTCGGCTTCGACCGCCTGTTCTCGCTGATCGATTCGCTCGGCAACGAGGCCGCGAGCCAGCCGACCTACCCGCCCTACAACATCGAGCGCACCGGCGAGACCTCGTACCGGATCTCGATGGCCGTCGCCGGCTTCGGCGAGAAGGACATCTCGATCGAGGCCAAGGAGAACACCCTGACGGTGAAGGGCGACAAGAAGGACGAGGGCAACGACCGCGAGGTCCTCTACCGCGGCATCGCCTCGCGCGCCTTCGAGCGTCGCTTCCAGCTCGCCGACTACGTGGTGGTGAAGGCCGCGAGCCTCGAGAACGGGCTCCTGCACATCGACCTCGTGCGCGAGCTTCCCGAGGCCATGAAGCCGCGCCAGATCCCGATCTCCACCGCCGCCAACGCGTCGGCGAAGCAGATCGAGGCGCAGGCCGCCTGAGGGCCCGACCCGTCGAGCGGATGAACGAGCGCCCCGGATTCCGGGGCGCTCTACTTAAGAGACTACCTTACAGCAGGCGGTCCGCTGTAGCCGCTTCCCAAGTGCCCTTTGTAGGGCCTTCTGGAAAACGCTTGCCATTCAGAACTTCAGAGACGCGTCCCTGATTTATTCCGAGCTGCGCAGCAATTTCATGTTGAAGCAGATCGGTCTCTCGCGACAGGCGCCGGATCTCAGACGCCATGTCCTTGGTCAAACGCGGGCTTCGTCTTCCCATCAGCGCTTCGCACCAGACTTCGTTGGATCGACCAAACGGTAGCTCTGGCCTGCCTTCGGAGTCGGCGGTAACGGATTGCCACGCGTCGACGTGATTTCACCAGGGATTTTGCCCCCACGGGGGCCAACTCGCTCGTACTGTCCCGAGCGCGGAGTCCTATCGCCAGGCTTCATAGCCAGCGCCTCCGGCGGCTTGACTACTGGGACCTCTTGCGACTATCTCACGGTGTCAAGCTGAGTAGTCGCGCGTCTTCATGGCAGCACGCGCCGCCGGACGTGCAACCACAAAGACTAAGAGGGCGGTACACATCACGTGTGCCGCCCTTCGTCGTTTAAGGCAGATGTCTCTAGATGTAAAGGGCTGTACCTTCGCCGTGCAGCGAGGCTTAGGATATCGATCTGCGAGGGGAACAGCTAGCTATCTATGATTGTAATTTTCCTGTCAGTGGGAATGATGCAACCAACCTGTGGTTGTTTTTGTGCCCTCTTTGTACTCCACATTATCCACAGGCAGTAGCGCGCTCCATTACCGAATCGCTCCCAGGAAGGCGTCCACCTCCTCCTCCGTCGTGCGGAAGCTGGCGACCAGCCGGTAGAGCTGCTCGCGGCCGCGGGGGCCGTCCTCGGCCGGCAGGCCGGTCATCGTCCACTCGTAGAAGGTGGCGCCGCGCTCGCGCAGTGCCGCGGCCGTCTCCGGGGCCATGTAGGCGAAGACCTCGTTGGCCTGCGGCTCCCAGGCGAGGCGGGCCTTCTCGGCCTGGCGGAGGCCGGCGGCGAGGCGGGCCGCCATGGCGTTGGCGTGGTCGGCGAGATCGAGCCAGTGCTCGTCGTCGAGCCAGGCGTCGAACTGGGCGGCGACGAAGCGGTGCTTGGAGACGAGCTGGCCGGCGCGCTTGCGGAGATAGCCCATGGCCTCGGCGCGCGAACGGTCGAAGAGCACGACCGCCTCGGCCATGAAGGCGCCGCCCTTGGTGGCGCCGAAGGAGAGGACGTCGACGCCGGCGCGCCAGGTCAGCGCCGAGGGGGCGACCTCCAGGTGCGAGATGGCGTTGGCGAGGCGGGCGCCGTCCATGTGCACCGCCATCCGGCGCGTGCGCGCGACGGCCGAAAGCGCGGCGACCTCGTCGGGCGTGTAGACGGTACCGAGTTCGGTGGCGTTGGTGAGCGACAGGACGGCGGGCTGGGAGTGATGGACGACGCCGGCCGGCAGCTCCATGAGCGCGGCGGTGACGGTCGCCGGGTCGAGCTTGGCGCGGGCGCCCGGCAGTCCAACGGTCTTGGTGCCGGCGAAGAATTCGGGGGCGCCGCACTCGTCGCTGGCCAGGTGGGCACCCTCGTGGCAGAGGACCGCGCCCCAGGGTGGCGCGAAGGCGGCGATGGAGAGCGCGTTCGCGCCCGTGCCGGTCGCGACCAGGAAGACGGCGACGTCGGTTTCGAAGAGGTCCGCCATGCGGGCCTCGAGGCGGCGGGTGATCTCGTCGACCCCGTAGGCCGGCGACGGGCCCGCGTTGGCCTCGGCGAGCGCGGCCATGACCTTGTCAGAGGCGCCGGCCCAGTTGTCGGATGCGAAGATCATGCGAGGTCTCCCTTGGCGGTCCGATCCGGACCCGCCGCTCCCCTCCGTCTAGCGGGAAGCGGTCCGGAATGCGACGGTGCGATGCGTCGTTTCCGGAGGCGAAACATTCTTTCGTACGCCCCCGCGTCTGTTTGCGAAAATGACCGGTTGCAGGGGCCTCCCCGAAAGAAAGATAATCGCCGGCTCAGAATGCGGCTTGCGGGCGGCGGGGAATTCTGGCATGGTCCGACCCGGGATAGGACAGTATTACTGTCCAATTCCCCGGGGCGCGACGGTGTCGCCGGGAGGATGGGCGTCGAAGGCCGCTGGAGGCCCGGTGGGGTTGCCGGCGGCATGGCTGCGACAGCATGCCGGAGAGCATGCGGCGGTCCGATGGCGGACGATCCGGTCGGAGACCGGGAGCCGCCGACCTTCCGAAAGTCCGGCGATGCCGGCAGGGTCCATCGTCGCAGGTCCGTGAAGGGGCCGGCGCGGCGGAATTTGCCGGGGCGCCCTGGAGAACCGCGAGCGTGAAGCCATGTTCCGGACGTCGCGCCCGACGCGGGCGCAGCCGGGACGAACAGACGAGACGAGGACGGATCCATGGCCAGGATCGAGGCTGAAGGACCTTTCGGTGCCGCTCAAGCCGGAGCCACGACCGCGACCGCGGCCGCGGCGGCGTCCACGACCGTGAAAACCGATCCGCTGCCCAAGGCGGAGGGCATGTTCCTCGACCCGCAGGGCCGCGACGCCTGCGGGGTCGGCTTCATCGCCAACCTCAAGGGCGTGAAGAGCCACGCGATCGTCACCGACGCCTTGAAGATCCTGGAGAACCTCGAGCACCGCGGGGCGGTCGGGGCCGATCCGCTGATGGGCGACGGCGCCGGCATCCTGGTGCAGATCCCGCACCTCTTCTTCAAGGAGGAGTGCGCGAAGCTCGGCTTCCAGCTCCCCGAGGCCGGTCAGTACGGCATCGGCCAGATCTTCCTGCCGCGCGAGGCCGGCGAGCGCGACCGCGCCGTCACCATCATCCAGAAGGTGATCCGCGAGGCGGGGCTGAAGATCCTCGGCTGGCGCGACGTGCCGGTCGACAATGCCTGCCTGTCGGACGGGGTGCGGGCGACCGAGCCTGTGCAGAAGCAGGTCTTCGTCACGGCCACGGCCCGCTATGCCGACCAGGACGACCTGGAGCGGCGCCTCTACATCACCCGCAAGACGATCTCGGGCTACGTCTACGAGGCCGACTGGAACGGCCAGACCAAGCGCGACCAGGATTCGTTCTATGTCGTGAGCTTCTCGTCGCGCACGGTCGTCTACAAGGGGATGTTCCTCAGCTACCAGGTCGCGGCCTACTACAAGGACCTGCACGACCCGCGCTTCGTCTCGGCGCTCGCGCTCGTGCACCAGCGCTTCTCGACCAACACCTTCCCGTCGTGGAAGCTCGCCCACCCGTACCGGATGGTCGCCCACAACGGCGAGATCAACACGCTGCGCGGCAACGTCAACTGGATGTATGCGCGCCAGGCGTCGACGACCTCCAAGCTCTTCGGCGACGAGATCGAGAAGATCTGGCCGATCTCCTACGAGGGCCAGTCCGACACGGCCTGCTTCGACAACGCGCTCGAGTTCCTGGTCATGGGCGGCTACTCGCTGCCGCATGCGGTGATGACGCTCATCCCCGAGGCCTGGGCCGGCAACGCGCTGATGGACGAGGAGCGGAAGGCCTTCTACGAGTACCACGCCGCCATCATGGAGCCGTGGGACGGGCCGGCCGCGATCTGCTTCACGGACGGCCGCTCGATCGGCGCCACCCTCGACCGCAACGGCCTCCGGCCGGCGCGCTACGTTGTGACCGACGACGACCGGGTCATCCTGTCGTCCGAAGAGGGCGTGCTGCCGATCCCGCAGGAGAGCATCGTCTCCAAGTGGCGGCTGCAGCCGGGCAAGATGCTGCTGCTCGACCTGGAGAAGGGGTGCATCGTCTCCGACGAGGAGATCAAGCACCAGATGGCCTCGGCCCACCCCTACCGGGAGTGGATCGAGCACACTCAGCTCGTCGCCGAGGACCTGCCGGAGGTGCCGCCGCAGGCGCCGAAGACGCTGGAGTCGCTGCTCGACCTGCAGCAGGCCTTCGGCTACACGCAGGAGGACGTGAACCTGCTCATGGCGCCGATGGCGACCACGGGCCAGGAGGCGGTCGGCTCGATGGGCACGGACACGCCGATCTCCGCGCTCTCCGACAAGTCGAAGCTGCTCTACACCTATTTCAAGCAGAACTTCGCGCAGGTGACGAACCCGCCGATCGACCCGATCCGCGAGGAGCTCGTCATGAGCCTCGTGAGCTTCATCGGGCCGCGGCCGAACCTCTTCGACCTGGAGGGTTCGGAGGCGCACAAGCGCCTGGAGGTGCGCCAGCCGATCCTGACCAACGAGGACCTGGAGAAGATCCGGGCGATCGAGGCGGTCGAGGGCTCGGGCTTCCGCACCATCACGATCGACACCACCTACCCGGCCGCCAACGGCGCCGCCGGCATGCGCCCGGCGCTCGACGCCATCTGCGTGCAGGCCGAGGCGGCTGTGCGGGTCTCGGCGACGGGGCAGGTCTACAACATCATCATCCTCAGCGACCGTGCGGTCGGCTCCGGGCGCATCGCGATCCCGGCGCTGCTCGCCACCGCGGCCGTGCACCATCACCTGATCCGCAAGGGGCTCCGGACCCGGGCGGGCCTCGTCGTGGAAACCGGCGAGCCGCGCGAGGTGCACCATTTCTGCGTGCTGGCCGGCTACGGCGCGGAGGCGATCAACCCCTACCTCGCCTTCGAGACGCTGATCGCGATGAAGGACGAGTTCCCGGATCCGCTGACCGAGAAGGAGATCGTCTACCGGTTCATCAAGTCGATCGACAAGGGCATCCTGAAGGTCATGTCCAAGATGGGCATCTCGACCTACCAGTCCTATTGCGGGGCCCAGATCTTCGACGCGGTGGGCCTCTCCTCCGAGTTCGTCGACCGCTACTTCTTCGGAACCCGGACCTCCATCGAAGGCGTCGGCCTCGCCGAGATCGCCGAGGAGACCGTCAGGCGGCACCGGGTGGCGTTCGGGGACGACCCGACGCTGCGCTCGATGCTGGAGGTCGGCGGCGAGTATGCCGTGCGGCTCCGGGGCGAGCAGCATGCCTGGACGTCGCCGGTGGTCACCGCCCTGCAGCATGCGGTGCGCGGGAACCTGCCGGAGAAGTTCCGCGAGTATACCCGGATCCTGAACGACCAGTCGCGCAGGCTCCTGACCATCCGCGGCCTGTTCCGGATCCGGACCGCCGAGGAACTCGGGCGCTCGCCCGTGCCACTCGACGAGGTCGAGCCAGCGAAGGACATCGTCAAGCGCTTCTCGACGGGCGCGATGTCATTCGGCTCGATCAGCCGGGAGGCGCACACGACGCTCGCCATTGCGATGAACCGGATCGGCGGCAAGTCGAACACCGGCGAGGGCGGCGAGGAGTCCGACCGGTTCAAGCCGCTGCCCAACGGCGATTCCATGCGCTCGGCCATCAAGCAGGTGGCGTCGGGCCGGTTCGGCGTGACGACCGAGTACCTCGTCAACTCGGACGTCATCCAGATCAAGATGGTGCAGGGCGCCAAGCCCGGCGAAGGCGGTCAGCTGCCCGGCCACAAGGTCGACGCGGTGATCGCCAAGGTCCGGCACTCGACGCCGGGCGTGGGCCTGATCTCGCCGCCGCCGCACCACGACATCTACTCGATCGAGGACCTGGCGCAGCTCATCTACGACCTGAAGAACGTCAACCCGGCGGCCGCCATCTCGGTGAAGCTCGGCTCGGAGATCGGCGTCGGGACGGTCGCGGCGGGCGTCTCCAAGGCGCGCGCCGACCATGTGACCATCGCGGGCTTCGAGGGCGGCACCGGCGCCTCGCCGCTGACCTCGATCAAGCATGCCGGCTCGCCCTGGGAGATCGGCCTCGCCGAGACACACCAGACGCTCCTCGCCAACCACCTGCGCGGCCGCATCGCCGTGCAGGTCGACGGCGGCGTGCGGACGGGACGCGACGTGGTGATCGGCGCGCTGCTCGGTGCCGACGAGTTCGGCTTCGCGACCGCGCCGCTGATCGCGGCGGGCTGCATCATGATGCGCAAGTGCCACCTGAACACCTGCCCGGTCGGCGTCGCCACCCAGGACCCGGTGCTGCGCAAGCGCTTCGTCGGCAAGCCCGAGCACGTGATCAACTTCTTCTTCTTCCTCGCCGAGGAAGTCCGGGAGATCATGGCCGAGCTGGGCTTCCGCCGGTTCGACGAGATGGTCGGGCAGATCGAGTATCTCGACCGGTCCGATGCGGTCCAGCACTGGAAGGCCAAGGGGCTCGACTTCTCGCGCCTGTTCCACCGGCCGAAGGTGCCGGCGGGGGTCGCCGGCCACCATTCGGAGACGCAGAACCACCAGATCGACAAGATCCTCGACCGGCGGCTGATCGCCGAGGCGATGCCGGCGCTCGAGCGGGGCGAGAAGGTGCGCATCGAGACCACGATCGGCAACACGGACCGGACCACCGGCGCCATGCTGTCGGGCGAGGTCGCCAAGCGCTACGGTCACGCCGGGCTGCCGGACGACACCATCCACGTCAAGCTCAAGGGCATCGCCGGGCAGAGCTTCGGCGCCTGGGCGGCGCGCGGGGTGACGCTCGAGCTCGAGGGCGCGGCCAACGACTATGTCGGCAAGGGCCTGTCGGGCGGGCGGCTGATCGTCTACCCGGCCAAGGAGGCCGTGAAGCTCGTCCCCGAGAAGTCGATCATCATCGGCAACACGGTAATGTACGGTGCCACCGAGGGCGAGGCCTACTTCCGGGGCGTCGCGGGCGAGCGCTTCGCGGTCCGCAACTCCGGCGCGGTCGCGGTGGTCGAAGGCGCGGGCGACCATTGCTGCGAGTACATGACGGGCGGCGTGGTGGTGGTGCTCGGCCGGACGGGGCGCAACTTCGCGGCCGGCATGTCGGGCGGCATCGCCTACGTGCTCGACGAGGCGGGCGACTTCGCCCGGGCCTGCAATCTCTCGATGGTCGAGCTGGAGCCGGTCATCGAGGAGGAGGAGCTCGCCGCCAAGCGCCACCACGCAGTCGGCGATCTGGAGGCGCACGGCCTCGTGGAGATCATGAGCGACATGACCCGCCACGACGGCGAGCGCCTGCGCCAGCTCGTGGAGAACCATGCGCTCTATACCGGCTCCGACCGCGCCCGGCACATCCTGGAGCATTGGGGCGAGTTCCTGCCGAAATTCCGCAAGGTGATGCCGGTCGAGTACCGCCGCGCCCTGCAGGAGATGGAGCGGATGCGCACGGCCGTCGCGGCGGAGTGATCTCCGCCGCCGGCGTGCCGGCCCGGGCTTGAACCCGCGGCCGGTACCTGCCAAATAGCCCGGCGCCGGCCGCCCGCGTGCGGCCCGCCGGGATCACGACAACGGGGTAGACCGCCAAGCGGCGGGCCGGGACGGCCGCCACGGGGACGAACGATGGGCAAGGTTACTGGGTTTCTCGAAATCGATCGCCAGGATCGCAAGTATCGGCCGGCCCACGACCGCGTCCGCAATTACAAAGAGTTCGTGATCCCGCTCTCCGAGCAGGGCACGCGCGACCAGGCGGCGCGCTGCATGAACTGCGGCATCCCCTATTGCCACACCGGCTGCCCGGTCAACAACCAGATCCCGGACTGGAACGACCTCGTCTACCACGGCAACTGGGAAGAGGCGGCGCGGAACCTGCACTCGACCAACAACTTCCCGGAGTTCACCGGGCGGGTCTGCCCGGCGCCCTGCGAAGCGTCCTGCACGCTGAACCTCACGGACAGCCCCGTCACGATCAAGACGATCGAGTGCACCATCGCCGACAAGGCCTGGGACGAGGGCTGGGTCAGGCCGGAACTGCCGAAGCGCAAGACCGGCCGGAAAGTGGCGGTGATCGGCTCCGGCCCGGCGGGCCTCGCGGGCGCCCAGCAGCTGGCGCGGGCCGGCCACGAGGTGCACGTCTTCGAGAAGAATGCCAAGGCGGGCGGGCTGCTGCGCTACGGCATCCCGGACTTCAAGCTCGAGAAGACGGTCGTCGACCGCCGCGTCCAGCAGATGGAAGCGGAAGGCGTCGTCTTCCACTACAACGTCAATGTCGGGGTCGAGATTTCGGTCGAGGACCTTAAGGCCCAGTACGACGCGGTGATGTTCGCGGGCGGCTCGGAGAAGCCGCGCGACCTGGCGATCCCGGGGCGAGACCTCGCCGGCGTGCATTTCGCGATGGACTTCCTGCCGCAGCAAAACCGGCGCGTCTCCGAGGAGCCGGTCGGCAACGTCGAGCAGATCCTGGCCGGCGGCAAGCACGTGGTGGTCATCGGCGGCGGCGACACCGGCTCGGACTGCATCGGTACGTCGATCCGGCAGGGGGCCCTGTCGGTCACCCAGCTCGAGATCATGCCGAAGCCGCCCGAGAAGGAGAACAAGCTCCTGTCCTGGCCGAACTGGCCGATGAAGCTCAGGACCTCGTCGTCGCACGAGGAGGGCGCCGAACGGCAGTTCTCGGTGCTGACCGAGCGGTTCGAGGGCGAGAACGGACAGGTCAAGACGCTTCACTGCGTCGAGGTCGACGCCAAGATGCAGAAGGTGCCGGGCAGCGAGTTCGTCCTGAAGGCGGACCTCGTGCTGCTCGCCATGGGCTTCGTGCACCCGGTCCGCGAGGGCATGCTGGAGCAGTCCGGGGTCATCATCGACGGCCGTGGCAACGTCCAGGCGAACGACGAGGACTACCGGACCTCGGTCGACAAGATCTGGGCGGCGGGAGACATGCGGCGCGGCCAGTCGCTGGTGGTCTGGGCGATCCGGGAGGGCCGCCAGGCGGCCCGCTCGATCGACCTGGCCCTCATGGGCCGCACCGACCTGCCGCGCTGAGCGGGCCTGCAAGACCGGCCGGGAGGCGTTCCGGCCGGCTGACCCCGTTAACGACAAGCTGACATAACAGGTTGCAGATCGCCCGCCACCACACCGTGCCGGGGGCCTATATGCTATGTCTCCGCGCGGCCGGGCCAGATGACGTCCGGCGAGCAGGGACCGGGACATGGGCGAGATCCGGGCCTGCACGGCGGAGGACATCCCCGCCGTCGCGGCGCTTTTTCAGAAGACCTTTGTGGACGCGCGGCGTCCCGTGCCTGCCGGCCTGGCGGACTGCATCCGCGGGCTGCTGTTCGGGCACCCGGACTTCGACCCCGAGATCGCCTCGCGGGTCCTGGTCGAGGACGGCCGGGTGGTCGGATTCGCGGGCGTGGTGCCGTTGCGCATGTGGTTCCGCGGAAGGCGGCTGCGCGCCGCCGTGCCGACCTCCCTCTCGGTCGAGGACCCGCAGCGGCGGCCGCTCGCCGGCGCCAAGCTGGTGCGCGCCTTCCTGCAGGGGCCGCAGGATCTCTCCATCAGCGAGCCGACCAACGTGCAGGCCCAGAAGCTGTGGGTGGCGCTCGGCGGCGAGACGGTGACGGCCGAGAGCATGGAGTGGCTGAAGGTGCTGAAGCCGGCCGGCCTCGCCGTCGCGCTCGCGGCCGACGCGCTGCCGGCCGCACGCTTCGCCCGTCCGGCCGCCAGGCTGGTCGACCGGTTCGCCGGTCGGTTCGTCGGGGCGGTGCCGGCGAGGCCGGCCGGCCTCGCCGTGGAGGCGACGGACGACGGAGGCTTCGCGACGGCGGTTGCGGACGCGATGGAGACCTACGCGCTGCGTCCGGACTGGCCGTCCGACAGTTTCGCCTGGCAGCTCTCCCATGCGGCCGGAAACCGCAGCCGCGGTCCGCTCCGGCGTCTCGTCATGCGCGACGGCAAGGGACGGGTGGCCGGGGCGGCGCTTTACCAGGGCGCCCCGGGCGGCGTCGGCTGGGTGCTGCAGCTTCTGGCGCGCCCGGAAGCGGCGCGGGCGGTCCTCGCGGCCTTGATGGCCGATGCGGCCGCGGCGGGCTGCGTGGCCGTGAAGGGACGCACCCAGGCACGCCTCCTGGATGGGCTCCTCGACGCCGGGGCCCTGCTGTTCCGCCGGCACACGTCCATGGTGCATGCCCGCGACCCGGAAATCGCCGCCGCGGTGCGGGCCGGGGAGGCGATCACGAGCGGGTTCGCGGGCGAGGCCTGGATGCGACACGTCAGCGACCGCTGGGCGTGAGGCGTGGCCCTCAGCGCGGCCGCTGCCACCGGAAATCGTCGACGCGGCCGGAGGGCGGGTCGATGCCTTCGCCGCGGACGAGGCGGCGGTGCTGCGGGGTCTCCGTGAGAGGATAGCCGCCCGGCATGACGTCCGCCTTGGCGGGCAGGGCGGGCAGGGCGGGCGGGGACGCGGGGACGCCGGGGCGCGCCGGCAGGGAGGCCGCCGTCGGGGCCCCGGCGAGTTCGATTTCGCCGTCCGCACCGGGATTGCCGAGCGTGATCACCGGGCCGACCTTCTTCCACGGGGCGGGCGGCAGGGGCGGCGGCGCGGCGAGGACCACCTCCTGGGGCGCCTGGGGCGCCTGCGGAGCCTCGGGGGCCACGGGCTCGGGGGCGAGCGCGATGCCCTTGATTTGGTCGCGGATCGACTGTTCGACGAAGAAGGCGAGCTTGCGCTGGCCGGCGCGGGTGAAGTGCGTGCCGTCGCTGGCGCGCAGGCGCTTCACCTTTCCGTCGACGTCGGGTCCCTGGTAGGTGAAGTTGCCGTCGTCGTCCGTGAAGCCGGGCCAGACGTCCACGAAGGTGACCCCGGCGCTCTCGACGATCGGCTTCACCAGTCCGTTCAGGTAGCCCATGAAGGCCGAGTGGGTCGGGCGCTCGGTCGGCGGCTGGCCGACCCAGTAGACCGGCTTGCCGGTATCCTTGAGGATCTTGACGATCGCGCCGATGCGGTTGCGGTAGGCGGTCTCCCAGCGGTCGGAGCGGAGCTCGTCCGTCTTGGCGCCGGTCTTCTTGTCGTAGAAGGACTGGCGGTCGTTCACGCCGCTCATGATCACGACGAAGTCGAATTTTCCCTCCGCCAGGGTAGCCGGAAGAGTGGCGAGGAAGTCGTACTCGTCGTCGCGCACGATGGCGAGCGAGGGGCGGGCCTTGGAGACGACGGCCACGGCGGGATCGTCCGCGAAGGCGGCCTGCAGGCCCTGGGCCATGTTCGAGCCCTGGCTGTCGCCGAGCACCAGGATCACCTGCGCGTCGGACTGCTTCGGCTGCTCGACGATCTTCGGCTCGACCGGTGCGCGCGGCTTGGCAGGCTTCACCTCCAGCGGAACGGGGGCGCCCGGCGGAGGCGGCGCCTGCTGGGTTCGCGGCTGGCCGCCGCCGAACAGGAAGCGGAAGAATCCCGACATCGGATCGCCCTGCGCGGCGGCGGGCGAGGCGCCGGCGAGCGCGGCGCCTAGAAGCGCGGCGACGAGCAGGGAGAGGAGCCGCAGGGGCGGCCGGAGGTTCGGACAGGACATCTCGTCTCACGTCTCCCGTTGGCGAACCCGACCGGCGGACAGGCGTCCGCGGTCCGGTGCGCCGGCCGAGCCCCCCTCGACCCCTTCCAGTCTAGCCTCCGCGCAGGCGCTTGAGAACCTTGTCGGAGGGGAAGCCGTCGGCGGGCGTCATGCCCACCGACTTCTGCCAGGCCTGGACGGCGGCCTGGGTCTTCTCGCCGACCCGGCCGTCGGTGCCGCCGGTGTCGAAGCCGAGCTGGGTCAGCCTGGTCTGCAGCTCCTGGGCCTCTTCCAGGCTCAGGGGCTTCTCGTCGGTCGGCCAGGGCTGGAGGAAGTCGCCACTGCCGCGGATCCGATCGGCTAGGTGCCCGATCGCCAGGGCGTATTTGGTCGAGGGATTGTAGGAGCGGATGGCGAAGAGGTTCTGCAGGTACATGAAGGCGGGACCGCGGACACCGGCCGGCAGGGCCAGGCGGGCGTTGTCGCTGTCGCGCGGGAAGGGTTCGCCGTTGGCGCGGGTGACGCCGAGCGCCTTCCACTGGGCCGTGGTCTTGATCGTCTTGCCGTCGGCCAGGCCGGCATTGAAGTTCGCCGGCAGGCGCACCTCGTAGCCCCAGGTCTGGCCGCGCTGAAACTTGCCGCGCTCCAGCAGGTAGCGGGCCGTGCCGGCGAGGGCGTCGTCGGGCTTGCCGAAGGGATTGATGCGGCCGTCGCGGTCGAAGTCGACGCCCATGGCGAGCCAGACCTCCGGCATCCACTGGGTGTGCCCCATGGCGCCGGCCCAGGAGCCGATCATGTCGTCCGGCTGCGCCCAGCCGCGGTCGACGATGACGAGGGCGTTGGTGAGTTCCTGCTCCCAGTAGGTGCGCCGGCGCGGGTCGCCCCAGGCCAGCGCCGCCAGGCAGGGGATCACCTTGCGCATGAACTTCGGATTGGTGATCACGTCGCCGTAGGCGGATTCCATGCCCCACAGGGCGCAGAGCATGTAGCGGTCGACGCCGTAGGTCTGCTCGATGCGGCCGAAGAGGTCGGCATGGGCCTTGACCCGTTCCCGGCCCGTGTTGATCCGCCATTCGTTGACGCGCCGGTTCAGGTAGCGCCAGATCGGCTCCTGGACCTCGGGCTGGGACTTGTCGAACTTGTAGACTTCCGTGTCGGGCGTCACGGCGTTCATCACGCGGTCGTAGGTCGCCGCCGAGACGCCCTTGGCGAGGACGCGCGGCCTGAAGACCTGCACCCACTGGGCGAAGGCGTAGTCGGAGACCTGCGCCACGGCGAGCCCCGCGGAGGCCGGCAGGGCGGCGAGCGCGGCGCCGCCCGCGACCAGGCTGCGGCGGGAGAGGCCCGGACCCGCGCCCGCGCGCGAGGCGGACTGCACTTGGTTCGGCCGTTCGATCGTCATCGGCATGTCCTCAGGTTCGCGGCTGGGGATGTCGCGCGCACCGCGTCGACGTCCCGTGTCCGCTCCGAGCCTAGGGGCGGACACGGTTAACACGAACTTAACGTCCAGATTGCGGCCGGGGGCCATGTCGGCTCTCCGCAATGTGGATCCGAGCCGATTGCAATGTGGAAGGAAGGCTGCCACGACTGTGCCGGATTGGCAAACCACCGTTCCGCGTCCGGTCCACCCCTGGCGCGCCGGCGCGCGCCGCCCGTCCGAAAACGCGAGATTTCATTATGACGAAGACGATCCGGAAGGCCGTATTCCCCGTCGCGGGACTCGGCACGCGCTTCCTCCCGGCCACCAAGGCGATCCCGAAGGAAATGCTGACGGTCGTCGACCGCCCGGTCATCCAGTACATCGTCGACGAGGCTAAGGAGGCCGGGATCGAGCACTTCATCTTCGTCACCGGCCGCAACAAGCAGGTGATCGAGGACCATTTCGACATGGCCTACGAGCTCGAGGATACGCTGCGCGGGCGCAACAAGACCGCCGAGCTCGAGCTCCTCAAGAGCTTCCTGCCGGCGGCCGGCACGACCAGCTTCACCCGCCAGCAGGCCCCGCTCGGCCTCGGCCATGCGGTGTGGTGCGCGCGGGAGATCATCGGCGACGAGCCCTTCGCGGTGCTGCTGCCGGACATGATCATGAAGTCCGAGACGGGCTGCCTCGCCCAGATGATGGAGGTCTACCGCGAGACCGGCGGGAACATCATCGCGGTCGAGGAGGTGGACCCGTCGGTCACCCACCAGTACGGCATCGTGGGCGTCGGCGAGCGGCGCGGCAACGCCTTCGGGATCACCCGGATGGTCGAGAAGCCGCCGCAGGGCACGGCGCCGTCGAACTACATCATCTCGGGCCGCTACATCCTGCAGCCCGAGATCTTCGACCACCTGTCGCGGCACGAGAAGGGCGCGGGCGGCGAGATCCAGCTGACCGACGCCATGATCCGCCTGATGGGCGAGCAGTCGTTCTGGGCGACGCGCTTCGACGGGGTGACCTACGACACCGGCACGAAGATCGGCTTCCTGGCCGCCAACGTGGCCTACGGCCTTGCCCGCAAGGAGCTCTCCGAGGAGTTCCGGACGGTCATCAAGGGCCTCGTCGGCTGAACCCCGGCGGTCACCGCTGCAGGCGCAGGCCGACCAGCACCGTGCCGACCGAATAGTCGGGATCCGGCGCCCCCGGCATGGTGCGCTCCACCGTGCCGCGCAGGAACAGGTGGACGTTCGGGTTCGCCTTCCAGGTCAAGGTGCCCGTGCCGGCGACCGTCGTCTCGCGCCGGTCGATGCCGGCATAGCGGCGGGCCGTCAGCGTCACGCCCGCCTCTGCGTCGACCTGGCGGGTGACGGACTGCAGCACGGTCAGGCCGGTGCTGCGCGCCAGCGAACCGGCGGAGCCCGCCAGGGTGGTGGGCTCCAGGGCAGTGCGGGCGTTGACGGTCACGCGGGTCAGACGGGTCGGCGACCAGGTGAGGGTGCCGTCGAGCGTCCAACCCTCGAGACTGCCGAGGCGGCGGTCGGCCGGCTCCTCCGACGACCAGCCGGCGGAGAGGTCGCCCTTCAGCAAGGGGCCGGAGTCGAGTTCCAGGCCGGCGCGGAGCCCGTAGCCGTCGGCGTCGCGGCCCGAGGCCGAGCGCATCACGTAGGTGCGCCGCGTGAGCTGGCCTTCGACGTAGGGCCTGGCGGCGGGCGAGGCCGAGAGGCCCGTGCGGGCGGCCAGCACCAGCCGGTCGTTGTCGCGCGCCGCGGCGCCGGCGATCGGGGCGCCGCTCGCCAGGGTGCCGCCCGTGTAGCGCGTGGCCTCCAGGTCGCCGCGGAGCGTCGCCCAGATCAGGCCGACGTCGCGGGTGAGGCCCGCCGAAGCCGTCCAGGTCGAGGCGTCGGAGGGGACCTTGGCGCCGGCCGGCGTCTCGGCACTTCCCGCCGATTCGCGTTGCAGCGTGTAGCCGCCACGCAGGTCGAGCCGCATCTCGTCGGCGAGGTCGATGCGCGCCTTGGCGATGCCGACGAAGCCGGGGCGGTCGTAGTCGGCGTTGCCGGGATAGCGCGTGTAGGAGCCGCGCAGCTCGACGTCGAGGGCATGGCGGGACCAGTCGGAGCGGACTTTGAGTTCCGGGGCGATGCCGAGCGCCGGCCCTGGCCGCCCGCCGGCCATGCCCTCCACGTTGTCGGTCCGGCCGGCGGTCAGCTCCAGGGCCGGCAGCCAGACAAAGCCGCCGCCGCGCAGGCCCAGGCGGTCCGCGGGCAGCTCCTCGCCGAGGGCCAGGGGGTCCTCCGGAATGGTGCGGGAGGCCGGCGGGACCGGCGGCCCGGCCGGCACGGGCCCGGGCGGCGCGACGGGGCGGACGGCCGGGACGGGACCTGCGGCGTCCGGGAATGGACGCGGCCGCGCCTCCAGGGCGTCGCGCCGGCTCGGCGGGATCGGTCCGCGGCTGCGCGCGATGGCCAGAACCGCCGTGGGGCGCCGCACCGTGCCGGTGACGGTCGGGGCCGGGGCCGTGTCGACAGGCGGGGGAGCGGCGGCGGCGTCGCCGGGCAGGGGCGGGGCATCGAGGTTCGGTCCGAGCCAGGGCACGGCGGCGCCGTCCCGGACCAATGCGCCGCGGGGCGCGAGACGGCGGGACGATGCCTCCGCCGAATCACGGATCCCGCGATTCGCCCCGGCGGGGGTCCCCGAGATCGGCGTGACCGCTCCGGCGGGGACGAAGCTCGGGCGCGGGACGGCGTCGGGAAGGGCCCGGGCCCAGTCGGGGGGATCCACGCCGCGGATCGGCAAGCCCTGTCCGAGGGCCGGCCCGGTGGTGGCGAGCAGCAGCGCGGCGAAGCAGACTTGCGTTTGAAAGATCGACATAATCCAGGTCGTCGGCGGGCTGGCGGGCGCTGGCTCGGGGCGGTCGGGCGGGCTCCGGCGGGCGCAATGGCCCTTACCCAATCGTAAACGGGCATGGTTAACGGACCCTTTCCATTCCGTAGGGGAACGTTCCCGGGGGTTTTCGCCGCGGCCAAACGTGGTACAAGGCGCCGACCGGAAGTCCGACGGGTCGTCCCGGGGTCCGTCGAGGCAATCGCGAAAGGGGACCGGAATGCGCCAGATCGATGCCGACCTCGCCGGAACGCGCGGTGCAGGCGGCGGATCCGAGGGGCGGCAAGCGGCGGACCTCGCCGCGGCGCGACGAACCCTCGGCATCGAGATCGAGGGCCTGCAGATGCTCGCGGCGGCGCTCGAGGGCGCGCTCGGCACGGCCATCATGGACACGGTCGCGGCGGTGCGCGAGGCGCGCGGCCGCGTGATCGTGACCGGCATCGGGAAGAGCGGGCACATCTGCCGCAAGATCGCGGCGACGCTCGCCTCGACGGGCACGCCCGCCTTCTTCGTGCATCCGAGCGAGGCCAGCCACGGCGACCTCGGCATGATCACGCCGGACGACATCGTCATCGCCATGTCGTGGTCGGGCGAGTCGAGCGAATTGGCGTCGATCCTCGCCTATTCGCGTCGCTTCCGGGTGCCGCTCGTGGCGGTCACCTCCAACGCGGCCTCGACGCTCGGCCGGGCGGCCGACATCGTGCTGGAGATGCCGAAGGTGCCGGAGGCCTGCCCGCACGGGCTGGCGCCGACGACCTCGACCATGATGCAGCTCGCCATCGGCGACGCGCTGGCCATCTCGCTCCTGGAGAGCCGGGGCTTCACGGCGCAGGACTTCCGCGTGTTCCACCCGGGCGGCAAGCTCGGGGCGAGCCTCAAGCTGGTGCGCGACGTCATGCACCAGGGCCACGCGGTGCCGCTGGCGCCGCTCGGCACGCTGATGCGGGAGGCGATCCTGCTCATGAACCAGCGCGGCTTCGGCTGCCTCGGCGTGCTCCGGGACGACGGCCGACTCGCCGGCATCGTGACGGACGGCGACCTGCGCCGGCACATCGGCGACGACCTGCTCACCCGCAAGGTCGACGAGGTGATGACCCGGCGGCCGAAGGTCATCCGTCCGGACGCCCTGGTGGCGAGCGCCATGGAGCTCCTGAACAGCTCGCAGATCACGGCGCTGCTCGTGGTCGAGAACGAACGTCCCATCGGGATCGTTCACATGCACGACCTGCTGAGGCTCGGCGTCGCCTGACGGCCCCGGGCCGGCCCGACGCTCAGGCCCGGTCGACCTTGAGAACCGGGCCGTCCACGCCGACCACCCGGATGCGCGTGCCGGCCGGCAGGTCCGGACCGCTCACGCGCCAGATCGTGTCGTCGATCTTTAGGTTGCCCTGGCTCTCGATCAGGGGCTCGGTCAGCGTGAACTGCCGGCCCGTGTAGCGCGCCGCGCGCTCGTTGAGATACGGGTCCTCCACCTCGCGGTCGCGGGCGTGGAAGAAGCGGCGGCCGACCAGGAGCAGCAGGACCGCGAGGACCGCCCAGGCGACGAGCGCGATCTTCCACTCGACGGCGACGACCAGCAGGACGGCGCCGATCGCGAGCGCGGAGACGCCGAACCACAGGAAGAAGGTGCCCGGGACGAAGACCTCCAGGGCCAGCAGGGCGAGGCCCAAGAGGAGCCAGGTGGACGGGGCGTCGAACCAGCGGGCGACGTACTCGAAGAGGCTCATCTCGCGGCTCCGTCAGGTCTTGGGGGGCGTGGCGGCGCGGCCGGGGCCGTCGCCGAGCGCGGAGCGGGCGAGTTCGGCGATGCCGCCGATGGAGCTCATGATGGCGGTCGCCTCCATGGGCACGAGGATGACCTTCTGGTTCGGGGCGGCGGCGAGCTCCTTGAAGGCCTCGATGTATTTCTGGGCGACGAAGTAGTTGATCGCCTGCAGGTCGCCGCCGGCGATTGCCTGGGAGACGACCTGGGTCGCCTTGGCCTCGGCCTCGGCCAGGCGCTCGCGGGCTTCGGCATCCCGGAAGGCGGCCTCGCGGCGGCCTTCGGCCTCGAGGATCTGGGCGGCCTTCTGGCCCTCCGCTCGCAGAATCTCCGACTGGCGGGCGCCCTCGGCCTCGAGCACCGAGGCGCGCTTGTCGCGCTCGGCCTTCATCTGGCGGCCCATCGAGGCGACGAGATCGGCGGGGGGGATGATGTCCTTGATCTCGATGCGGTTCGCCTTGACGCCCCAGGACGAGGCGGCGGCGTCGACCACCGACAGGAGGCGGGTGTTGATCTCGTCGCGGTGGGACAGGAGCTGGTCGAGGTCCATCGAACCCATCACGGTGCGGATGTTGGTCATGACGAGGTTGAGGATGGCGAGTTCCAGGTTCTGCACCTCGTAGGCCGCCTTGGCGGCGTCGAGGACCTGGAAGAAGGCGACGCCGTCGACCGAGACGGTGGCGTTGTCCTTGGTGATGACCTCCTGGGTGGGCACGTCCAGCACCTGCTCCATCATGGTGAGCTTGGCGCCGACGCCCTCCACATAAGGAACGAGGATGTTGAGGCCGGGCTTCAGTGTCCGCGTATACTTGCCGAATCGCTCGACGGTCCAGTTCGATCCCTGCGGCACCGTCTTGACCCCGGCGAAGACGGTCACGATCAGCACGATCACGATGGCGATGATGACGATGTCGCCGGCGGTCACCGAGAAATTCATGCGCGGTCTCCCCCCTGGCGCGGCGGAATCGGCCGGCCAAGGGGACGTTAGTCTTGCGCGGACACGGGGGCAATCGAGCGCCGCCGCGGCGGCAGTGCCGCCATCGCAGATTTGAAGCGGCGTGACCGGTTCAGATCCAGCCCATCAGCTCGCGCAGCACGACGGCCTCGATCACCCGCATGCCGAGGTCCGAATCGTTGAGGCACGGGATGAAATGGAACTTCTCGCCGCCCGCATGATGGAAGATTTCGGCGTTCTCGCCGGCGATCTCCTCCAGGGTTTCCAGGCAATCGGCGGTGAAGCCGGGCGTGACCACGGCGAGGCGTTTGACCCCCTGCTGCGCGAGCGCCTCGACCGTCTTGTCGGTGTAGGGCTGGAGCCACTCCTCCGGCCCGAAGCGGGACTGGAAGGTCATCCGCAGCTTCTCGGGAGCGGCGCCCAGGACCTCGCGCAGGAGCCGCGTGGTCTTGGCGCAATGGCAGTGGTAGGGGTCGCCCTTGTCGAAGTAGGACTTCGGGATGCCGTGGAAGGAGGCGAGGATCACCTCCGGCTCCCAGTCGATGCCGGCGAGGCTCGCCTTCATGCTCTCGGCGATGGAATCGATGTAGACTGGGTCGTCGTGGTAGGGCGGCACGGTGCGGATCGCCGGCTGCCAGCGCATGGCCTTGAGGGTGTCGAAGACCACGTCGTTGACCGTCGCCGTGGTGGCCGCGGCGTACTGGGGATAGAGCGGGAAGACCAGGATCCGCTCGCAGCCCTGCGCCTGCAGCGCCTCCAGGCGGCTGCGGATCGACGGGTTGCCGTAGCGCATCGCCCAGTCGACCACGACCTTGTCGGAGACCGGCGCCATCGCGGCCTGGAGCTTGTCGGCCTGGGAGCGGGTGATGGTCCGCAGCGGACCCTCGTTGCGCTCGCGGTTCCAGATCGTGTCGTAGTCGCGGCCCTTCTTCTGCGGGCGCGTGGACAGGATGATCAGGTTCAGAAGGGGCCACCAGAGCCAGCGCGGCGTTTCGATGACGCGCCGGTCGGACAGGAATTCCCGGAGATAGCGGCGCATGGACCAGTAGTCAGTCGCGTCCGGCGTGCCGAGCGCCACGACCAGCACGCCGATGCGGCCGGCGGCGACCGGCGGATGGCCGGGTGGCAGGCGAACGGTACGGTAGTCGGCCGCGCGTTTCGGGTCGGCGGCGGAGAGGCGGCCGGGGGCGTGGTTCAACGTCTCGTCCTCGTCAGGGGACCCCGCCCGGCGGGGTCGGAACGCCGGCCAGGGGGCGGCGCGCGTTCAGGGAGCCTTGCGACGAGTACGTAGCGCATAGCGTGTCCGATCACCACCCGTTCCCTCTCGACAAGCCATGAACTTCCTGCGAGGATGACGTTCACGTTAGGTTCCTTGTCCGTCGAAGCCTGCAACTTTCCGTCGAGGTTGGTGAACATGTTCATATTCAAGCGTTTGGCTGCCGGTGCAACCGCTCTTGGCATCCTGGCTGCCGGGATCGGCGGCTGGTCTCCGACGGCGGGCGCCGCGGACGCGAAGGTCACCTTCGTGCTGGTGAACGACATCTACAAGATCGACGGCCCGAAGAACCGCGGCGGCTTCAGCCGGCTCGCGGCCATCGTGAAGGCCGAGCAGGCCAAGGGCGGCAAGGTCATCTACGTGCACGCGGGCGACACGATCTCGCCGTCGCTGATGTCGGGCTTCGACAAGGGCGCGCACGTGGTCGAACTGCTCAACATGGTGCCGCCGGACATCTTCGTGCCGGGCAACCACGAGTTCGACTTCGGGCCGGACGTGTTCAGGACCCGGATGGGCGAACTGAAGGCGCCCATGAAGCTCGCCGCCAACTTGCGCGACGAGGCCGGCAATCCCTTGCCGGGCTTCGAGGACCAGAAGATCGTCGAGATCGACGGGGTGAAGCTCGGGATCCTCGGCATCACGGCGGACGACAGCCCGGTGAAGTCGAGCCCGGGCCCGCTCAAGTTCGCCGACAGCATCAAGACCGCGCTCGCCTCCGCCAAGGCGCTGCGGGACCAGGGCGCGGACTTCATCGTGGCGGTGGTGCACGCGAACCGGGCGCAGGATCAGGTGCTGTTCGGCACCGGCGCCTTCGACCTGGTGCTCTCCGGCGACGACCACGACCTGGCGCTCTTCTTCAACGGACGGACGGCGCTGGTCGAGTCCAAGGAGGAGGGCGAGTACGTCACCGCCATCGACCTGCAGATCAAGGCCGAGGAGCGCGACGGGCGGCGCCAGACGACCTGGTGGCCGAATTTCCGCATCATCGATTCCGCCACGGTGGCGCCCGACCCGACTGTGGAGGTCAAGGTCGAGGAGTACCGCAAGCAGCTGTCGCGCGAGCTCGACATCGAGATCGGCAAGGTCGACGGGCCGCTCGACAGCCGCAAGTCCACGGTGCGCACCGGCGAGGCGGCGATCGGCAACCTGATCGCGGACGGCATGCGCTTCGCGACCGGGGCCGACCTGGCGATCACCAACGGCGGCGGGATCCGGGGCAACAAGCAGTACGCGCCGGGGGCGCCCTTCAGCCGCCGCGACGTGTTGACCGAACTTCCCTTCGGCAACAAGACCGTGCTGGTCGAGGTCACCGGCGAGACCGTCCTGGCGGCGCTGGAGAACGGCGTCTCGCAGGTCGAGCAGGAGGGCGGGCGCTTCCCGCAGGTCTCCGGCGTGACGCTCGAGGCCGACAAGGGCAAGCCGGCCGGCAGCCGCATCCTGTCGGTCAAGGTCGGCGGCGAGCCGCTCGACCCGAAGAAGACCTACAAGGTGGCGATCAACGACTTCATGCTCGCCGGCGGCGACGGCTACCGGATGTTCTCCCGGGCGAAGCAGCTCCTCGGCGAGCGCGACGCCAAGCTGATGGCCAACGACGTCATGGCCTATGTGAAGGAGAAGGGCGCCGCGACGGGCAAGGTCGAAGGCCGCGTGGTCCTGAAGTAACCGTCGTCCCCCTCCGCCGGCCGTCCGACCCTGGGGCGGTTCGGACGGTGGCGCGGGAACTGTGGGCTGCCGGGCCCGGACCTCCGGCATCGGACGGCCTTTGATGGGGTCCGTCCAAGGGGGGCCCATCGGGGCCGGCGCCGGGGCCGGCCGGTCGGGCGGAAGCCTGTCCGCCGGGTGAGGGCCCGAGGTGAGCCCGTCGGGCGTGGCCCGGCGGTCCGACGCGGCTCGGACGTCCATGAGCCGGTTTGGGTGCAGCAACGGAATCGCTCCGGTTCCGGGCCACCGGAGTCGCCAACCGGATTCCTCGGCCTGGGCGCCAGCGGCACGGCGGGTCTTGTCGGGTCTGAACTGTTACGGTATAACATACCGCGACAGCCGAGGACTCCCGTGAGCGAACGCAGCACTCCCCAGGACCCGGCCGGCGGGCCGCATGTGCCGGGGCCGGCGTACGCCGACGGAAGGTCTTCGCCGGGCGTCGGACATCGCCGGGACACCGGGACTTTGCACGCCGTCGGGCATGACCACCGGCCCGGGCGTTCGAGCGTCCTGGGTCCTTCCCGGCCCCGGGTGGCCGAGGCGGAGCCGGACCATGGCCGGGTCGGACCCGGCGGGCACGTCCATTCCCAGGAGAACGCCGGTCGCGGCGTCGCGGGAGGCGGAGCCGCCCCCGACGAAGACCACGGCCATGCGCATCCGCACGGCCATGCGCATCTCCACCGACACGGCCGTGCCGCTACCCACGAGCATGCGGACGGCCATGTCCACGGCCCGGCCGTCACCCACGGCCACGACCCTGCAGCCGAGCACGCCCATGCGCCTGGCCACGGCCATGCGGACGGGCACGCCCATTCTCCCGCTCATGACCACGGTCATGCGCCGGACCATCCGGCCGACGTCGGGGCCGGTCCGGAGGGCGGGAGCCATGGGCATGGCCGGTCGAGCCTCGCCCCGGCCCATCGTCACTCCCACGGCCACGGCGGACACGGGTCGGCGCACGGCGCGGCCCATGCGCATGCAGTGGCGCCGACGCTGTCGCTCGTCCGGCTGTCGCTCGCGGAGCGGCTCGCGGCCGCCGGGGCGGTGTCGCTCCTGATCTGGGCCGGCGTCGCCTGGGCGATCGCATGAGGGGGCGCGACACAATGGCGGGATCCCGCATCGAGTTCCAGGACCTGACGCTCGGCTACGACCGGCATCCGGCCGTCCACCACCTGTCCGGCCGCATCGAGGCGGGGGCGCTGGTGGCGATCGTAGGGCCGAACGGCGCCGGCAAGTCGACGCTCCTCAAGGGCGTCGCGGGTCTTCTCGAGCCGCTCGGCGGACGGCTCAGCCTGGACGGCGTCGACCCGCGGGACATCGCCTACCTGCCGCAGCTCGCCGAGGTGGACCGGAGCTTTCCCCTTTCGGTCTACGACTTCGTGGCGATGGGGCTCTGGCGCAAGGCCGGGGCCTTCGGGGGCATCGGCCGGGGCCATGCGGCGCGGATCGCCGACGCCATCCGGGCGGTGGGCCTCGAGGGCTTCGAGCGGCGGTCGGTGGGGACCCTCTCGGGCGGCCAGATGCAGCGCACCCTGTTCGCTCGGCTCCTGCTGCAGGACAGCTCGGTCATCCTGCTCGACGAGCCCTTCAACGCCATCGACGCCAAGACCGCTGCGGATCTCCTCGACCTCATCCGGCGCTGGCACGCGGAGCGGCGGACCGTCGTCACCGTCCTGCACGACCTGGAGACGGTGCGCCGGCACTTCCCCGAGAGCGTGCTGATCGCCCGCGAGCTGATCGCCTGGGGGCCGACCCCCGAGGTGCTGACCCCCGCCAACCTGCTGAAGGCGCGACGCATGATCGAGGCCTTCGACGAGGCGGCGCACGTGTGCGACCGCGGCGCGGCCTGAGGGGCGGACGATGCTCTACGACCTCCTGATCGAGCCCTTCGCCGAGTTCGACTTCATGCGTCGCGCCCTCGTCGGCAGCCTGGCGCTCTCGATCGGCGCCGCGCCGGTCGGCGTATTCCTGATGCTCCGGCGGATGTCGCTGACCGGCGACGCCATGGCGCACGCCATCCTGCCCGGGGCGGCCATCGGCTACCTGCTGGCCGGGCTCTCGCTGCCGGCCATGTCGCTCGGCGGCCTGGTGGCGGGGCTCGCGGTCGCGCTCGGCGCCGGCGCGGTCGCGCGCAGCACGGCCCTGAAGGAGGATGCGACGCTCGCCGCCTTCTATCTCGTCTCGCTGGCGCTCGGCGTGGTCATCGTCTCGGCCCGGGGTTCCAACGTCGACCTCCTGCACGTGCTCTTCGGCTCCGTGCTGGCGCTCGACGACGGCACGCTGCTGCTCCTCGCCGGGGTGGCGAGCGGCACGCTCCTGATCTTCGCCGTGATAGCCCGGCCGCTCGTGCTGGAGTGCGTCGACCCGTCCTTCCTGCGCTCGGTCAGCCGGGCGGGCGCGCCGGTGCATTTCGCCTTCATGGCCCTCGTGGTCATGAACCTGGTGGCCGGCTTCCACGCCCTCGGCACCCTGCTGGCGGTCGGGATCATGATGCTGCCGGCGGCAGCGGCGCGGCTGTGGACCGACGACCTGACCCGCCTCATCGTCCTCGCGGCAGCCATCGGCGCCGGATCGAGCGTGGCGGGCCTTCTCGTCTCCTATCACGCGAGTCTGCCCTCGGGGCCGGCGATCATCCTGATGGCCGGCTGCGCCTATGCGGTCTCGATCGTGTTCGGGCGCTCGGGCGGGCTGATCCGCCGCGTCGCCCGGCCGCGCCACCTGGAAGCCTGAACCGGCCGGCCTCCCGGCCCCCGAAGTCACAGCGCCACCCGCCCCCTGACAGGCGGCCGGCGCCCCCTGTCGGAGTCCACGCCATGCTCACATTCAGCCGCCGCGCCGTCCTCTCCGCCGCCGCCGCCGTCCTGCTCCTCGGGGCCGCCCGCGGGCCGGCCGGCGCGAGCGAGACGGTGCCGGTCGTGGCGACCTTCTCGATCCTCGGCGACTTCGTCCGCGTGGTCGGGGGCGCGCGCGTCTCGGTCAGGACCCTGGTCGGCCCGGACGGGGATGCGCATGTGTACAACCCCTCGCCGGCGGATGCCCGCGCGGTCGCGGAGGCCCGGGCCGTGTTCGTCAACGGGCTCGGCTTCGAGGGCTGGATCGAGCGGCTCGTCAAGGCCTCCGGCACGCGGGCGAGCCTGGTGGTCGCCACCCGCGGCATCAGCCCCCGGGTCATGGAGGATGCGGACGGGCACGGTCACGACCACGGGGCGAAGGATCCTCATGCCTGGCAGTCGGTCGCCAACGCCAAGGTGTATGTCGCCAATGTCCGCGACGGCCTCGTCGCCGCCGATCCGGACGGTGCGCCGGTCTACCAGGCGAACGCGGCCGCCTATCTGGCCGAGCTCGACCGGCTCGACGCGGAGGTGCGCGCGGCCATCGGCCGGGTACCGCCCGCAGAGCGACGGGTTCTCACCTCGCACGACGCCTTCGGGTATTTCGCGGCCGCCTACGGGGTGACGTTCCTGGCGCCCCAGGGGGTCTCGACCGAGGCGGAAGCGACGGCGAAGGACGTGGCGCGGCTGATCCGGCTGATCCGCAAGGAGAAGATCAAGGCGGTGTTCGTCGAGACGATCACGGACCCGCGTCTCGCCGACCGGATCGCCCGCGAAACCGGGGTGGCGCTCGGGGGCGAGATCTATTCGGACGCGCTGTCGCCTTCAACTGGACCGGCCGCCACCTATATCGATATGGTCCGCCACAACGTGAAACTCCTCACCGCCGCGATGGCCGGGTCCTGACCCCGTCCTCCGCCCGCCCACCCGAGGTTCCCCATGGCCCTTCCCGCCGCGCCCATTCCCGTCACCGTGCTCACCGGATATCTCGGTGCCGGCAAGACGACGCTGCTCAACCGCATCCTGACTGAGGATCACGGCAAGAAATACGCCGTAATCGTCAACGAGTTCGGTGAGGTCGGGATCGACAACGACCTCGTCGTCGACACCGACGAGGAAGTCTTCGAGATGAACAACGGCTGCATCTGTTGCACCGTTCGCGGCGACCTCATCCGCATCATCGAAGGGTTGATGAAGCGGAAGGGGAATTTCGACGGAATTCTCATCGAGACCACGGGTCTCGCCGATCCGGCCCCGGTCGCGCAGACCTTCTTCATGGACGACGACGTGCGCGCCCGGACGCGGCTCGACGCGATCGTCACCGTGGTGGACGCCCTGAACCTCGCCAAGCGGCTCGACGACGCGCCGGAGGCCGAGGACCAGGTGGCCTTCGCGGACGTGATCCTGCTCAACAAGGTGGATCTCGTCACCCCCGAAGAACTCGCGGCGGTCCGGCGCGACATCAGGGCCATCAACCCCTATGCGCGCGTCATCGAGACCGAACGCTGCCGGGTCGATCTGCAGGAGATCCTGGACAAGGGCGCCTTCGACCTGTCGCGCATCCTGTCGGTCGAGCCGGACTTCCTGAAGGACGACCACCATCACCACAACGAGGACGTCCGCTCCATCTCGCTCAAGGCCGGCGATCTCGACGCCGACCTGTTCTTCGACTTCATCCAGCGCGAGACTCAGGCGCAGGGACCGAACATCCTGCGGCTCAAGGGCATCCTGGCCTTCAAGGGCGATCCGGACCGCTACGTGGTGCAGGGCGTGCACATGATCGTGGAGGGCGATCACCAGCGGCCGTGGCGCAGCGACGAGCCGCGCGAGAGCCGGCTCGTCTTCATCGGGCGCGACCTCGACTGGGGCGGCCTGAAGAACGGCTTCGAGGCCTGCCGGGCGGCCTGACGGGGCTGCTCCAGGCGCCTTGCCAGAGCGCCGCGGCCATGGAAAAAGCCAGGGCCCGCGTTCGCGAGAGGATCCCACCTTGCCCAAGTCCACGCCCCTGTCCTTCGGCGCCTACGTGGTCGCGGCCGCCTTTCCCGGCGGCCGGCCCCTGTTCGCGCTCGGCGACGGCTCGGTCCGGCTGGCGGAGCCGGACGGCGCGTCGCGGGCCGTGGAGGCTCATGACGGCGGCATCCTGGCGGCGGCCCCGGCGCTCGACGGCCGGAGCCTGCTGACGGCCGGCGACGACGGGCGGGTGGTCCGGACGACGCCGGAGGGGAGCACCGAACTGCTCTTCGAGAAGAAGGGCAAGTGGCTGGACCAGATCGCGGCGGGGCCGCAGGGGGCGGTCGCCTGCGCGAGCGGCCGCACCGTCTGGGTCCGGCTGCAGGACGGGGCGGTCGTGGAGATCCCGCACGAGAAGGCGGTCGGCGGCGTCTGCTTCCTGCCCAAGGGGCTCCGGGTCGCGACCGCCACCATCGACAAGGCGATGCTGCACTGGGTGACCGCCAAGGGCGCGCCTGTCGACCTGGAGTGGAAAGGGGCCCACACGGGCATCACGGTGTCGCCGGACGGTCGCTTCCTGGTGACGACCATGCAGGAGCCGGCGCTGCACGGTTGGCGCATCGAAGACGCCAAGCACATGCGAATGACCGGCTACCCGGCCAAGGTGAAGTCGCTGAGCTGGAGTGCAAAGGGCAAGTGGCTCGCCTCCTCGGGGGCGAATGCCGCCATCCTTTGGCCGTTCACGGCGAAGGACGGCCCGATGGGCAAGCCTCCGCTGCAACTGGCGCCCTACGGCAAGCTCGTCACCCGCGTCGCCTGTCATCCCAGCGAGGAGGTCGTGGCGATCGGCTACGAGGACGGGCTCGTGATGGCGGTGCGCTTCGAGGACCACGCCGAGGTAGTGCTGCACAGGCCGGGGGAGAGCCCGGTCTCGGCGCTCGCCTGGAGCCCTGACGGGCTGGCGCTCGCGGTGGGCATGGAGTCCGGCGAGGCGGCGCTGGTCGACATCACGTCCTGATGGCGGGGCTTGCGGGACGGACCTCGTCCGCCTTCGCCGCGCCTTGCCCGGGAGCGGCTGCGGACCGAGGCCCGAGTATCCGGAGCAGCCGGCGACGGAGCGGCTCGGCGAGGGCTATCCCGGCGATCGCGACCAGGGCGCCGCCGACGACGTCGATGACGTAATGCCCGCCGGTGGTGACCGCCGAGGCGGCCATCAGCAGGTTCAGGGCGACCGCCGGCCAGAAGAGCCGGGGAACGGGCCGCAGGGCCCAGGGTACCAGCACGGCGACGGCGGCGTGCATGGACGGGAAGGTGACGAGCCCGTCGAGCCGGTCCAGATCCACGACGCGGAGGCTGCCGGACCGCAACGCGTCCAGTACCGCGGCGGGCGTCGCGCCGGTCAGGCGGACGTAGCGGAGATCGAGCGGGGGGACCTGGAGCGGCTCGGGCCCGTAGGTCGGCGCCAGGGAGCCGATCGCGATCGACAGGAGTGCAGTCGCCACGAAGGCGATCAGGAAGAGGTCGAGCGCGCGATGGCGGCCCGTTGCGGCGAGGACCGTCGCGGCCGTGAAGAGCTGAAGGTAGTAGGTGGCGTAGGCGAGGGAGAGGACGGCGAGGACGATTGGCCAGCGGTCCGCCGACCGGATGACGGTCGGCCAGTCGATGCCGAGCGCAAGCTCCAGGGCGGCGATCTCCCGGTCCCAGGTCGGCCAGGCGAGCCCCTGGCCGAGATAGCTGACGAGCACCAGGCCGATGCCGGCCACCAGCACGGCCCCGGCCGCGTCGAGGGCGTCGCGCGCCCGGACGCAGTGGGGCAGTCGCCAGGCCAGGATCGCCCGCGCGAGGGCGAGCGACAGGAACGTCAGGCCCATGTTGCCGACCACCCGGATCTGCACGCCGGCCAGCGTGTGGCCGGCGACGGACAGGATCGCGACCAGCGGGACGAGGCGATAGGCGACGACGGCCTGTGGTGGGGTGGAGCTTGTCATGTGGGGCCTCGGGGAGACCGGCCGGACTGCCCGGACCGATCCGCCCCAGAAGCTGCAAGATCCACGTGTATATGACGTTACGTCATACTAGAATTTGAACGTATGCCCGCTCCTGTGTTTCTGCCGGTGAACCCGTCGCGGACGCGAGGACCGGGTCGAATCAGGCTGCCCGGATGGACCGGAAGAAGGCATCCATGTGCTCGCGCAGGCGGCCGGCCTCGGTGTCGAGGTCCTCGGCCATGCGCAGGAGCTGGTCCGCGTTGGCGGCCGTCGAGGCGACCGCCTGGTCGACGTCGCGGATGTTGCGGTTGACGTCGTCGGTGGCGCGGGCGGCCTGCGAGACGTTTCGGGCGATCTCGGCCGTGGAGGCGCCCTGCTCCTCAACGGCGCCGGCGACCGAGACGGTGATGCCGTCGATCTCCTGGATGGTGCCCTGGATCTCCTCGATCGTCTCGGCGGAGCGACGGCTTGTCGCCTGCATGGCGACGATCTGCCGGGAGATGTCCTCGGTCGCCTTGGCGGTCTGGCTGGCCAGCGCCTTGACCTCGCTGGCCACCACCGCGAAGCCGCGGCCCGCCTCCCCGGCGCGGGCGGCCTCGATGGTTGCGTTGAGGGCCAGGAGGTTGGTCTGCTCGGCGATGGACCGGATCAGATCGACCACATCGCCGATCCGTTGGGCGGAATCGGTCAGGCCCTGGACGGCGGCGGAGGACCGTTCCGCGGTCTCGACCGCCGTGCGGGCCGTGGCGGCGGCGTCGGCGACGCGACGGTTGATCTCGGCGATCGAGGCGGAGAGTTCCTCGGCGGCCGCCGCGACGGTCTGCACGTTCGCGGTCGTCTGATCGGAGGCGTCGGCGACGGTCCGGGTCTTCACGGTGGTTTCGCGGGCGGCCGCGATCTGGTCGCGCGCCGCGGCGGTGACCGTCTCGGCGAGGCCGACCAGGCGGGCGACCACGTCGGCCGCATCGGCCTCGAAGGCCGAGACGGCGTTGCGGAGCGCTGCCTGACGGTCCTCGCGGGCGCGGTTTTCGGTCTCCAGCGAGCGCTTCAGGTCGTCGGACTCGCGGACCGCCTTGCGGAAGACCTCGACGGCTGCCGCCATCCGGCCGATCTCGTCCGCCCGGTCGAGGGCCGGGACGGCCACGTCCGTATCGCCCTGCGCGATGCGCGCCATCACGCCGGCCTGGTCCATGATGGGCCGGGCGATGCGGGCCCGCGCGATCCAGACACCCGTCGCCCCGACCGCCAGGGCGAGGGCGAGGGCGGCGAGCAGGATCATCCGGCCCGTCGCGTGGAGCCGGCCGATCTCCTCGTAGATCTCCGCGGCGCGGCGGTCATAGGTGGCCGCGAGGCTCTCGAGGTCCCGGTTGAGGGCGGTGCGGACCGCCCGGTTCGCGTCGTTGTCGCCGAGGGCGCGAGCCGCTTCCGGACCCTGGGCGACGCCGCGGGTGGCCATGTCGTATCGGAAATCGTGGAAGGTCTGGACGCGGGTCCTGAACTCGTCGAAGGCGGCGCGATCGGTCGGCTCGATCAGGGATTCCCATTCGCCGACGATGCGCAGCATGGTGTCCGCGTAGCGCCTCAGGCTCTCGGAGAAGGGGCGTGCGGCGGCACCGTCCTTGGCCATGTAGATGCCGCGCGACTCCATCACGGTGGCATAGACGAGGCCGTTCAGGCGTTCCACGTTGGCGGTGCCGCGCAGGGTACGCTCGAGGCGCTGGCTCAAGGCATTCTCGGCCCCCGCCTGCCAGACGCCGAGCGAGCCGATCCCAAGGGCGGCGGCGAGGGCGAGCCCGAACAGGGCCGACAGTTTGGTCGAGATGGTCAGGCGATGGATCATGGCGCGCTCCGGCCGTTGCTGGCCTCGGGGATACACTGAAACGTGTAAAATGGGGGTAAACACGTACTATACTCGTCAGCTTCCATAACGGGCGCGCCTCGGATAATCGGTCGCAGGTGTCGTCGATCTCAGGATGCCGCAGGAGTTCTCGCGCGATCTCGTTCTTGCAATCAATATTGCGGAGCGGCGCGATGAATCCATGATGCCGGTTTTTTCCCCGCTTGCGGCACCTATACGCCGTAACGGGTCTCCGGGGGGCGATCCGCCGTTCCGACGCTGTCTGGATCTACGCTGGATGAGGCGGCCGTTCTTTCGTTCCATTCGCCGGCCTCTGATTTCTGTCGATCAGGTCCTGTCGGTCGCCGGCCGTGAGGGGACACGGTTCGCAGGGCCCCGGACCGGGCCACGCCGAACGAAGGGGGACACGCCGGCCGGTCCCGGCCGAGGCGGCGGGAACGCGCGCGCAGCCGGGCGGCCAGGCGGTCGACGGCGGCGCGGGCCTCGTGGGGGCGGCCGTGATGCAGGGCGTGTCCGACGTCCGGGTAGACGCGCACGTCGGCGCGGGGCAGGAGGCCCGCGACCCAGGGCAGGTGCCAGTCCGGGTCCGCGACGCCGTCGAGGCTGCCATGCAGGATCTCGGCGGCGACCGACCGGCCAGCGAGGCCCGGGGCGGCGGCCTCCAGGCAGTCGTTGAAGGCGCGCAATTCCGCCGCCATGGTCAGGACGGCCCGGGAACGCCCGGCATGCAGGTACGGGAAGCCGGCGAAGTAGTCGGGAACCGCGTGAGGCTTCAAGGCCGCGGCGAGCAGGCGGGGTCCGAGCGCAGGAGCGACCGCGGGGATCACCGACTTGCGGATGAAGGGGCCGACCAGCGGCGCGACGGCAGCCCGCAGCATCGGCAGGGCGGCATGGGGGGTCGGCCGGCAGAAGCCGGCCAGCAGGACGAGGCCGGCGACACGCTCGGGGGCGGTCGCCTCCAGGCACAGCGCCGGCCCGGCGCCCAGCGAATGGGCGGCCACGATCACCGTCTCGAGCCGGAGCCGGTCCAGGAGGCCGGCGAGCCACGCCGCCTGCCGGTCGGCGCCCTCGCGGCCGTCCGGCAGCGGCTCGCTGTAGCCGTATCCGGGGCGATCCGGCGCGATCAGGAGATAGCCGCGGCGCGCCAGGGGTTCGAAAGGCGGCAGGATCTCCTCCGCCAGGCTGCCGCAGCCGTGCAGGAGCAGGACCGGCGTGCCGCCCTGCCCGATCACGTGCAGGTGCGCGACCCGGCCCTCCACATCGATGAAATGCCCCAGCCTCGGTGCCGTCATGCCGCGCCTCCTCGCGCGGCACCAACGCGGCGGCCGCCGGGCGGTTCGCTTCGGCTCGGCCGTGGGACGGGGTCAACCGCGGAAGAAGGACGACGAGAAGGTCGTCATCGTGTTGTACTGGTTGATCACCTGGTTGACGTGGATGCTGTAGAAGGGGCCCTGGGCGTCGCGGCCCCGGATCTTGTCCTTCAACTCGCGCAGATTGCCGAGGAGGCTCTTCGGCATGGTGTCGAAGGCGCTCGACTTGCCGCCGGCGAGGACGGCCGCGTCGAACTCGCGGACCGCGACCGCGTAGGCCTCCACGGCCCGGTCATAGGCGGGGATGTCGGCCTTGCGGGGATCGCGCGGGACGGCGTCGACGGCCTTTTCGGCGAGGATCATGACGCGCCGGGTGTGCCAGCGCATGCTCTTGCCCTCGGTCCGCTCGAGACGGGCGAGTTCCTGGCCGTCCAGGCTCGCCTTGAGGGCGCGGTGCTCCCCGTCGAGGCGCTCGCGCGCGTCGAGCAGCGCCTTGAAGGCCGGTATCAGCCGCTCGTGCAGGGCCTTGCCTCCGGCCATGCCGTCGGCCTTGTAGTCCTTGCGCTCGTAGTAGCCCTCGGCCTCGTTGATCACGGGCGCGGCGGACTCGAAGGCGGCGGCGAGTTCCAGCATGGCCTGATCGAGGGCAGGGACGGCCGGCGCCTCCCCGGCCGCCTTGCGGGTGCGGGCGCCGGCATCCTTCACGGAGGTGGGGGAGACGGAGTAGAGGCCGTAGATGATGCGCTCCCGGCCGGTCGGCCCCTTCTTGAGGTCCACCCAGGAGGCGTAGCGGCCGTAGGACTCCTTGGCACGCAGCGTATCGTTGAGCAGCTTCACGGCGACGTTCGACTTGGCGATCCAGAGAGCCAGCTCGTCGTCCTTGAGGTCGGGCACCACGACGGTCGCCGCGAAGGGATTGGCCGACTGGGCCCCCGCCGCGGCAGGGGCGAGCAGGAGGGCGAGCAGGGTCGCGAGGGCGAGGAACGGGCGCAAGGACGTCTCCGGCGTGGCTGGCTGGCGGGACGGGACCATAGCGCCGGCTTGTTTCGCCCTGATTACCTGAACGGCAACGCTCTTCCGGTCCGGGCGGCGGAAGCGGCCTGACGGAACTGTGATTACAGTTACGCGCTCGGCCGTACCCACCCGCCGGGATCGTCGGCTACAAGCCCCGCCTGGAGGCATCGCGGATGGGGTCTGGTTCGGAGCGGATGGCCGAGGAGGCGACGGTCAGGACGGCCGACCTGCGGCGCCTGCACGGCGCTGCGGGGCTGGTGCTGGTCGCCTTCCTGGCCAGTCATTTCGCCGTTCATGCCTGCGGATTGATGGGCCTCGCCACCGTCGGGTGGCTCGGCCGGCAGTTCGCGGCGGTCTGGGGCAGCCCGGTGGGGCTCGGGCTGCTCGCGGTCGCCTTCCTGGTGCACTACCTGGCGGCGCTGAACCTCATCTACCGCCGCCGGCGGCTGACGGGGTTGCGGACCACGGACGTGCTGCAGCTGGTGCTCGGTCTTTCCATTCCGCCGCTTCTCGCCGGCCATGCGCTCGGGGCGGCGGTGGCGGGCGGCGGCTACGGGCGGGTCCTCTACGTGCTCGGGGTGGCGGACCCGGGTGCCGCGCTGATGCAACTGGCGCTTTCCACGGTGGTATGGGGCCATGCCGCGATCGGGCTCTGGAATCGCTACCGGTTCCGGTCCTGGTACCTGCGCGGACGGGCCTGGGCGATCGGGATCGTGGTCGGGCTGCCGCTGCTCGGGATCGCCGGCGCCCTCACCGCGGGGCGCGAGGTGGTGGTGCGCGCCGAGCGGCCGGAGTGGGTCGCGGAGACGATCGCGCCGCGGCTGCCCGATGCGGAGACGGCCGAGACGATCCGGCGCGCGGGCCTGCTCGTCGTCGCCTTCCACGCCTTCTCGGTCGCGATGGTGTTCGCGGCGCGGCGGGCGCGCGCGGCGGCGGAGCGGCGGCGCGGACAGATGAGGGTCGGCTATCCGGACCATCGCTTCGCGCTGATCGCGCCCGGCACCACGGTCC
Source organism: Prosthecomicrobium sp. N25 (assembly GCF_037203705.1). NCBI lineage: Bacteria > Pseudomonadati > Pseudomonadota > Alphaproteobacteria > Hyphomicrobiales > Kaistiaceae > Prosthecomicrobium > Prosthecomicrobium sp. N25. The sequence continues at coordinate 724,696 of NZ_JBBCAT010000002.1, forward strand.
TGGAGGCGAGTCGGTCGATCGGCCTCCCGCACGCCTCGGTCTGCGGCGGGCGCGGCCGCTGCTCGACCTGCCGGGTTCGGGTGATCCGGGGCGCGCAGTCGCTGAGCCCGGCACAACCCGGGGAGGTCAAGGTGCTGGGCCATGCCGGCATTGAGCCGGGAACGCGGCTCGGCTGCCAGGCGCGTGTCTACGGGGACGTGGACGTGGTGCCGCTGGTCTCCCCGGCCGCGGGTCAGTCGGACCTGCTGGCGCGGGACGAGCGGCGGGACGGGCGGGAGGAGCACCTGGCCGTCCTGTTCGCGGACCTGCGCGGCTTCACGGCCTTCGCGGAGCACCGCCTGCCCTACGACACCGTCTTCGTCCTCAACCGGTTCGCCGCGCTGATGCAGGATGCGATCGAGGGATCGGGCGGCCGGATCGACAAGTTCCTGGGCGACGGCGTGATGGCGATCTTCGGGTTCGGGGACGGGCGGCGCGCCTGCCGGCAGGCGCTCGCGGCGGCGGTCGCCATGCAGGCGGCGGTCGGGCGGCTCAACGAGCAGCTCGGTGAGACGCTCGGAACCGAGTTCCGCCTGGGGATCGGCATCCACTACGGCTCGGCGGTGGTCGGCAGTATCGGGGTCGGCCCGGCCGCCTCGGTCACGGTCATCGGGGACGTGGTGAACACGGCCAGCCGGCTCGAACAGGCCACCAAGGCCTTGTCGGTCGCGGTGGTGGCCAGCACGGCCGTGCTCGCCGAGGCGGGACTGCCCGAGGGCCTCGGGGAGCGCCGGCGGGAGGCGGTTCCGGGACGATCGGCGCCGCTCGAGGTGGTCGCCTTCCGCGACCTCGGGGTGCTCGAGCGGGCACTCGCCGGGGAGGAGCCGGCCCTCGTGCGGTGACGGGCGCGCCGGACCCCGGCCGCCGCGCCGTTCACTTCACCAGGACGTTCTTGAAGAGCCAGGGCTCGTTCTCCTCGACGTCCTCCGGGAAGAGGCCCGGCCGGCCGTCGAGGGGGGTCCAGTCGGTGTAGACGCCGATCACGGGACCCAGGTAGGGGCGCTGGACCTCGAGGCAGCGGCGGTAGTCCATCTCGTCGGCCTCGACGATGCCGGCCTCGGGGTTGTCGAGCGCCCAGACCATGCCGGCGAGCACCGCCGAGGAGACCTGCAGGCCGGTGGCGTTCTGGTGGGGCGCGAGCAGGCGGGTCTCCTCGATGGAGAGCTGCGAGCCGAACCAGTAGGCGTTCTTGGCATGGCCGTAGAGAAGGACGCCGAGCTCGTCGACGCCGTCGACGATCTCGTGCTCGTCGAGGATGTGGTTCGCCGGCTGCTTGCGGCCGGCGGCACCGAACATCTCATGGAGCGACAGGACGGCGTCGTTGGCCGGGTGGTAGGCGTAGTGGCAGGTCGGCCGGTACTGCGGGTTGCGGCCCTCGCCGACCGTGAAGTAGTCGGCGATCGAGATGGACTCGTTGTGGGTGACCAGGAAGCCGTATTGCGGGCCCGGGGTCGGGCACCAGGTGCGCACGCGCGTGTTGGCGCCGGGCTGCATGAGGTAGATCGCGGCCTGGCAGCCGGTCTCGTGGCGGCGGCCGTTGGACGGCATCCAGGACTCATGCGTGCCCCAGCCGAGTTCGGCGGGCTGCAGGCCCTCCGAGACGAAGCCCTCGACCGACCAGGTGTTGACGAACACGTTCAGCGGCTTCGGGTTCTTCGAGCGTTGCGTGTCCCGCTCGGCGATGTGGATGCCCTTGACGCCGGCTCGCTGCATCAGGCTCGCCCAGCCCTCGCGGTCGGACGGCTCGTGGAAGTCGAGGCCGGTGTCGCGGGCGATGTCGACGAGGGCCTGCTTGACGAACCAGGACACCATGCCGGGATTGGCGCCGCAGCAGGAGACGGCCGTCGTGCCGCCGGGCGAGCGGGCCTTCTCGGCGCGCACGGTTTCGCGCAGCGCGTAGTTGGAGCGGGCGGCCGGGCCGGCGCTCTGGTCGAAGTAGAAGCCCAGCCAGGGCTCCACGACGGTGTCGATGTAGAGGACGCCGAGCTCGCGGCAGAGCTTCATCAGGTCGAGGGACGAGGTGTCGACCGAGAGGTTCACGCAGAAGCCGCGGCCGCCGCCCTCGGTGAGGAAGGGCGTGAGCAGGTCGCGGTAGTTCTCGCGGGTGACCGCCTGGTGGACGAAGCGGTAGCCGCGCTCGTCGACAAGGGCGCGGTCGCCGTCGTAGGGGTCGATGACGGTGAGGCGCGTCCTGTCGAAGGCGAAGTGCCGTTCGATGAGGGGCAGCGTGCCCTTGCCGATCGAGCCGAAGCCGATCATCACGATCGGGCCGTCGATGGTGTGATAGACGGGCCAGTTGCTCATCGCGGGCTCTCCCAGGCGGCGCTTGATCAGGCGTGTGCGGTGCAATAGCGCGACCGCGGCGGGGGATCAACGGAAAGGAACCGCCGGCGCGGCGATTCGGGGTCGCACGGACGGGCCGACGCGGCGGTCCGGCCGGCTGCCGAACCGCCACGCGGGCCTCATGTCACGGGTGGATGGCCCTCAGCCCGCCGCGCGCCGGGGGCCGACTTGGCCGGCCGTACCGAACACCGCCTCGGCGGTCGGCTCGGCCTCGGCCGGCGCGCCGGTCGGGACGAGCAGGCCGGCCGTGCCGGCCAGCGCCCCGGGGACGAGCTCGCGGGCGAGCAGGCGGTGGCGCTCGTAGGGGCCAGGCAGGCGCAGGTCGCCGGTCGGCTCGGCGGAGAAGCCGAAGCGGGCGTAGTAGGGGGCGTCGCCGACCAGGATCACGGCGGCGTGGCCGAGCGCCGCCGCCCGGGCGAGCGCGGCCTCCATCAGGCGCGAGCCGATGCCGTCACCCTGGCGGGAAGGCTCGACCGCCAGGGGGCCGAGCAGGAGCACCGGGCGCAGGCCGTCGTTCGACGGCACGGCGGCATGCCACAGGCGCACGGTGCCGACCAGGGCGTCGCCGTCGCGGGCGACGAGCGACAGGCCCTCGGCCGGGCGGCGCCCGTCGCGGACGCGCGCGGACGTCTTCAGGAAGCGGGCCTGTCCCATGGCGCGGTCGAGGAGAGCCTCGCGCCGTCCGACATCGGACGGCGCCTCGCGATCGATAACGATCATGGCGTCGGACTTTCCGGGTATACCGTCAGAGGTGGACAAGCCGGCGGGAAGCCCCGCCGGGCGCTCGTCGCAAGGCCGTGGACCGGGCGTCTCGCCCGCTCTCGACTCCTCGGAGGGCCGTGGGTTCCGGCCGGTACGGCAGCGGGCCGAGCCGCCGCCGATCAGATCACGTAGGCCTTCAGCGGCGCGAAGCCGTTGAAGGCGACGGCCGAGTAGGTGGTCGTGTAGGCGCCCGTGCCTTCGATCAGGACCTCGTCGCCGATCTCCAACGAGACCGGCAGGTCGTAGGGGGTCTTCTCGTAGAGCACGTCGACGGAGTCGCAGGTCGGCCCGGCGATGACGCAGGGCGCCTTCTCGTCCGCGTCCCGGTCGGTCAGGATCGGGTAGCGGATCGCCTCGTCCATGGTCTCGGCGAGGCCGCCGAACTTGCCGATGTCGAGGTAGACCCAGCGCACCTCGTCCTTCAGCGACTTCTGCGAGATCAGCACCACCTCGGCCTTGATCACGCCGGCGCCGCCGACCATGCCGCGGCCCGGCTCGATGATCGTCTCGGGGATCCGGTTGCCGAAATGCTTGCGGATCGCCCCGGTGATCGACTGGCCGTAGGCGCCGACCTCCGGCACCTGCTTCAGGTAGCGGGTCGGGAAGCCGCCGCCCATGTTGACCATGCGGAGCTGGATGCCGCGCTCGGCCATCTCGCGGAAGATCGCGGCGGCCGAGGCGAGCGCCCCGTCCCAGGCCTCGGTGTTGCGCTGCTGCGAGCCGACGTGGAAGGACACGCCATAGGCGTCGAGGCCGAGCCGGTGGGCGTGCTCGAGCACGTCCGGGGCCATCTCGGGATCGCAGCCGAACTTGCGCGAAAGCGGCCACTCGGCGTCCGCGCCGTCCGAGAGGATGCGGCAGAAGACGCGCGACCTGGGCGCCGCACGGGCGACCTTCTCGACCTCGGCGCGGCAGTCGACCGCGTAGAGGCGGACGCCGAGCTCGAAGGCGCGCGCGACGTCGCGCTCCTTCTTGATCGTGTTGCCGAAGGAGATCCGGTCCGCGGTGGCGCCGGCGGCCAGCGCCATCTCGATCTCGGGGATCGAGGCGCAATCGAAGGACGACCCGAGCTCGGCGAGGAGCGTCAGGATCTCGGGCGCCGGGTTGGCCTTCACCGCGTAGAAGACGCGGGTGTCCGGCATGGCGCGGGCGAAGGAGAGGTACTTGTCGCGCACGACGTCGAGGTCGACCACGAGGCAGGGGCCCTCGGGACGTCGGGTGCGGAGGAATTCGCGAATCCGGGCGGTCATGGGTCGGCTCCCGTCCATGTTGCGGCCTACGTAACCCCCGACGGCGGTGCCTTTCGGCCCATGCGGTCGGGCTCTCGCCTCCCAGCCGGTCGCCCGGACGGAAGACTTTTCGGGATGCGCGACGACGCGCCGGGAACCGCGATGGAGACGGTTCGTCGGCACGGGGCGCGAACCCCGACGAGCCGGCTCGAAGCCGGCGGTCCCATCGATGCCTGTGCGGGGCCTCGATGGCCCGGATGCGGGAGCGGTCGGACCGGCGGGATCTGGAAACCCGCTGCGGCCCGGACGCGATCATCCGGTCGTTGGTGCCATGGATTGGAACGGGAGATCCCGATCCGCACGTCCGGCAAGGAAGTAGTGCTGCCTCTTCAGTAACCCCGGCCGATGGAGAGCCGGCAGAGACCAAAAAAGCCCTCTACGTCGTTGCTTCAAGCCGCGTTCCCCGTGTGAGACACGAGGTGCGCCGGTTCTGATCTCCGGCTGCCGGTTTGCCCAGGCGACCTCCGGGCCTCTTGTCCCTCGGGTGTCGCCTACCGGCACGCAGCCACAGGCACGTGCGAAATTGGGCGAGACGGGAGATAGGGAAAAACCGCGTCACATGCAAGGGGTTTCTTCGAAATTCCGTGGGTCCGGAGAACCGGCTTTTCGCAAGGGCCTGGAACGGCTTGCGGTCCGGCGGGCGCGAACGTCCCGGAGCCGGTCGAGAGATGCGGACCGCGCCGTCCCGGAGCCGGACGGCGAAGCCGGCCCGGGTGGGACCCGGGCCGGCTCGCGAATCGTTTTCAGGCGTGTCCGGCTCACTCGGCCGGGAGCGCGGCGTAGACGGCGCGGTCCTCGCCCTTCAGCGCGAAGGCGCCGGCCCCGAGGAAGACCTGCGCGATGGTCGCGGCGGCGATCAGGGCCGGGAACTCCCAGCCGCCGTTCGGGGCGGTGAAGAGCCAGCCGTTGCCGGCATGGGCCCAGGTGGCGCCGAGCGCGACGGGGACCAGCACGGCCGCGACGGGGCGGACCCAGAGGCCGAGGATCAGGGCGACGCCACCGAGCAGTTCGGCGGCGATCGTGCCGTAGGCGGCGATGGCGGGCAGGCCGAGGCTGGCGAAGAAGCCGACCGTGCCCGGGATGGTGAAGACGAAGATCTTCAGGGCGGCGTGGGCGACGAACAGGACGCCGAGGGCGACGCGCAGGACGAAGGCGCCGTAGGCCGGATCGAAACGGGTGTTCATGACGGGGTGCTCCTTCTTGACGGTCGGCCGCCACGGACGGTGGGGGCGGCACTGCTGGCTCCCGATATGCTCTTCGGCCCTGACATTGACAATTACGCGTCTTTCTGACGTATTGTTCGATAAAGAGAGACAGCGTCCATGGACACCGTCACCCGCATGCAGGCCTTCATCGGCGTCGTCGAGGCCGGCGGCTTCTCGGCCGCGGCCCGGCGCATGGCCAAGTCGAAGGCGCTCGTCTCGAAATACGTGAAGGACCTGGAGGACGAGCTCGGCGTCCGGCTGCTCAACCGGACCACGCGGCAGCTTTCGCTGACCGAGGTCGGGCAGGCCTACTACCGCGAGGCGACCGAGATCCTGCAGCGAATCGAGGATCTCGCCGATTCGGTCAGGGACACGCACCGGGAGCCGCGCGGGCTTTTGCGCGTCTCGGCGCCGCGCAGCTTCGGGGACGCGGAGCTCGGCGAGGCCATCATGGAGTTCCTGGTGGCGCAGCCGGAGATCATGGTCGACCTCAGGCTCGACGACCGCTTCGTCGACCTGGTGGAGGAGGGCTTCGACGTGGCGATCCGGATCACGGAGCTCGCCGACTCGAGCCTGATCGCGCGGCGGCTCGCGGATTTCCGCAATGTGCTGACGGCCGCGCCCGCGGTGCTGGCCCAGCACGGGACGCCGAAGACGCCGCAGGACCTGGCCGGACTGCCCTGCATCGTCGACACCAACTACCGAGGCCGCCACAACTGGGCCTTCCGGGTGGACGGGGAGCGCGCGATCGTGACGGTCAGCCCGCGCGTGGAAGTGAACAGCCCCGAGGTCGCCCGCTCGGCGGCGCTCGCCGGGCTCGGCTTCGCCCGGCTGCCCTGGTTCACGGCGCGCGAGGAGATCGCGTCCGGCCGGCTCGTGCCGCTCCTGGAGGCCTATGAGACGAACGCCGCCGGAATCTACGCCGTCTACCCGCACCGCCGGCACCTGTCCGGCAAGGTGAGGGTCTTCGTGGACTTTCTCGTCGAATGGTTCGGCCGTTGCCGGGACGTGCGCGGCGTGAAGGCCTGAGCGGCGGCGCGCCGCGCTTCGGCCATCATCGTCGGGCCTGTTCGCCGGCGCGGTCCTGCCCTACCGTTCCGTGAGCGTCGGGCCAGACCTTCAACGCCATCCCCGGATTCGACCATGATCCTTCGCCTCCTCGGCGTCCTCGCCCTGATCCTCACCGGAGCGTCGCCCGCGGCGGCGCACCCGCACGTCTTCGTGGACGCGCGGGCGGAGCTCGTATTCGACGGCAAGGGGACGCTGACGGCGATCCGGCATGTCTGGCGCTTCGACGATGCCTTCTCGGCCTTCGCGACCCAGGGGCTCGACCAGAACGGCGACGGCCAGCTGTCGCGGGAGGAGCTCCAGCCGCTCGCCAAGATCAATGTCGAGTCCCTGAAGGAATACGACTATTTCACCTTCCTGAAGCAGGGCGACAAGCGCAAGGGCTTCAAGCTGCCCTCCGAATACTGGCTGCAGGTGAACGACGGCCTCCTGACCCTGTTCTATACACTTCCCCTGATCGAACCGATCAAGATGGGCGGGGCGAGCCTGGAGCTCGACGTCTACGACCCGATCTTTTTCGTCGACTTCGAGCTGGTGAAGGACGAGCCGGCGCTGCTCGTCAACAGTCCAACGGGCTGCAGCCTGGAGGTCGTGCGCAAGGGGGCTCCGGACGGGGCGGCGGCGGCGATCCTCGGCCAGATCCCGGCGACGGAGCGCGAGCTGCCGGCGGAGCTGCGGGCCGTCACCAGCCAGCTCGCCAACCGGATCGGCGTGAAATGCCCCTGAGCGGCCCTCGCCCGGGCCGTGCCGCCGCGGTCCCGCTCCTGGCGGCCCTGATGCTCCTGGTCGCGGCGCCGGCTCTGGCCGCCGGGGCGGGGCCCTTCGGCGTCGGAGCGCCGGAGGCGGCGAGCGGGGCCGGGTCGGGCGTTTTCGGGTGGATCGCGCAGCAGCAGTCGGGCTTCTACCGGGCGCTGACCGGCGCCGTGAAACTGCTGAAGACGGATCCGGCCGCGGCCGCCACGCTGGTCGGGCTCTCCTTCCTGTACGGGGTCTTCCACGCGGCGGGGCCGGGCCACGGCAAGGCGGTCATCGCCTCCTACGTGGTGGCAAACGACGAGACGCTGCGGCGCGGGGTGATGCTCTCCTTCGTGTCGGCCTTCCTGCAGGCGACGGTGGCCATCCTGTTCGTCGGGGCGGCGACCTATCTCCTCAATCTCACGAGCCTCGCCATCACGGAGGCGACGCGCGCCTTCGAGCTGGCGAGCGGGGTTCTGGTCACGGCGCTCGGCCTCTGGCTGGTCTGGACCAAGGCGCTGCGGCGCGGGCTGGTGCTGCTGCCCCAGCCGAGGGCGGCGCTCGCCGGCGGGCCGGAGGCCGGACACGTGCATGGGCCGGCGTGCGGTCACGAGACGATGCGGCTGGTCCGCCCGGGACTGCGGTCCGGCGGCGTCGCAGGGGGAGCCTCGGCGCCCGCCGCCATGATGGTCTGCGCGGACTGCGGCCACGGCCACGTTGCCGATCCGCGGACGCTCGCCGGGCCGATGCCGGCCTCGCGCGCGCTCGCGGCGGTCTGGGCCGTCGGGATCCGGCCCTGCACGGGCGCGCTGATCGTGCTCGTCTTCGCCTTCAGCCAGGGGCTCTTCTGGGCCGGCGCCCTGTCGGCGCTCGCCATGGCGGCGGGCACGGGGATCTCGGTTGCGGCGCTCGCGAGCCTGGCGGTTTCAATGAAAGGCCTGGCGACGCGGCTTGCGGGGCCGGACGGTCCCTGGGCTGGGCGGATCCTGCGCGGCGCGGAGATCCTCGGCGCCTGCGCGATCCTGGTCCTCGGCGTCCTTCTCCTCGGGGCGTCGCTCGTCGGCGGCACGGCCGGCGGGTAGGCTTCTCGCGATCGTCAGTCAGCCGGCCGACTGACTGTCCCGTCCCAGCACGATGGGTTCGCCATGCGGCGTGGCGCGGGCGGCGCGGTCCCAGGCGTCGCGGCGGTCGTCCAGGGCCGCGGGGCTGACGACCCCCTTCTCGGTGACCAGGCGCTCGAGGGCGGCGAGCCAGTGGCGATAGTAGGTCTCGCCCGTGTCGGGGTCGCCGCAGGCCTGGGCGCGGCGGATCTCGTCGCCGAGCGTCCGGGCCCACTCGTCCCAGCCGAAGACGCCCGCCTCGTGGAGCTTCACGGCCAGCGCGAAGGCCTGCGCCTCCCAGGGGGCGGCAAAGACGGGCCCGCCCTCGTCCCGCGGCAGGGCCGGCAGGGCGTCGAGCGCGACCGTCACGGCGCGGGCTCCAGATAGGGCTCGAAAAGGTCCACCCGCACCGTCGAGGCCGGATCGGCATCGGGACCCCAGAGGTCGGGCGCCCTAAAGGCCACGGAATAGAGCCAAGCCGGCTGCTCGCCCAATCCGTGCGCATTGGTGTCCGGGAAGACGAAGACGCCGTGAACCGCCTCGATCCGGCCCGGCCGGCCGCGCACGTAGCGGGGGATGCGGGTGTGGGTGCGCGGGTGGATGTTGGCGGCGACGATGCGGTCGCCCGCCGCGAAACGGGCCGGCTCCTCGGCGGGCCGGCTGCAGGGTCCGCCCCGGGCAAGCACGGCCGGCACGTCGGCGGCCGTCAGGACCCGCTTCACCGGCCTGGCCTTGCCCTGCGCAGCGCCGCTGGCGAGTTCCGCGGGGGTCGCCAGGCCCGCGTCGACAAGGAGCCGCTCGAGGCCGGCGAGCCAGATCTGGTAGTAGGACGAGGACAGGTAGCGGGCCGGCGGCAGGCTCTCGCGCATGAAGCGGGAGCGGTCGAGGGTCCAACTGCCGGTCGCCCCCATGGCGAGGGTCAGGGCGAGCGCCCGGCGCTCCCAATCGGCGTGGAAGCGGACATGTTCCGGTTCGGGCTCCACGGGCCCGAAGCCCATCTGGCCGCCGAGGTCCTGGGCGCCGTTCATGCCGCCACCTCGCCCGGGCGCCGGGCGAGGCCGGTGCCGATCATGGAATCGCGGGTGACGAGGTCCGCGAGGCGCTCCTCGCTCCAGCCCTCGGTGCCGGCCGGCCGCTCCGGAACGACCAGGTAGCGGATCTCCGCGGTCGAATCCCAGATCCGGACTTCGGTGTCGGCGGGCAGGGCCACGCCGAACTCGGCGAGTACGGCCCTGGGCTCGATGACCGCGCGCGAGCGGTAGGGCGCGGACTTGTACCAGACGGGCGGCAGGCCGAGCACGGTCCAGGGGTAGCAGGAGCAGAGGGTGCAGACGACCATATTGTGCAGGCCAGGGCGGTTCTCCAGCGCGACCAGGTGCTCGCCCTGGCGGCCGCTGTAGCCGAGTTCCGCGACAGCGGCGGTCGCGTCGGCGAAGAGCCGCTCCCGGTACGCCGGGTCGCTCCAGGCGCGGGCCACCACGCGGGCGCCGTTCCGAGGCCCGATGCGGGTCTCGTAGGCCTCCACGATGACGTCGAGCGCGGCGGGGTCGACGTAGCCCTTCTCGACGAGGAGCGACTCCAGCGCCTTGACGCGCAGCGTCATCTCGTCGAGCGCCGAGCCCCCGTGATGGTCGTGATCGTGGTCGTGGTCGTGATGGTGCCCGTGGCCGTCGTGCGCCATGGCGGTCCTCCCTGGTCGACGGGCACGATAGGCTTGTCGGCCGGCCCTGTCATTCTGACCTGACGTCAGGCCTACTCGGCGGCGACCCGGCCCGGGCTACGCGAGGCGGCCTCGGCCCGGACGGCGTCGCCGAAGGCCTTGAAGAGGCGCGACGAGGCGGTATCCGACCGGACCCAGTATTCCGGATGCCATTGCACTCCGACCGCGAAGCCGGCGGCGTCGGCGACGCGCACCGCCTCGATGGTGCCGTCCGGCGCGGCCGCCTCGACGACCAGGCGCGGGGAAAGCTCGGCGATGCCCTGGCGGTGCAGCGAGTTCACCTGGACCTCGCCCTCGCCGAGGATCCGGCCGATGCAGGTGCCGGGCAGGACCCGGATCGGATGCCGGATGGCGTAGCGGACGTCGTTGTTGTCGCTGGCCGGGGCACGGTGATCCATCCGGCCCTCGAAGTCCTGGATCTCGGTGTGGAGCGTGCCGCCGAGGGCGACGTTCAGCTCCTGGTAGCCGCGGCAGATGGCGAGCAGCGGCTTGGCGCGCGCGATCGCCAGCCGAATCAGGGGCAGCGTGGTGGCGTCGCGCGCCGGGTCGTAGGGCTCGTATTGCGGGGCCGGCTCGACGCCGTAGAGGCTCGGGTGGACGTTGGAGCGCGAGCCGGTCAGCAGCACGCCGTCGACCCGGTCGAGGATCGCGTCGAGATCGAGGCCGCCGCCGAGGGCGGGAAGCACGAGCGGCATGGCGCCCGAACCGTAGAGGACGGCCTCGACATACTGGGCGGGGGTCGCATGCCAGCTGACGTTGTCGAACAGGCGGTTGTCGGCGGAGACGAGGACGATCGGCGTGGCGGACATGGAGGACGGGACGGTTCCGGCTGATGGACGCGCCACTATGGCATGGCGGCCGGGGCAATTCGAGGGCATGGCCCGCAGGGCGGGCTTGCGGGAGCGGCCCATGCCGGTACAAGGGGCCGGTCGAAGGGCCGGGACGGGGATCATGGGAGCGATCGCGGACGCAATCGATGCCGTGAACCGGCGGGTCGGCCGCGTCTTCGCCTGGGCCTCGCTGGCGCTCGTGCTCGTCCAGTTCACCGTCGTGGTGATGCGCTACGTGTTCGGCATCGGCTCGATCTGGCTGCAGGAGAGCCTCGTCTACCTCTTCGGCCTGCAGTTCACCCTGATGGCCGGCGCGACGCTCCTCGCCGACGGGCATGTGCGGGTCGACATCCTGTACCGCCCGGCGGGGCCGCGCGCGCGGGCCGCCGTCGACCTCGCGGGATCGCTCCTGTTCCTCCTGCCGCTCGCAGGCGTCGTCCTGTGGACCGGGCTCCCCTACGTGACGAAGTCCTGGGCGATCCTGGAGGGGTCGCGCGAGACGAGCGGCATCCCGGCACTGTTCCTGCTCAAGTCCGGCATCCTGGCCTTCACGGTCCTGACGGGGCTCCAGGGCGTGTCGCTGGCGATCCGCGCCGTCCAGGCGCTGCGGGGGGAGGCGGTCGGCCTGGCGCGGTTCGGGGGCGACCCCGCTCCATGACCGGGTCCGTCCTCGACGCGCTGCTCTTCGCGGCGATCTGCCTCGCCCTGATGGCCGGATTCCCGGTCGCCTTCACGCTCGGCGGGGTGTCGCTCCTCTTCGCCGCCCTCGGCGTCGCGCTGGGGGTCTTCGACCCGACCTTCCTGCACGCGCTGCCGCAGCGGATCTTCGGGACGATGACGAACGAGGTGCTGATCGCGGTGCCGCTCTTCGTCTTCATGGGCGTGATGCTGGAGAAGTCGCGCGTCGCCGAGGACCTGCTGGAAACGATGGGCGCCCTGTTCGGTCCGGTGCGCGGCGGGCTGGCGATCTCGGTCACCTTCGTGGGCGCGCTCCTGGCGGCCTCGACGGGGGTCGTCGGGGCGACGGTCGTCACCATGGGGCTTCTGTCGCTGCCGACCATGCTGCGGCGCGGCTACTCGCCGAAGCTCGCCTGCGGGTCGATCGCGGCGGCGGGCACCCTCGGGCAGATCATCCCGCCATCGATCGTGCTCGTCATCCTCGCCGACCTGATCGCCTCGGCGTACCAGAAGGCGCAGCTCGAACAGGGCGTCTTCGCCCCCGAGACGGTCTCGGTCAGCGACCTCTTCGCCGGGGCGCTGGTGCCGGGACTGGTGCTCGCGGCGCTCTACATGGTGTTCCAGGCGCTGGTCGCCTGGCTGAGGCCCGAGACCTCGCCGGCCATGCCGGCGGGCGAGCGCAGCGTGCCGCTGGCGACCGTGATGACCGCGCTGGTCCCGCCGGTGGCGCTCATCCTCTGCGTCCTCGGCTCGATCCTGGCCGGCATCGCGACGCCCACGGAGGCCGCCTCGGTCGGATCGGTCGGCACGATCCTGCTGGCCGGGGCGCGGGCGGCGCCGGCGCGGCGCGGCTTCATGCTGGCGGCCTGGGCGGGGCTCGCGGTCCTGGTGGTGCTGGTCGGGCTCATCGACACGCGGCTCGGGCGGAGCCGGACGTCGCCGGCGGAATGGGCCGGGATCGCGGCGGCGGCCCTGGCGGTCGCGGCGGTCGCGGCGGGCATCGGGACGGCGCTCGTCGCCGTGTGGCGCGCGGGCGTGCTCGTCCCCGTCATGCGCTCGGCGGGGGAGATCACCTCGATGGTCTTCGTGATCCTGATCGGCGCCACGCTCTTCACCCTCGTCTTCCGCGGGCTCGGCGGGGAGGAGACCGTGCAGCGGGTCCTCGTCGACCTGCCGGGGGGCACGCTCGGGGCCGTCGCGGTCGTGATGCTGGTCATGTTCGCGATGGGCTTCTTCATCGATTTCCTGGAGATCGTCTTCATCGTGGTGCCGATCACCGCGCCGGTGCTCCTCAAGCTGCCGATGCCGGACGGGACGCCGATGAGCCCGGTCTGGCTCGGCGTGCTGATGGCGGTGAACCTGCAGACGAGCTTCCTGACCCCTCCCTTCGGCTTCGCGCTCTTCTACCTGCGCGGGGTGGCACCGCCGTCGGTGAAGACCTCCGACATCTATCTCGGAATCATCCCGTTCGTGGCGATCCAAGTGCTCTGCCTGGGCATCCTGTGGCTCTTCCCGGGCCTCGCCACCCGGCTGCCGGCCATGATCGGGCTCTGACCGGCGCGTCGGCGTATGGTCCGTCGCGCCGGGCGCCGAGGATGGCTTCGGGGCGCCTAGAGAACGCGGCTCTCGGCGCCGGGTGCGGCGGGATCCTCGTCCGAGCCTCAGAAACCCTGAAGAGATACCGCCCGTCCGCCTTTCTCACTCGTCGGATGGGGGCCCACCGCTGCCGGCGGGCATAACCTTAGGGCATCTCGTGCCGAATCACAACGCGGCGGAACCCGAGCGGCGCGAGGTGTTTCCATGCGCAGTCTGGACGAGCGCCCGACCGAATACGACGGCGCGGGAACTCCGTCAGTGCCGTTGCCCGGGCGGGCGCGATGGCCTATGACCGGGCCGCATCTGAGATGGGCACCCCGGAATGTGTGAGCCGGGCGGAGGATCCATGGCCACGCTCTATCTGCACATCGGCATGACCAAGACCGGTTCGACCTCGATCGAGGCGACGTTCCACGACGCGCGCAAACTGCTCCTGGAGCATGGCGTCGACTATCTCGACATGGGTCAGAACCACACCAAGATCATGCTGGTGGCCGCCCGCCGGACCGCCAAGGGCCTCAAGGGCGACGTCACCCGCCTGCTCGGGGTCGAGAAGGACGACGTCGACTACGATCCCGCCCTCGTCGTGCGCGAGATCGAATCGCGTTTCGCCGCCCCGCGCGCCCCGAAGGTGGTGGTCAGCGGGCAGGGCATCCTGCACTTCGCCCGCAAGGACGTGGTCAAACTCAAGGCGCTGGCGGACCAGCATTTCGAGGCGGTGCGGGTGATCGTCTACGTGCGCGACCCGACCACCTGGGCGTCGAGCCGCGCGCAGGAGAACATCAAGCGGGGCCACAGCATCGAGGCGCTGGTGGCGAGCGTGCGGGAGAGGCCCGAGAAGAGCCCGATCATGCCGCGCTACCGGTCCGGCATCGAGAACTGGATCGACGTCTTCGGCCGGGAGGCCGTTGACATCCGCGTGTTCGACCGCAAGCGCTTCCAGGACGGCGATCTCCTGGCGGACTTCTGCGCCGCCATCGGGGCTCCGGCGGACCTCGCGCGCAAGCTGCCGCGCAACTGGAACAACAAGGGCGCCTCGGCGGAGTCGCTCTACCTGATCATGGCCCACTACGACATCGTGGAGCAGCGCGGCCGGAAGGCGGCCGGGCACGAGATCGACATCGACGCGCCGGGGCGCAGCCACGAGGGCTTCGAGGAGTCCGACCAGTACCGCAAGCCGCCGCTCAATTTCCCGTTCCGCCAGGCCATCCGCGACATCGAGGGTACCCGCTTCGCCCTGCCCAAGATGGTGCTCGACGCCGTCTGGGAGCGGTCGGCGGAGGACATCGCGTGGCTGCGGGAGGTGACGGGCGAGCCGGACCTCTTCGCGGACCAGTATCCGCCCAAGGAGGCCCCGGTGCCGGCCTGGTCGAAGGAGACGCTGCGCGGGCTGGCGGCGGTGATCGAGACGGGCCTCGGGGACGTGATGAAGGTCGAGAAGCGCCGCCGCCGGCTGCCGAAGCCCGTGCGGGCGGTCTGGCGGCTCGCCCTTCAGGCGCGCCGGCGCCTCGGCGTCTGAGCGCACCGGGAGGCAGCATGGCCCGCGTCGTCGTCCACATCGGCATGACCAAGACCGGGTCGACCTCGATCCAGGCGGCCTTCCACAAGGCGCGAGCGGAGCTCCTGCCGCTCGGCATCGACTATCTCGACCTCGGTCAGAACCACTCGCGCGTGGTGAAGGTGGCGCTGTCAGGCAGCGCCAAGCGGCTGAAGGGGTCGGCGGCGCGCTCGCTCGGGCTCGCCGAAGGCATCGACGCCTACGATGCCGGCGCCGTGCGGGCGGCCCTCGAGGAGCGGCTCGCCGCCCGGCGCGCGCCCCTGCTGGTCATCTCGGGCGAGGGCTTCTTCAACATGACGGAGGCGGAGATCGCCGCCTTCCACGCCCTGCTGACGCGCCACTTCGACGAGATCCGGATCGTCGCCTACCTGCGCGATCCGCTCTCCTGGGCGTCGAGCCGGGCGCAGGAGAACGTCAAGCACGGCCACACGGTCGCGGAACTGACCGAGAGTGTCGAGACCGATCCGGACACGAGCCCGATCGTTCCGCAGTACCGTCGGCGGCTCGGCGGCTGGATCGACGCCTTCGGGCGGGCGGCGGTCGACATCCGGGTGTTCGACAAGCGGCGCTTCCGGGACGGCGACCTCATCGCGGACTTCTGCGCGGCGATCGGCGCGGACCCGCGGGTGGCGGGGCTCCTGCCGCGGCCCTGGAACAACCCGCGCACGAGCCACGAGGCGCTGCTGCTGATCGAGGCCCACTACCGGCTGCTGGCGAGCCGCCATGCGGGGCGGACGACAACCAAGGAGCGGCGCAAGGCGGCCAAGAAGGGGCGCCGGGCCGGGGCCGAGGACGGCCCCGACCTCGGCGACATCGCGACCGACCCGGACATCCGCGCTCTCGCCTTCTGGTTCCGGGACGATGTCCGCAAGATCCCCGGCACGCCCTTCTCGCTGCCGCGGCCGGTACTCGACCGGATCTGGGCGCTCGTGCAGGACGACCTCGCCTGGCTGCGGGTCGAGACGGGCGACCCGGCGCTGTTCGCGGACGCCTGGCCGCCGCGGGAGAGCACGGCGCCGGCCTGGTCGGCCGAGACGCTGCTGCCGCTCGTGGAGCGGCTCGACCGGTCGGTCGGGCGCCGCTGGCGCAGCGAGGCGATGCTGTGGCTGCGCAGCGGCCCGCAAGCGGGGGTCCTCAAGGCGGCCGCCCGGCTGCGGCGCGCGCTCGGACGCTGAGGCACCGTCCAGGTCGGAAATCCGCCGTTGCCGCCGAGCGTTGACGGGCCCTGTGCCGGCATGCCAGCCTCCGGGCCGGCGACCGGTGCGCCCGGACAGCGGGGAAGCACTCCGGCGCCGGATGGCGGAGGCACTGGCATGGGCCGCAATGCGGTGTCGCTCGACGACAAGTACGATCTCGGGGTCGACACCGTCTTCGTCTCCGGCACCCAGGCCCTGGTCCGCCTCGCCCTTCTGCAGAAGGAGCGAGACCGGCGCGCCGGGCTGAACACGGCCGGCTACGTCACCGGATACCGCGGATCGCCGCTCGGCGGGCTCGACCAGCAGTTCCAGAAGGCGGCCGCCGTCCTGGCGCCGGCCGACGTGGTGTTCCAGCCGGCCATCAACGAGGACCTGGCCGCCACCGCGCTGTGGGGGACGCAGCAGCTGGAGGTGCGCGGGCAGGGGCGCTTCGACGGGGTGTTCGGCATCTGGTACGGCAAGGGCCCCGGGGTCGACCGGACCGGCGACGTGTTCCGGCACGCCAATCTCGCCGGCACCTCGCCGCACGGCGGCGTGCTCGTGCTGATGGGCGACGACCACACCTGCGAGTCCTCGACCACGGCGCACCATTCCGAATACGCCATGCAGGACGCCATGATCCCGGTCCTGAACCCGGCGGGCGTCCAGGAGATCCTCGACTACGGGCTCCTCGGCTGGGCGCTGTCGCGCTACGCGGGGGTCTGGGTCGGCCTCAAGTGCGTCAAGGACACGGTCGAATCGACGGCCGTGGTGGACGGGCGGGCGGACCGGGTCGCGCCGGTGACGCCGGCCGAGCATGTCCTGCCGGCGGACGGGCTGTGGCTCAGGCCCCAGGACCATCCGCTCGCCCAGGAGGCGCGCCTGCACGAGGAGAAGATCCCGGCCGTCCTCGCCTGGCTCAAGGCCAACCGCCTCGACCGAATCGTCCATGCCGGGGGCCGCTCGCCTCGGCTCGGGGTGGTCGCGGCCGGCAAGAGCCACCTCGACGTCGTGCAGGCGCTCGACGAACTCGGCATCGACGAGGTGGCGGCCGCCGATTTGGGGCTGCGGGTCCTGAAGGTCGCCTGCACCTGGCCGCTGGAGCCGACCGGCATCCTCGCCTTCGCGGAGGGGCTCGAGCAGATCGTGGTGGTCGAGGAGAAGCGGCCGCTGATCGAGACGCAGATCAAGGAGATCCTGTACGGCCGGCCGAAGGCGCCGTCGATCGTCGGCAAGCGGGACGAGGAGGGCCGGTGGCTGTTCCCTTCCAAGGGTGCGCTCGACCCCAACGAGATCGCGGTGGCGATCGCCGAGCGGCTGCTGCGCCACCGGGAATCGCCCGGCATCCGCGCCGCGCTGGACCGCTTGCGGACCGCGCAGGCGGTGCTCCGGGCCACCCGGGACGTCGCCGCCCGCACGCCCTACTTCTGCGCCGGTTGCCCGCACAACACCTCGACGCGCGTCCCCGAGGGCCACCGCGCCTATGCGGGGATCGGCTGCCATTTCATGGCGCAGTGGATGGACCGGTCGACCGAGGGCTACACCCACATGGGCGGGGAGGGCGCCAACTGGATCGGCGAGGCGCCCTTCTCGAAGGAGACCCACGTCTTCCAGAATCTCGGGGACGGCACCTACAACCACTCCGGCTCGCTCGCCATCCGCGCCGCCAAGGCCGCGGGCGTCACCATGACGTACAAGATCCTCTACAACGACGCGGTCGCGATGACCGGCGGGCAGCGGGTCGACGGCGCGCCGAGCGTCGCCGATGTCGCCCGCCAGGTCTGGGCGGAGGGCGCGCGCCGCGTGGCGGTCGTGACCGACGAGCCCGACAAGTATCCGCCGAATGCCGGCTTTCCGCCGTCGACCACCATCGATCACCGGGACGATCTCGACCGGGTGCAGCGGGAACTGGCGGCGACGCCGGGCCTGACGGTGTTGATCTACGACCAGACCTGCGCGGCCGAGAAGCGACGGCGGCGCAAGCGCGGCACCTTCCCGGACCCGGACCGGCGCGTGATCGTGAACGAGCTCGT
This sequence comes from Prosthecomicrobium sp. N25, assembly GCF_037203705.1. NCBI lineage: Bacteria > Pseudomonadati > Pseudomonadota > Alphaproteobacteria > Hyphomicrobiales > Kaistiaceae > Prosthecomicrobium > Prosthecomicrobium sp. N25. The sequence continues at coordinate 742,827 of NZ_JBBCAT010000002.1, forward strand.
CTGCGAGGGCTGCGGCGATTGCGGAGTGCAGTCCAACTGCGTGGCGATCGCCCCCGTCGAGACGGAGTTCGGGACGAAGCGGCAGATCGACCAGTCCGCCTGCAACAAGGACTTCTCGTGCCTGAAGGGCTTCTGCCCCAGCTTCGCGACCGTCGAGGGGGCGAGGGTTCGCCGGGACGCCGCCGGCGCGGTGTCGGCCGACCTCCTGCCGGAGCCGGAGCGCGTGCCGCTCGACCGGGTCCAGTCCATCGTGGTGACGGGGATCGGGGGGACCGGCGTCGTCACGATCGGGGCCGTGCTCGGGATGGCGGCCCACCTGGAAGGGCTCGGGGTCGGGATCATCGACATGGCCGGGCTCGCCCAGAAGGGTGGCGCCGTGACGAGCCACATCCGGCTCGCGCCGCGCCCGGAGGACATCGGGGCGATCCGGATCGCGGCCGGCGGGGCGGACCTGATCCTCGGCTGCGACCTGGTCGTCACCGCCTCCGCCAAGGTGCTCGCCACCATCGACCCCCAGCGCACGTCCGTCGTCGTCAACACGCACGAGACCATGACGGGCGACTTCACGCGCCGGGCCGACTTCAGCCTGCCGACCGAGCGGTTGATCCGCTCGATCCGCGAGCGGGCCGGCCCCGGCCGGAGCCGCTTCGCCGAGGCGACGCGGATCGCCACCGCGCTCCTCGGGGATTCGATCGCGGCCAACATGTTCATGCTCGGCTACGCCTGGCAGCTCGGCGGGGTGCCGCTCGGCCGCGCCTCGATCGAGGAGGCGATCCGGATGAACGGGGCGGGCGTGGCGATGAACCTGGCGGCCTTCGCGCTCGGCCGGCAGGCGGCGGTCGATCCGGCGGCCGTGGAGGCGGCAGTGCTGCCGCGCGCCGCGGGTCTGGAGCACCGGCGCCTCTCGGAGACGGCGGAGGAGGCCATCCAGCGGCGCGCGGCCCACCTGGAGGCCTACCAGGACCGGGACTACGCGGACCGCTACCGTCGCCGGGTCGACGCCGTCCGGGCCGCGGAGGCGCGGGTCTCGCCGCAGGCGTCCGGCCTCACGCTCGCGGCCGCCAAGGGCCTCTTCCGGATGATGGCGATCAAGGACGAGTACGAGGTGGCGCGGCTCTACACGGACGGGCGCTTCGCGGCGCAACTCGCCGAGGCCTTCGCGTCATGGGACCGGGTGGAACTCCACCTCGCGCCGCCGCTCCTCGCCCGGACGGACCCGCGGACGGGCCGGCCGCGCAAGACGGCCTTCGGGCCCTGGATGCTGCGCATCCTGCGGGTCCTCGCCGGCCTGCGCGGGTTTCGGGGCACCGCGCTCGATCCCTTCGGGTACACGGCCGAGCGGCGCATGGAGCGGCGGCTTCTCGCCGCCTACGAGACGCTGCTGGACGACATCGTGCGCGAGCTGACGCCGGAGAACCATGCCGACGCGGTCGTGCTCGCCGGATACGCGGAGGCGATCCGCGGCTTCGGGCCGGTCAAGGCGGCCGCGGTGGAGCGGGCGGAGGCGGAGCGCGTGCGCCTCCTCGGCCGGTTCCGCGCGCGCCGGGGGGCTCCCGATCCGGTCCTGACGGAGGCCGCGGAATAGCATCGAGCCGCTGGCAAGCTTCCCCATGGCGACCTATGCTCCGGGCGTCGGTTTGGCGAGGCAAGGACGGCCGGGCGCTGTGATCACGGCGGAGCATTTCCTGTCGGTCGCCTTCTGGGCGGGCGAACTCGCCCCGGAGGCGTTCGAGCGCGCCCGGCGCGGCATCGTCGAGCGCTCGTTTGCCAAGGGTGCCTACCTGTGGCACCGGGGCGACCGCTTCGACCACTGGACCGGGGTGGCGGACGGGCTCGTCAAGGTCGCGACCGTGTCGAAGACCGGCAAGGCCATGACCTTCGCGGGGATCCGGACCGGCGGCTGGTTCGGCGAGGGCTCGATCCTGAAGGACGAGCCGCGGCAGTACGACGTGGTCGCGCTGCGCGACACGCGGCTGGTGATGATGAACCGGGCCACTTTCGTGTGGCTCCTCGACCATTCGGTCGGCTTCAACCGCTTCCTGGTCCGCCAGCTCAACGAACGCCTCGGCCAGTTCATGGCGCTCGTCGAGTACGACCGCACCCTCGACGCGCCGGCGCGGCTGGCGCGCACGCTCGGCTGGCTGTTCGACCCTGTCCTCTATCCGCGCGCCGGGTCGGTGCTCGAGATCACCCAGGAGGAGCTGGGGCTTCTCTGCGGCCTGTCCCGGCAGAGCGCCAACGAGGCCGTGAAGGTGCTCGAGCGCAAGGGCATCCTGCGGGTCGAGCACGGCGCCATCACGGCACTCGATCCCCTGCGTCTGCAGCGGTTCGGCGAGTAGGCCGGCGGAACATCACGCTCGCGCTGTCGGTTCCGCTCCTGCCGGCCCGGGCAGCGACGACCCATGGGTCCGGCTCGGCTTCACCCGCGGACGCGGGTCGCGGCCGAACGACCGAGGGCGGAGGGATCACCATGAGCGGTCGCATCAGGAACCGTCTCCTTGCGGCACTCGAAGCCGAGACCTTCGAGGCGATCCGGCCGGACCTGGAGCCGACCGACCTGCCCCTCGACATGATCCTGCTTCAGCCGCGGGAGCCGATCCGCTGGGTCTACTTCCTGGAGAGCGGGCTCTCCTCCGACGTCGCAATGGTATCGGAGGAGCGTGGCGTCGAATGCGGCCTGGCGGGGTTCGACGGGCTCGCCGGGATCCCGGTCCTGCTCGGCATGGACCGCGGGATCCACACCTCGGTCATGCAAGTGGGCGGAACCGGGCATCGGATGGCGGCCGGGCGCCTGCGCGTCGCCATGGACGCGCATCCGGATCTCCGCCGGGTCCTGCTCGCCTACGTGCATATCTTCCTGACCCAGTCGGCGCAGTCGGCGGCCTGCAACGCGCGCCATTCGGTCGAGCAGCGCCTCGCACGCTGGCTCCTCATGTCGTCGGACCGCACCGCGGATCCCGAGGTGCCGCTGACGCACGCCTACCTGTCGCTCATGCTCGGAATCCGGCGCGCCGGGGTGACGGTCGCGATCCACGTGCTGGAGGGCGAGGGCCTCATCCGCTCGATGCGCGGGCGCACGACGATCCGCGATCGCGCCGGCCTGGAGCGGCGAAGCTGCTCCTGCTACCGGCTGGTCCGGGACGAACAGTTGCGCGTCTTCGCGGCTCATCCCGTGGAAGCGGAGCCGTAGGAACAGAGCGCCGTCCGGGCCGTTCGAGGGCGAGACGGCTCCGCGCGGCGGGGCCGCCCTAACCTTCCGCAGGAGACCTCCCATGAAGCTCGCCACAGCTCTCGCGGTCGCGGCCGCCCTCGCGCTCCCGGGCGCCCTCGCGCTCCCGCAGGCCGCCCTCGCCCAAGGCGCCAACGGCACGAACAGCCGCACCACCGCCGGCGCGTCGAGCGCTGCCGCCCAGAAGATGGATGCCGCCACCTTCGTCAGGATGGCGCATTCCTCCAACATGCTCGAAATCGAGTCGAGCCGCATGGCCCTGCAGCAGTCCAAGCGCGACGACATCAAGGCCTTCGCGCAGACCATGGTGGACGACCACACCAGCGCGGGCACCAAGATGCAGCAGGCGGTCGCCGCCAGCCGGGCCGCGCAGGCGACGAGCGCCGGAGGCGCCGGCACCATGGACCCCAAGCACCAAGCCATGCTGAAACAGCTCACGCAGGCGCAGAACGCCAACTTCGACCGCGCCTACGCGACGCTGCAGCGCAGCGCCCACCAGGAGGCGGTCACCCTCTTCACCAATTACGCCGAGCGCGGCGACGACCAGAACCTGGTGGCTTTCGCCAAGGAAATGCTGCCGGCGCTCGAGAAGCACCTGGAGGCCGCGAACGCCCTCGGCGGCCGCTGAGTCTCCACGGGACCTTGCGTCCCCACGGGACCTCGCGTCCCCGCGCGGACCCGATCGTCCTCCGTGGGGACATGGCCCCGATCCCCCGGCCGGCCCCCGATGCCGAGAAGGTGAGCGGGCGAGAGCCGGCCGGCGCTTGACCCCCCGAAAAGCCAGGGACTACGATCCCGATCAGACGGCCGAGAGGCCGGTCCGCAGGGGTGCGGCGAGGGGAGGACCCCGTGGGTCGCTGGCTTTCCGTGTTGGCGCTGCAGGTAGCCGCGGCGCTTGTCCTCTGTGTCCCGGCCGACGCCCAGAAGGCGCGGCCGCGCACGCCGTCGCCGCCCGGAGCCGCGGTGTTCTTCATCGACCCGCCACAGGGTGCGACGGTGCCGGGCACGTTCAAGGTCCGCTTCGGGGTGACCGGCATGGAGATCGCTCCGGCCGGGCAGGCGAGGCCGAACAGCGGGCATCACCACATCATCGTCGATACCGACCTGCCGCCCTTCGACGAGCGGATCCCGGCCGACTTCAACCATCTGCACTTCGGCAGCGGGCAGACCGAGGCCGAGCTGACGCTGCCGCCCGGCGACCACACCCTGCAGCTGCTCTTCGCCGATCACGACCACGTGCCGCACGATCCGCCGATCGTCTCCCAGGAGCTCAGGATCCGGGTGGTCGAGGCGGTGCAGCCGACCGTCGAGGCCGCGCCGACCGGGAAGGCGACGCCCGCCAGCTCCGGCCGAACCGCGGCGCCGGAAGGAGCGCGCGTGTATTTCATCTATCCGCAGGACGGATCGGTGATCTATCCGAGGTCCACCATCCGCTTCGGGCTGCGCGGGATGGGCGTCGCGCCGGCGGGGGTCGACAAGCCCAACACGGGGCATCACCACCTGCTCGTGGACGTCGAGACGCCGCCGCTCGACCGGCCGCTTCCGAACGACTTCAACCATATCCACATGGGCAAGGGGCAGACCGAGCACAAGCTCACGCTCACTCCCGGCGAGCACACGCTGCAGCTCATCCTCGCCGACCACAACCACGTGCCGCACGACCCGCCGATCATGACCGAGCGCATCCGCATCACGGTGGGCCGGCCCCGGGCGGCCCGGCGCTGAGGGGAGGGAGCGACATGAGAAGACGAGCACTCGCGGCGGGGATCGCCGTCCTGGCGGCCGGCGCCGTCCTTACCGCCGCCGGCGCCCCGGCGCCCGCCGCCGCCCAGGAGGCACCGACGGCCGCGCCGAAGGGAGCCATCGTGTATTTCCACAATCTCCGCAACGGGCAGCGGCTGCCGAAGACCTTCTGGGTTCGGATCGGGCTCAAGGAGATGGGGGTCGCGCCGGCCGGTGTCCGGGTGATGGGGACCGGGCACCACCACATCCTGGTCGATGCCGACATGCCGCCGGCCGGCCAGCCGATTCCCTCGGACTTCAACCACGTCCACCTCGGCGGCGGCCAGACCGAGGCGCAGCTGACCCTGACGCCCGGCCGGCACACGCTGCAGCTCCTCGTCGGCGATCACGCCCACATCCCGCATGTCCCGCCCATCAAGTCCGAGAGGATCACCGTCACGGTTTCGGAGTGACGGCCTTGCAATCCGGCTGCGCCGGGCCGACCATCCCGGTTCGAGAGAAATCTGAACGCGTTCGTCGATGTCGAGTGTCCCGTCCCGCCGTGCCCGCGCCCTGATCCGCGCCGCCCTCGCCGTCTTGCTGGCGGCCGGCGCGGCGGCGCCGTTGCGTGCGCTCGCGCAGGGCGGTCAGCCGCAGACCCAGCCGGCCCAGCGCGTCAATCCGGACGCCTTCGAGCTGTCCTTCTGGGAAACGATCAAGAACAGCCGGAATCCCGAGGACTTCAAGGCCTACCTGGACACCTTCCCGAACGGCCATTTCGCGCCCTTGGCCCGCATCCGTCTGCGCGATGCGGGCGGCGGCGCCCAGCCGGCCGACACGGCGCCCGGTTCCACCCGCCCCATGGACCCGGGTGGCGCTGCAACGCTCGAGCCGCTCGACGGCACCTTCACGGCCACGGCGGGGACCCCGGTCCTGGCCGGCCCGGCCGCCAACGCCGCCCGCATCGGCGCGCTCAAGAAGGGCGACACGGTCCGGGTGGTCGGCCGGGTGGCGGGCGGCTCGCACTATCGCATCCTGACCTCGGACGGCCGTACGGCCTACGTGCAGGCCGACCGCCTGAAGGCGGCCGAGGCGGCGCCCGCCGACCCGGCCCCGCCCCCTCCGCCCCCGCCGAGCGGCGACACGGTCGTGCAGGGTCGTCCGGGGGAACCGGTCGTCGACTGCGCGGACTGCCCGGAGATGGTGGCCATCCCGCCGGGTGCCTTCGACATGGGGGCGAACGAGCTCTTCGAATTCGAGAAGCCCGTGCACCGGGTCACGATCGGCCGCGGCCTGCTGATCGGCCGGCGGGAGGTGACCGTCAAGGAGTGGCAGCTCTGCATCTCCGAGGGCGGCTGCCCGGCGGGCTCCGGGGGCGGCGGCGGCGACGTGAACCTGCCGGCTTCGGACGTGAGCTGGACCGAGGCCAAGGGCTACGCCGACTGGCTGTCGCGCAAGACCGGCAAGCGCTACCGGCTGCCGACCGAGGCCGAGTGGGAATACGCGGCGCGCGCCGGGACCCGCACCACCTACTTCTGGGGCGCCGCGCTGCTGCGCGAACGGGCGAACTGCGCCGGCTGCAACGCCACGCCGCTGCGCCGGGCCGTGTCGGTGGGGAGCTTCGCGCCGAACGACTTCGGGCTCTACGACATGGCCGGAAACGTGGCCGAGTGGGTCGAGGACTGCTGGACCGAGAACTACAAGGGTGCGCCCGCGGACGGCTCGGCGCGGGCCGCCCCGACCTGCCGGGAGCGCGTCCTGCGCGGGGGCTCCTTCGTCAACGACCCGCGCTACCTGCGCTCGGCCGCCCGCTTCAAGTACGATGCCGAGGTCCGCTACTACGCCAACGGGCTCCGGGTCGCGCGCGACCCGTGAGGTCGACGAGGACGCTCCTCACGGCTGCGGCTTGGCGGGAGCCTGCTGGTCGGGCAGGGCCGAGGGCGGGATGACGGGCGTCGTGCCGGGGTTCGGGGCGGGCGCGCCGGTGTGGATCTCCGGGTCGATGCCCCCCGGCGGCTTCAGGACCCCGTCTGTCCGGTCGAGCTTCTCGGTGAGGCTGGGGCAGGGCGCCCCGCCGGCGCTCCCCGGCACGCAGTCGCGGCCGGGGGGATTGGCGGGGCCGGTGGCCGACTGGGCGAGGGCGGCGACCGGCGCGAGGGCGAGGATCGCCGCCAGGACGGCGACTCGGGCGGGGCTGCGCATGACGGGCCTCCTGAGGGACTTGCGACGGCAACGTCCGTGCGGCCGTGGCGTTCCCCGGGCGGGGACCGCCGGCCGGCTCAGGGCCGGGCCGCGCCGGTCGCCGAGCCTTCGGCGGGTGCGATGCGGACCAGCTTGCCGTCGTCCTCGTCGGTGACGATCAGGAGGCTGCCGTCGGCGTCCTCGGCGACGTCCCGGATCCGTTCCCCGAGTTCCTTCAGGATGCGCTCCTCGTGGACCACCCTGTCGCCGTCGAGCTCCAGGCGGACCAGGACCTTGGTGGCGAGCCCGCCGACGAGGAGGTTGCCGGTCCAGGCCGGGAAGGCCTTGCCGGAGTAGAAGAGCATGCCGGACGGGGCGATCACGGGTGTCCACTGGTAGATCGGCCCGACCATGCCGGGGGCCTCGCGCTTGCCGGTGCCGACCGGGGTGCCGTCGTAGTTGACGCCGAAGGACACGACCGGCCAGCCGTAATTGGCGCCGGCCTCCGGGATGTTGATCTCGTCGCCCCCTCTCGGGCCGTGCTCGATCGCCCAGAGCTTGCCGGTCTTGGGATTCATGGCGGCGGCCTGGACGTTGCGGTGGCCGTAGGACCAGATCTCCGGCAGGGCCCCCTGGCGCTGCGCGAAGGGGTTGTCGGCGGGCACGCTGCCGTCCTCGTTCAGGCGGACGATCTTGCCGAGATGGGTGTCGAGCTCCTGCGCCTTCACGCGCCAGCGGTCCTCGAAGCGCTCGCCCAGGGTGACATAGAGGTGGCCGCGGCCGTCGAAGACCACGCGCGAGCCGAAGTGCATGCCGTTGGCGACCCGCGGCTTCTGGGAGAACAGGACCGTGACGGCGGTCAGCGCGCGTCCGTCCGGGGAGAGGACGCCGCGGGCGAGGGCGGTGGAGTTGCCGCCCTCCGCCGGCTCCGAGAAGGTGAAGTAGACCATCCGGTTCGAGGCGAAGTCGGGGTGCAGGGTCACGTCCAGGAGCCCGCCCTGCCGGCCGGCCGCGACCTGCGGGACACCGGCGATCGGGGCCGACACGGTTCCGTCGCGGCGGACGATGCGCATGCGGCCGGGCCGCTCGGTGACGAGCACGTCGCCGCCCGGCATGACGGCGAGGGCCCAGGGGTGCTGCAGGCCGGTGGCGACCCGGGTGATCGAAAGACGGGCCTTCTCGGTCTGGATCGGCGCGGGGGACTGGGACTGCGCGGCGGCGGGGCCGAGGAGGGTGGCGAGCGCGGCGAGGGTGGCGGGCGCGAGGCCGTAGGTCTTCATCGGGTCGTCTCCGTGGTCTCGTGGACGGCGAGGCGGCTTGCCGGCCACCCCCTCGAGCCGGGTCTTCGGAACGCGGGCGGCCCGCGCTCCCCGGGCGCATTGGCCGACGTCCCTGAGGGACGGGGCTCAACGGGCGCGGGGCGGCGGCGTTCCCGCTGACCGACTGAACTTGGCGTGAGAGGGCGCGGCGTCCAGTCCCGTCAGTTCGGGACGAACTCGGCGTGGATGCCGCGCTTTCGGGCGACCGCCTCGGCGGCGGCCTTGGCGAGCGCCGGATCGGCGGGCTCGACCGGCACGGCCCAGCCGTCCGCGACGAGGCGCTGGGCGAGGGGGCGGTCGTCGACGGTGCACTCGGCGACGATCGCCGTCGAGGCTGTGCGGGAGCCCGGGGGCAGGACCGACACCGGCGGGGCCCCGATGGGCCGGCAGCCGACGATGCGGCCGGAGACCAGGCGCCCGAGCGCGAGGCTGGCGCGCAGCCCGCAGGCCCAGCGGGCGCCCTCGCGGGTCTGGCAGACGCGCGAGCGCTCGACCGGGACGATGCCGGCCAGGCGGAAAACCTGGTCCTCGGCCTCGAAGGTGAGCGGATCGAGCAGCCGCGCCGGCGCGTCAACCCGAAAGAACTGGCGGTCGTCGGGGGGCGGGCGGTCCGGCTGGATGCGTTCGCGCGGTTCGGCGGCGCGGTCGATCCGGGTCGGCACGGGCACCCAGACAGGGGGTTGGGCCGGGGCGCCGCGCTCCTGTCCGGAGGCCGTCAGCGGCAGCGCGAGACAGGCGAGGACGGCGGCGAGGACGCGATTGACAGGCCGGGTGCCAATGCCTATGGTCCCGGCCGATTTCGAGGCGAGCGCGGCCCACTCCGCGCTCGTTTTCGTTCGCACGCGCCGGCGGGGTCCGGTCGCGGCCTCCCGGACGGAGGCCGCGGCGATCCGGCGGCGGGCGATCCACTCTTCGACAGCCTGGTGTCCGGTCATGAAGATCAAGAACTCGCTCAAGTCGCTCCGGTCGCGTCACCGGGACAACCGCCTGGTCCGCCGCAAGGGCCGCGTCTACATCATCAACAAGACCAACCCGCGCTTCAAGGCGCGGCAGGGCTGACGGGTTCCGCGGTCCGGTCCCGGGCTGTCCGGCCTGCGGCCGGGCGCCACATTCCCGTGATACCCCGGCCCGCGACTTTGACGAGCCGCACGATCGGTCCATATGATCCGGTCATGCGGCTCTCGTCTCATTCCCTGATCGCGGCCGGGCTCTCCGCCGGCCTCCTCCTCGGCGCGGCGGCGGCCGGCGCTCAGACGCTCCCGCCGGACCATCCTCCGGTCCCGCAGGACCGCGTGCCCCAGGGCGACGCGGCCGACCTGCCGGAGCCGCGCGAACCGCCGACCGTAACGCTGGACGACCTGTTCGACCGCCTGAAGAAGGCCAAGCGGCCCGAGGCCGCCGCGTCGGTCTCGCGCGAGATCGAGGCGCGCTGGCTCGCGTCGGGCAGCGACACGGTCGATCTCCTGATGATCCGGGCCCTCACGGCCATCAAGGCGAAGGACATGGCGCTCGCCATGGACCTGCTCGACGCCATCGTGACCCTGAAGCCGGATTATGTGGAAGGCTGGAACAAGCGGGCCACCCTGCACTACAGCCGGAAGGACCTCGGCCGGTCGCTCGCCGACATCGAGATGACGCTCCGCCTGGAGCCGCGCCACTACGGCGCGCTCTACGGGCTCGCGACGGTGTTCAAGGACCTGGGGCAGAAGGACAAGGCGCTCGACGCCTACCGAAAGGTGCTCGCCCTGAACCCGCAGATGCCGAACGTCGAGAAAGAGATCAAGGAGCTCGCGACCGAGGTCGAGGGACGGGACCTCTGAGCGGCGCGCCATGGCGATTCGACGCATGATCGGGATCGCGGCGGCCGCGGCGCTCGGGACCGGCCTGGTTCTCGCCGCCTATTCGGAGCTTCGCGCGCGGCGGATCGAGGCCGCCTATCCCCCGGTCGGGCGTTTCGCCGAAGCCGCCGGGGTGCGGCTCCACTACGTCGACCTCCTTCCCGACGTGCCGGACGGGCCGGAGGCCCCGGCGATCGTGTTCATCCACGGGGCGAGTGGCAACCTCAGGGACCCGCTCCTCGCCTTCCGGGGTGCCCTGGAAGGGCGGCACCGGCTCGTCTTCGTCGACCGGCCGGGACACGGCTGGAGCGATCGGGGCGGGGATCCCGAGATCGCCGCGCCGGCCCGGCAGGCCGAGGTGATCGCGGCGCTCCTGAAGCGGATCGGGGTGGCCCGCGCCGTGGTGGTCGGCCATTCCTGGGGCGGCTCGGTGGCGGCGGCGCTGGCGCTCGGGCACCCGGAGCTGACCGCCGGGCTCGTCTTCGTGGCGCCCGCCACCCATCCCTGGCCGGGCGGCGTGGCCTGGTACTACAAGGCCGCCGCGCAGCCGCTGTTCGGCAGCCTGTTCGCCCGCACCCTCGTGATGCCGATCGGATCGGCCAGCCTGGAGCAGGGGCTCAAGGGCGTGTTCGATCCGAACCCGGAGCCCGAGGGCTATGTGGAGAAGGCGGCGGTGCCGCTTCTCTTCCGCCCGCGCGAGTTCATCGCCAACGCCGAGGACGTCTTCCGCCTCAACGGCTACCTGGAGCTTCAGGCGCCCCGCTACGGGGAGATCCGCGTGCCGACCGCGATCCTGTCGGGCAACCGCGATTCGGTCGTCTACGAGGAGCTCCATTCCGGCGGCCTCGCCCGCGCCATCGCGGGGTCGCACCTGATCTGGCTGCCGAACGTCGGCCACATGCCGCACCATGCGGCGACCGACACGGTGGTGGCGGCCATCGAGGAGGTCGCCAACCTGGCGCGCGGCCGGGCGCTGGCGATGCGCTGAGGCGCCGTCCTACTCGGCCGCGGTCGCCTCGGCGAGGATGCGGGTGACCTCCCGCGGGACCTCGAGATGGGGCATGTGCCCGACGCCGGCGAAGACGTGCACGGCCACGGAGCCGGGCAGGCGCCGCGTCTGGCGGGTCGGCAGGACGCGGTCCTGGTCGCCCCAGACCACCCGGACCGGGTGGGGCAGGTCGGCCAGCGCGGCGAGGTCGAAGGTCTTCTGGCGCCCGCCGTCGAGGATCGATTCCACGATGGTGGCGAGCGTGGCGGCCACGCGCGGGTCGCGGCGGTCCTCCGCCATGCGGCGGGCGATCTCCTGGGGCACGTGCCGCTCGTAGCCGAAGAACTGCTCCAGGAGCGCGTGGATCTCGTGCTCGGCGAGCGCGGTCGCGAAGCGGCGCAGGAGCCGCTGGTTGATCTCATGGCCGAAGCCGCCGGGGGCGAGCAGGGTGAGGCTCGCGACCCGGCCCGCCTCGGCGAGCTTGGAGGCGACGAGCACGGCCGCGGCGCCGCCCATCGAGTGGCCGGCGAGGTGGAAGCGTTCGATGCCGAGGCCGGCGAGCGAGGCGATCACCGCCTTGGCGGAGACGCCGGCATGCCCGACCTCCGGCCAGTCGAGCGCGGCGCCGTGGCCCGGCAGGTCGAAGGCGATGGTGCGGCGCCGGGTCTCCAGCGCGATCTGCTGGCCGATCCAGGTCTCGCGGCTTCCGGCGAAGCCGTGCAGCAGCACCAGGGGCAGCCGGCCTTCGGGGCCGCGGATGGCGTGGGGCAGGATGGCGGACAAGGGCGGGCTCCGGCCGGCGGGAGCCGATCCGTAGCACCGCCGGGGGGCGCCGCCAAGGTGCGGCGCGCTACCGGTTGGGCGCGTCTGCGCCGTCCAGTCCGAAGCCGGCCGGAAGCGGCGGCGCATGCGCCAGGAGGAGGATGGTGACGCGGCGGTTGGCCGAGAAGGAGCCTTCGGGAAAATAGGGCTCCTGGTCGGCCTTGCCGATGACGGCCGCGACCCGGTCGCGGGGCAGGCCGGACTGTTCGAGGAGGCGCCGGACCGCGTGGGCGCGCGCCGTCGAGAGTTCCCAGGTGGACTGGTTCGGCGGCCCGTCGCCCGTGCTGGTGGTATGCCCCGTGATGGCGACGCCGTTCGGCAGCTGGCGCAGGGTCGGGGCGACGGCGCGCAGGATGTCGGCGACCTGCGGCAGCGGGCGGTCGGAGCCGGCCGGGAACATGGAACGGCCGTCCTGGTCCACGAGCTCGATGTGGAGCCCCTTCTCGTCCTCGTGCAGGACGAGCCGCTCCGACGGGCGCGCGATGTCGGGCATGGCGGCGAGGGCCTGGCGGATCGACGCGACGGCGCCGTCGAAGCGGTAGGGACTGGTGCTGGGCGTCCCTCCGCCCGGGCGCGCGCCGGGGCCGCCGTCGGCCTTGTTCCAATCGGTCGCCGCGGTGGGGACGGGCGAGACCGACTTCGCGTGCTCCCGCACCGGCAGGCCGTCGAGCTCGATCATGCCGGAGAGGCGCGGGTCCCTGGTGGTCCCGAAGGCCTCCCGCATGGAGCCGAGGAGCGCCATCAGCTTGGCCTTGTCCTGGGTCGAGAAGGCCGCCACGACCACGAAGAAGGCCATGAGCAGCCCCATCAGGTCGGCGAAGGTGACGAACCAGCCGTGTCCGCCGCCGTGGGCTTTCTTCCTGCGCGCCATGCCGCCCGCCTCACGCCGCCTCGAGGACTTCGACGCGCGCCGGCTTGGGCACGTAGGTCTGCAGCATCTCGCGGACGAGCGACGGGCTCTTGCCCTCCTTGATGGCCAGGATGCCGTCGATGATCATCGTCTCGCTGAGCTCGTCGTGGCCCAGGTAGTATTCGAGCTTCTCGGCGATCGGCAGGCAGATGAAGTTGGCGAGGACGGCGCCGTAGAGGGTCGCGAGCAGGGCGATGGCCATGAATGGTCCGAGCTTGGACGGATCCGACATGTTCATGAACATCTGCACCATGCCGATCAGCGTCCCGACCATGCCGAAGGCCGGCGCGCCGTCGCCGATCGACTTGTAGACCTTGACGCCGATCTCGAGGCGGTGGGCCTCCAGGTCGCGCTCGCGCTCGAGTGTCATGCGGATGAACTCGGCGTCGTAGCCGTCCGCGACCATGCGCAGGGCGGCGGCCAGGAACTCGTCCTCGACCTCCATGGCCTCCAGGCCGAGCGGACCCTGGCGGCGATAGACCTCCGCGATCTCGCCGAGGGCCACCACCAACTCGCGCGCATGCATCCGGTGGTGCGCGAAGGCGTAGACGAGCCCGGCCTTGAGCCCGGTCGCGATCTCCTTGAGGGGGAAGCGGATCATGGTGGCGGCGACGACGCCACCCAGGATCGTGATGCCGGCGTGCTTGTTGAGGAAGCCCATCGGGTCTCCCTCGTAGAGCACGAGAAACAGCAGCGTGGCCAAGGCGAGGGCGAAGCCGCCGATCGTTCCGAAATCCATGTCGAGGCCCCATGATGGTGCGGGTACCTCATCTCTAGGTGCTTTCCCTTAGGATCTCCTGAAGTCTGTCAGGTTCTCGTCAGTTTCCGTCGCCGCGGTTAACGGACCATGGCCCTTGGCCGGGCGGCGGCTGGTGATCCGCCGTGACGAGCGCAAAAGGGCCCCCCGGATCGGATCCGGGAGGCCCGTGGTCGGCGGTCTCTCGCGGCGGCCCGCCGGATGGGCGGGCCTGGCCGTCAGGCCATGTACTGGCCGCCGTTGGCGGAGAGGGTCGAGCCGGTGATGAAGCCGGCCTCGTCGGAGGCGAGGAAGACGACCGCGCGGGCGATTTCGTCCGGCTGGCCGAGCCGGCCGACCGGGATCTGCGGCAGGATCTTGGACTTCAGCACCTCCTCGGGCACCGCCATGACCATCTCGGTGGCGATGTAGCCCGGGCAGATCGCGTTGGCGGTGATGCCCTTGGAGGCACCCTCCTGGGCGATGGCCTTGATGAAGCCGATGTCGCCCGCCTTGGCGGCGGAGTAGTTGGCCTGGCCGGCCTGGCCCTTCTGCCCGTTGATCGAGGAGATCACGATGATGCGGCCGAAGTTGCGGTTGCGCATGCCCTCGATGACCGGCCGCGTCATGTTGAAGAGGCCGTCGAGGTTGGTGCGGATGACCGCCGACCACTGCTCCTTGGTCATCTTGTGGAAGAAGCCGTCCTTGGTGATGCCGGCGTTGTTGACCAGGATCTCGACCGGGCCGAGGTCGGCCTCGACCTTGGCGATGCCGGCCACGCAGGCGTCGTAGTCGCCGACGTCCCACTTGTAGGTCGGGATGCCGGTCTCGGCCGTGAACTTCGCGGCGGCGTCGTCGTTGCCGGCGTAGCTCGCCGCGACCTTGTAGCCGGCGGCCTTGAGCGCCTTGGAGATGGCCGCGCCGATGCCGCGCGAGCCGCCCGTGACGAGTGCAACCCTGCTCATGTGAAACCTCCCGGTGACCTGTTTCGATGTCGCGACCGTTATGGCCGCACGCTGCCGGCGCTGTCCATCCCGACGGAAGACTTGCGACGAAAGGATCGCCGACCAAAGGCTATAACAAAAAGGGGACGCGAGCCGCGTCCCCTTGTGTCGCCGTTCCGTGGAGCGTCCGTCAGCGCTCGACGGTGAGGGCGACGCCCATGCCGCCGCCGATGCAGAGGGTGGCGAGGCCCTTCTTGGCGTCGCGCTTCTGCATCTCGTGCAGGAGGGTGACGAGCACGCGCGCGCCGGACGCCCCGATCGGGTGACCGATCGCGATGGCGCCGCCGTTGACGTTCACAATGTCGGTGTTCCAGCCCATGTCCTGGTTGACCGCGCAGGCCTGGGCCGCGAACGCCTCGTTGGCCTCGACGAGGTCGAGGTCCTGGACGTTCCAGCCGGCCTTGGCGAGGGCCTTGCGGGACGCCGGGATCGGGCCCGTGCCCATGATGGCCGGGTCGACGCCGGCGGTCGCCCAGGAGACGATGCGGGCGAGCGGGGTGAGGCCGCGCCGGGCGGCCTCGTCGGCCGTCATCAGGACCAGCGCGGCGGCGCCGTCGTTGATGCCCGACGCGTTGCCGGCCGTCACGGTGCCATCCTTGTCGAAGGCCGGGCGCAGCTTGCCGAGCGAGTCGACGGTCGTGCCCGCGCGGATGTACTCGTCCTGGTCGACGATCTTGTCGCCCTTGCGGTCCTTGATGACGACCGGGACGATCTCGTCCTTGAACCGGCCGGACTTCTGGGCCGCCTCGGCCTTGTTCTGCGACGCGGTCGCGAACTCGTCCTGTATCTGGCGGGTCAGCTGCCACTGGCGGGCGACGTTCTCGGCGGTGTTGCCCATGTGGTAGCCGTTGAAGGCGTCCATCAGGCCGTCCTTCAGCATGGTGTCCATGAGCTCGAGGGAACCCATCTTGGTGCCGTTGCGCAGGTGCGCCACGTGCGGGGCCATGGACATGGACTCCTGACCGCCCGCCACGATGACGTCGGCGTCGCCGTTGGCGATCTGCTGCATGCCGATGGCGACGGTGCGCAGGCCGGAGCCGCAGAGCTGGTTCAGCCCCCAGGCTGTGGCCTCCTTGGGGATGCCGGCCGCGATGGCGGCCTGGCGGGCCGGGTTCTGGCCCTGGCCGGCGGAGAGGATCTGGCCGAGGATGACCTCGTTGACCTCGGCCGCGTCGACCTTGGCGCGCTCGAGCGCGGCCTTGATGGCGATGGCGCCGAGCTGGTGAGCGGGCAGGCTCGACAGAGCCCCGTTGAAGCTGCCGACGGGCGTGCGGGCCGCGCCCACGATGACGACGTCCTTGGCCATCGCATGATCCTCCAGGTTCCGGTTCTGATCTCTGCCGCGCGACGGCAACGCACCATGACCCTTCGGGCCGGCGCGGCAAGTCGGGGGCAATAGAGACTTGGGTGATCCCCGTGTCAATGCGATGAAACGGCTAGGCGTCTCAGCAATCCGTCGAGTTCGGGGTCGACGTTGCGGGTCTCGTCTCAGCAGTTCGACGTAGCCGGCGGCGTTTTCGCAGGCGCGAAGAAATCTTGTGGCCGCTCGCCGAGAAAGGCCATAATCTGTTCCCGGCAGGCATCCGGGACGCCCGATCCGGGCAGGTTCCGGCGAGCGCGCCGCGGAAACCCGGCGGGGGGAGCGTCGGGGAGCGCGGACCGCGTCTCGGGACGCGCGTGGCCATGTCGCATTCGGGGGCATACCGGACAACGATGACCAAGAGCAAAGAACCCACGATCATCAAGAAGTACGCCAACCGGCGGCTCTACAATACCGGAACCTCCACCTACGTTACCCTCGAGGACCTCGCCGAGATGGTGAAGGGCGAGGAGGACTTCGTGGTCTTCGACGCCAAGTCCGGCGATGAGATCACCCGCTCGGTGCTGACGCAGATCATCTTCGAGCAGGAGAACAAGGGCACGAACCTCCTGCCCATCGCGTTCCTCCGCCAGCTGATCCGCTTCTACGGCGATTCCATGCAGAACCTGGTGCCGAGCTACCTGGAGTTCTCCATCGACAGCCTGACGCGCGAGCAGCAGAAGCTGCGCGACCACATGAGCCAGGCCTTCGGCAACACCGCCTTCGAGGCCATGCAGGAACAGGTGCGCCGCAACACGGAGATGTTCGAGCGGGCAATGCGGATGTTCATGCCGTTCAGCGGGACGGGGCCGCAGGAGGCGCCGAAGCCGGCCGAGAGGCCCGCCGAGCCCACGGACATCGACCGTCTCAAGCTGCAGATGGAAGAGATGCAGAAGCGCCTCGACGCGATCGCGCAGAGCAAGGGGTAGCGGGCGCGCGCTCCGCATCCGGAACTCCGCTCAATTCCGTTGACTTCCCGGGCCCCCTCTGTATAACCGCCGCATTCGCGAAGAGCCGGGCCCAGCGCCCGGCTTATTGCGCTGTCCGAGGCCTGGCGGCCTGGCCGCCGTCCAAGACCGCGACATCCGGGTCCCCGCAAGGTCGTCCGACCGGCCGAGGGTCTCCGCCCCGGCGGGTCCGTCCCGCGCGGGGCCGTCGTCGCGGCGCCGAAGGGCGCGTGCATCAGGGCGGACCCCGGGAGGCCGGGCAACCGTCGGAACATGAAGGAAGACAAGAATGTTCGCGGTCATCAAGACCGGCGGCAAGCAGTATCGGGTCGCCGCCGAGGACGTGATCACCATCGAGAAGCTCGACGCCGCGCCGGGCGAGGCCGTCACCTTCGGCGAAGTGCTGATGGTCGGCAGCGAGATCGGTACGCCCTTCGTCAGCGGCGCGTCGGTCGCCGGCGAGGTGGTCGAGCAGACCCGCGGCGACAAGGTCATCCACTTCGTCAAGCGCCGGCGCAAGAGCTGGAAGAAGAAGAAGGGGCACCGGCAGGACCTCACCGTCGTGCGCATCACCGGAATCCTGACGGCCTCGGCGGCCGCCGAGGCCTCCGCGAAGGCGCCCAAGGCGGTCGTTGCGGAAGACGCGTGATCGGCGCGGGACAGAGTCCCGGATTATGCGTTTGTCCTGATGTCGCATCGAGGCTACTCTGCCTCGACCCGTTGAATCGCAGCGCTGGAGCAGGCCGGAGCGGCCGCCCGCGCGAGTAGGACCGAAGGAGCTCGAGTATGGCTCACAAGAAGGCAGGCGGCTCGTCCCGCAACGGCCGCGACTCGGCCGGACGCCGTCTCGGCGTCAAGAAGTACGGCGGCGAAGCCGTCGTGGCCGGCAACATCCTCGTCCGCCAGCGCGGCACGAAGTGGCATCCCGGGCAGAACGTCGGCATGGGCAAGGACCATACGGTGTTCGCCCTCGTCGACGGAACGGTCGTGTTCCAGGCGAAAGCCAACGGCCGAACCTACGTATCCGTTTCGCCGACGATGGCGGCGGCAGCGGAGTAACCCGGCGCGATGAAAACATCTCCCGCCGGTGTCCCAACGACCCGGCGGTGAGTGTCACCGCACCATTCCAGGGCCCCGCGAGGGACCGAGCGGAACGGGGGGAGATGGGGCACCATCCTCCCCCTCTTGCGTTTCGGACCCACCCTCCGCCGTGGAGACCCAGGAATGAGCGACAGGACAGAGCCCCCCACACACCACGACGAGGATCTGGCGAGCCTCGTCGTGGAAACCGCCCGGCTGGTGCTTCGCCAGCCGACCCGGGCGGACGCCGAGGACCTCGCGGCGCTGGCGAACGACATCGCGATCGCCGAGAACCTCTCGACGATGCCGCACCCCTACACGGTCGCGGACGCGCTCGCCTTCATCGACAACACGGACGTGTCGCCGCTGCGCGTCAACTTCGGCATCTACTCCAAGGACGACGACGGCCGCTTCGTCGGCACCGCTAGCCTGATGCCGCGCGACGGCGAGCGCTTCGCGGTCGGCTACTGGATCGGCCGGCCCTTTTGGGGGCGCGGCTGGGCCACGGAAGCGACGCAGGCCATGGTCGACCTCGCCTTCGATCGCCTGGAGGCACCCTCGGTCGCCGGCTCGTGCCGGGTGACCAACGGGGCCTCGCGGCGGGTGCTGGAGAAGAGCGGCTTCCAGTATGCCGGGCAGGGCATGGGGCCGTCGCTCTTCTTCCGCGGCATGGTGCCGGTCGACCGGTTCCGGCTGGAGCGGGCCGTGTGGCGGTCGCTCCGGGCCTGGCGCAACGCCTCGGTGGAGCGGCGGGCGGACCATGCCGGGCCGGTGCTGGCTTCCCTGCCGGCGGGGGCCGCGGGATGAGCGGGCACTGGCGCGGGGCGCTCGGCCTGCGGGGCGTCGAGCCGCGGCTGGAGACGGCGCGGCTCGTCCTCAGGCCCTACGGGGTGGCGGACGCGGGGGGCATGGCGTCCTACCTCGCGGACTACGAGGTGTCGCGCTGGCTGGCGCTGGTGCCGCACCCCTATCTGCCACGGCATGCGGCGGAGTTCCTGGCGCGCAAGCTCGGCCCCGAGCCGGACCCCGCCCATTTCGGGCTGGCGATCGAGATCGGCGGCCGCTTCGCCGGCGGGCTGTCGCTATCCGGGACCGGGTGGTCGCGGATGCTCGGCTACTGGATCGGGCGGCCGTACTGGGGGCAAGGCTACATGACGGAGGCGGTGGCGGCGCTGCTCGACCATGCCTTCGGGCCGATGAGCCTCGACCGGATCGGCTCCGGGGTGTTCGTCGGCAACGCGGCCTCGCTCGCCATCCAGAAGCGGTTCGGATTCGAGATCCTGGGCGAGAGCCAGGTCTTTTCGGTTGCCCGCAACGAGACGATCACCCATATCGATACGCTCCTCACCCGCCAGCGCTACCGCGAGACCTCCTCATGAAATTCCTCGACCAGGCCAAGGTCTCGATCCGCTCCGGCGACGGCGGCGCCGGCTCGGTGTCGTTCCGGCGCGAGAAGTTCATCGAGTTCGGCGGGCCGGACGGCGGCGACGGCGGGCGCGGCGGGGACGTCTGGGCGGAGTGCGTGGACGGGCTCAACACGCTGGTCGACTACCGCTACCAGCAGCACTTCAAGGCCAAGACCGGCGGCCACGGCATGGGGCGGAACCGGCACGGCGCGAACGCGCCGGACATCGTCCTGAAGGTGCCGAAGGGGACCGAGATCTGGGACGAGGAGGGCGAGACCCTGATCGCCGACCTGACCGAGATCGGCCAGCGGGTGCTCCTCGCCAAGGGCGGCAACGGCGGCTTCGGCAACGCCCATTTCAAGTCCTCAACCAACCAGGCGCCGCGCCGGGCGAACCCGGGGCTCGAGGGCGAGGAGAAGTGGATCTGGCTGCGCCTCAAGCTGATCGCCGACGCGGGGCTGGTCGGGCTGCCGAACGCGGGCAAGTCCACCTTCCTGGCGACCGTCACGGCGGCCAAGCCGAAGATCGCCGACTATCCCTTCACGACCCTCCACCCCGGCCTCGGCGTCGTGCGGATCGACGCGCGCGAGTTCGTGCTCGCCGACATCCCGGGCCTGATCGAGGGCGCCCACGAGGGCCAGGGGCTCGGCGACCGCTTCCTCGGCCATGTCGAGCGCTGCCGTGTCCTCCTGCACCTGGTCGACGCCAACTCCGATGATGTCGTCCGCGACTACCGGATCGTCCGCAAGGAGCTGAAGGCCTACGGCCAGGGCCTCGCCGACAAGCCGGAGATCGTGGCCCTCTCCAAATGCGACACCATCTCCGAGGGGGAGCGCGCCGAGAAGACCGCGGCGCTGAAGAAGGCCGCCCGCCGCGTGCCGATCCAGCTCTCGTCGGCGACGCGCGAGAATGTGGAGAAGACACTGCGCGGGCTGATGCGGGCGCTCGACTCGGACAAGGCGGAAGAGGCGAACGAGGTGCCGGCGGAGCGGGAGGCGGCTTGGCGGCCGTGATTCTCGCCTGATGCCGCCACTTCAACCGGCGAGTTGGGGAGGTCGACCTCGCGATCCTCCATTCACTTGTTCGAGGCGATCAATGTCAGACCTGCGGAGGCGAACAGGGCACAGAGGCCGCCTTCGATCCAGCGCTTCGATTGCTCGTAAATGGCAACCATCGGCGCGGTGGAAAAGAGAACCGCATAGCTCCCGAATACGATGACTGCGAGCACGGCGCAGCCGCCAATAATTGCGGATAGAGTGCCCGCATGTGCATCGTTTGGAAGACCCAGCGACATGATCGTGATCCATCCCAATACCGCCTTTGGATTGCAAATATGCATGATAACACCCTGACGGTAGAGGGCGCGATATGACAGCTTCGGACGAGCTGCCTCCAAATCGACCATCTTCACTGTTGATCGCAAGGCGGACTGCCCGGCGCGGAATGCCAGAAAGAGCAGGTAAAAACCACCCGCGATCTTGATCACGAAGAGGGCTTGGGCATAGGCCGCGAGCACTGCGGCCATACCTGTGGCCGCAAGCACCGCCCAGAAAAGTGTGCCGGTGATGACTCCGGCTGCGAGGGCAAGGGCGGGAACCCGGCCTACTCGCATAGCCGTGGCCATGATCGCCATGTTGCTCGGTCCTGGACTGGCGGTGGCGACGATATAGGTGCCGTACACGAGTACGATCTGGCTGAAGATCATCGAAACGGCTCCGGGATCTGCGAGCTGTCTTCATGGCGCTGAAGATCGCCGCGATAGACGACATGAATCTTGTTTCCATCAGGATCGCGCAGGTAGGCGCCGAAGTAGCCTGCGCCATAGCGCGACCTCTCCCCCGGAGCGCCTTCGTCGCTGCCGCCATGGGCCATCCCCGCCGACCAAGCCGCTTTCACGGCGTCGCTGCTGGGCGCCAGGAATGCGATCATGCTTCCGTTGCCGGCCTTGGCGGGGCGCCCGTCGAGCGGACTGTAGACATAGAAGCGGGGTACGGACGACCGGCGGGAGATCCAGCAAAGCGCCCGGGGCCCGCCATCCGGCGCAACAGTTCTCTGCAATATTCCGAGCGGCGCGAGCACGGCATCGTAGAAGCAGCGCGCGCGCTCGAGGTCGTTCGATCCAACGGTCACATGACTGAGCATCCGGTCTCGATCCATCTCTCCCGAAAGCCGGTGCTCTGATCCGTCCGGCCTACAGCTCCGACCCTAGAAGATGTGACACTTCTTGGGTATAAGGATAGTGTCACGTGACACTTTTGGGGCCGTTGCTTATGCGCCTGCAATCTCCTTGGACACCGCGCCTTGCGGACAGGGATGGGACCATAGCCGAGCGGCTGACGTCGGCGCTCGCGGGCGACATCATCGAAGGCCGCCTGAAAGGCGGAGATCGGCTTCCGGCTCATCGCGATCTTGCGTGGAAGCTCGGAATCGGCATCGGCACCGTGACAAAGGCCTACGCGGCGCTCGATCGGCGTGGGCTCACCCGAAGCGTCAGGGGACGGGGAACGTTCGTGACGATTTCGCAGGCCCACGAGCGCCGGCAGATCGATCTCTCGTCGAATGTGCCGCCGAGCGTACTGGGCGAGCGTCTGCTTGCCCGTACGCTCGCCGAGATCTCACGGAAGATCGACGTGGAACATCTCACTCTCTATGCGCCTTCCGCGGGTCATATGGAGCATCGGCGCATCATGGCCCGTTGGCTCGACATGCAAGGCGTAACCGCCGATCCGGCACATCTTGTTCTGACCGGCAATGCAAGGCAGGCCATCGCACTGGCATTCGAACTTGTCTGTGGCCGGGACGGGATCATCATGGCCGAGAGACTGACGTATTCCGGCGCGATAGCATTGGCGCGGCGCAGCGGACATCGGATCCGCGGCATCGATATCGACGCCGAAGGAATGATTCCGGAGGCTTTGGCGTCGGCTCTGAACCACGAGAATGCGGTCCGCAAAACGGTCTATCTGACGCCGACTCTTCACAATCCGACGACCGCCACGATGAGTTCGTCACGACGGCATGAGATCGTAAATGTGTGCCGCAACGCGAATGCATCGATCGTCGAAGATGGGGTGTACGGGTTCGCCATGACGGACTTGCCGCCTCTGGCCGCCCTGGCGCCGGACATTACGCTCCACGTAAACGGTCTGTCGAAGTCGCTGGGGCCGGGCTTGCGCATTGGCGTCCTTCGGCTTCCGGCGGGCATGATGGCGGATGCCGAGACTATCTTGCGCGATATGCCGATGGAGCCGGCTCCGCTCTCCTGTGCACTGGTGGAAGAGTGGTTGTCGGCCGGCGTCATCGCGTCGATTCAGGGCGATCTGATCCACGAAGCGCGGCGTCGATCGGATCTGGCGGCCTCTCTTCTCGGCAAGGCTGGCCTAGTCACCCATCCAGCCGCTTGCCATGCGTGGCTTCCGGCAGAGCGCACCGTTGCCGATCGGCTTCACTCGGCCGCTGCCGCGGTCGGCATCAGAGTAACGGACCCACGGACGGTCATGGTCGACGGCGGAGAGCCTGAGAGCGGAATCCG
Organism: Prosthecomicrobium sp. N25; assembly: GCF_037203705.1. NCBI lineage: Bacteria > Pseudomonadati > Pseudomonadota > Alphaproteobacteria > Hyphomicrobiales > Kaistiaceae > Prosthecomicrobium > Prosthecomicrobium sp. N25. Next base: position 765,901 of record NZ_JBBCAT010000002.1, read on the forward strand.
CCTCTGCCTGGGCGGGCCGTCGTTTGATGAGCTAACGGAAGCTCTCAATGCGTTTTCCACATTGGCGAACAACATCGGTCAATAGAAAAGATCCTGGCGTTCAAACGGAGCCGACCCCGGTCCACCCACCCGCCGCGGCTCGCCACGCTCGCCCCCTTCCTGTTGCAGCATCGGCCTTTCGCGTCTAATCGAGGGCTCCCTGTCGGAAACCGCCATGCCCAGCCTCGCCCAACACCGCCGTATCGTCGTCAAGATCGGGTCCGCGCTGCTCGTCGAGCGGGCCACCGGCGCTTTGCATCAGGCGTGGCTGGAGAGCCTGGCGGACGACGTGGCGGGGCTGATGCGGGGCGGGGCGGAGGTGATCCTGGTCTCGTCGGGGGCGATCGCGCTCGGGCGGGGGCGGCTGGGGCTGCCGAAGGGGGCGCTGGCGCTGGAGGAGAGCCAGGCGGCGGCGTCGGTCGGGCAGATCGCGCTGGCCAGGGCCTATTCGGAGGTACTCGGGGCGCGCGGCTTCACGGCCGCGCAGGTGCTCCTGACGCTCGAGGACACGGAGAGCCGGCGGCGCTACCTCAACGCGCGCTCGACCCTCGGGGTGCTGATCGAGCGCAAGGCCGTGCCGGTCATCAACGAGAACGACACGGTGGCGACGACCGAGATCCGCTACGGCGACAACGACCGGCTCGCCGCGCGCGTCGCGACCATGATCGGGGCGGACCTCCTGGTGCTTCTTTCCGACATCGACGGGCTCTACACGGCGCCGCCGAACGACGATGCGGACGCGCGGCTGATCCCGGTCGTGGAGCGGATCACCCCGGAGATCGAGGCGATGGCGGGCGGGGCCGGGTCGGAGCTGTCGCGGGGCGGCATGAAGACCAAGGTCGAGGCCGGCAAGATCGCCACGCGGGCGGGCTGCGCCATGATCATCACGCTCGGCAAGCGCATGAACCCGCTGGCGGCCATCGACCGGGGCGCGACCGCGACCTGGTTCCTCGGCGAGGGCAACCCGGTGACGGCGCGCAAGACCTGGATCGCCGGGTCGCTCGACGCACGCGGGTCCGTGCAGGCGGATGCGGGGGCGGTCCGGGCGCTCCGGTCGGGCAAGAGCCTGCTGCCGGCCGGGTGCCGGCGTATCGAGGGGCGCTTCTCGCGCGGCGACACGGTCGTGATCCTCGGGCCGGAGGGCGAGGAGGTCGGCCGGGGGCTTGTCGCCTTCGACGCCGAGGAGGCGAGCCAGATCCTCGGGCGCAAGACCCATGAAATCGAGGCCATCCTGGGCTACAAGGGGCGGGCGGCGATGATCCACCGCGACGACATGGTTCTGAGGGGCGAATGATGGGCGCCGAAGCGCGGGTGATCGAGGGCGGCTCGGTGGATGCCGTCATGCGGGAGATCGGGCTCAGGGCCCGGGCCGCGGCGCGGCGGCTGGCGACCGCCCCGACGGGGGCGAAGAACGCGGCGCTCGCCGCCATGGCGGCGCGGCTCAGGGCCTCGGCCAAGGCGATCCTTTCGGCGAATGCCGAGGACGTGGCGCAGGCGCGGCGCGACGGCATGGCGGCGAGCTTCGTCGACCGGCTCACCCTGACGGAGGCGCGCATCGAGGCGATCGCCAAGGGGGTCGAGGAGATCGCGGCGCTGCCCGATCCGGTCGGGCGCGTGCTGGCGGCCTGGGACCGGCCGAACGGGCTTCATATCGAGCGCGTCGCGACGCCGCTCGGGGTGATCGGCATCATCTACGAGAGCCGGCCCAACGTGACGGCCGACGCGGGGGCGCTGTGCCTTAAGAGCGGCAACGCGGCGATCCTGCGCGGCGGCTCGGATTCCTTCCGCTCGTCCGCGGCGATCGTGGCGGCGCTGCGCGACGGGCTCGCCGCGGCCGGGCTCGATCCGGACGCCATCCAACTCGTGCCGACGCGCGACCGGGCGGCGGTGGGCCTCATGCTGCGCGGGCTCGACGGGGCGGTCGACGTGATCGTGCCGCGCGGCGGCAAGAGCCTCGTGGCGCGGGTGCAGGACGAGGCGCGGGTGCCGGTCTTCGCCCATCTGGAGGGGATCTGCCACGTCTACGTGCACGCGGCGGCGGACCTGGAGATGGCGCGCCGCATCGTGGTCAACGCCAAGATGCGTCGGACGGGGATCTGCGGGGCGGCCGAGACGCTGCTGATCGACAGGGCGGTGGCGGCGAGCCACGGCCCGGCGCTGGTCTCCGCGCTGCAGGCGGCCGGGTGCCTGGTCAAGGGCGACGCGGCGGTCTCGGCGATGGCGCCGGGCGTGGAGCCGGCCACGGAGGCGGACTGGTCGACCGAGTACCTGGACGCCGTGATCTCGGCCAAGGTCGTCGACGGGCTCGAGGCGGCGGTCGACCACATCGAGCGCTACGGCTCCCACCACACCGAGGCGATCGTCACCGACGACGCGGAGGCGGCGGCGCGCTTCATGGCCGGGATCGACAGCGCCATCCTGCTTTGGAACGCCTCGACCCAGTTCGCCGACGGCGGCGAATTCGGCATGGGCGCGGAGATCGGCATCGCGACGGGCAAGATGCATGCGCGCGGCCCGGTCGGGGTCGAGCAGCTCTGCTCCTTCCAGTACCGGGTCACCGGAACGGGCCAGGTCCGGCCGTGACGGCGCCACCCCCGGGGGCCGCCGGGCCCGCCGCGGGCGCGACGAGGGGGCCGGAAGGCCCGGCGCGGGGCGTCGATCCGGCGGACCTGCGGATTCCGCCGGCCTATCCGGGCATGACGATCGGCCTGTTCGGGGGCTCGTTCAACCCGCCGCACCGGGGGCACGCGCATGTGGCCGAGATCGCGCTCGAGCGCCTCGGGCTCGATCGCGTCTGGGTGATGGTGACGCCGGGCAACCCGCTCAAGGAACGGCAGGGCCTGCCGTCGCTCGACCGCCGCATCGCGGCCACCCGGGCGACGATGCCGGATCCGCGGATCGTGGTGACGGGCTTCGAGGCGGCGCTCGGCTCGGCCTATTCCTGGGCGACGGTCCGCCACCTGACCCGCACCCGGCCGGGCGTCCGCTTCGTCTGGGTGATGGGGGCCGACAACCTCGGCACGTTCCACCGATGGCAGAACTGGCGGCGGATCGTCGACGCGGTGCCGATCGCGATCGTGGACCGTCCGGGATCGACGCTCGCCGCGCTGTCGAGCCGGGCCGCGGCCACCATGGTGCGCCATCGCGTCCCGGAGGCGGAGGCCTCCGCCCTCGCCGGGCGGGCGCCGCCGGCCTGGGTCTTCCTGCATGCGCCGAGGGTCCCGCTGTCGTCGACCGGGCTCAGGGCGGCCGGGCGCGGGCTCGCCGACTGACCCGCCCTTTCGTCAGCGCTTCCGGCTGTAGCGCTTGCTCGCCTCGGCGGCGGCCCATTCGGCGCGGGCGGCGCCGTCCGGCGTGATGCCGCGGGTCAGGCAGAACAGGCTGAAGCCGACCGGCTCGTAGCGGATGCGGACGGTCTTGATGCCGCGGCCGGTCATCTCGGCCTCGAAGGCCTGCGCCTCCTGCAGCCACTCGTCGTAGTCCTCGTAGAGGCGGTCCGGATCGGCCATCTCGGCCTTGGCGGCGTCGTAGTCCTCCCGGCGGAACCAGCAGATCGCCACGGCGCGCTGGCGCTCCGGGGCCGGCGCGGCCGCCTCGTTCGGCTTCGACATGGGCTGGCGCTCCCTCAGAGAATCGTCTGGCCGGTCTTGGCCCAGTCAGCCATGAAGGCCTGGATGCCCTTGTCGGTCAACGGATGGGCGACCAGCCCCTTCAGCACGGCCGGGGGGACGGTCGCCACGTCGGCGCCCGCGAGGGCGGCCTCCTTGACGTGGTTGGACGTCCGGATCGAGGCCGCCAGGATCTCGGTCTCGAGGGCGGGGTAGTTGTCGTAGATGGTCCGGATCTCGCGGATCAGCGCCATGCCGTCGAGGCCGATGTCGTCCAGCCGGCCGATGAAGGGCGAGATGAAGGTGGCGCCCGCCTTGGCGGCGAGGAGCGCCTGCACGGCCGAGAAGCAGAGGGTGACGTTGGTCTTGAAGCCCTCGCCGGTGAGGGCCTTGCAGGCCTTCAGCCCGTCGAGCGTCAGCGGGAGCTTGATGACCACGTTCGCCGCGATGGCGCCGAGGCTCCGGCCCTCCGCCACCATGCCGGCCGCGTCGAGCGCCACCACTTCGGCGGAGACCGGGCCCGGGACGATGTCGCAGATCTCGGCGACGACGTCCCGGAAGGGCCGTCCCGCCTTCATGATCAGAGACGGGTTAGTGGTGACGCCGTCGAGGAGCCCCGTCGCGGCGAGATCGCGAATTTCGGCAACATCCGCCGTATCGACAAAAAATTTCATTGGCGGCAATCCTCTCTGGCGAGCTCCGGCCTGTCGTAATGATCCGGCGGCCGGGGCAAGTCAAGGATCGCGGCCGGTGCGGGGCGGCTTGCCTTGCGGAACCGGGCCGCGCGCGCCTATAGCGGAACGATGGAACGGGGCTCGACGGGGGTGGCGCCACCCGGGACGGCGCAGGCGACGCTCGTCGCGCGGCGACAAGTCGAGGCCGGGCCGGACGGCGGCTGGACCGCGACCGGATTCGAGCCGCTCCTCACCTTCGATCTCGGGGCCGAGCAGCGACCGGGCTGGTACCGGGTCGAGGTCGTGGTCCGGGCGGAGCGGCAAGTGCAGGTCCGCGTCCTGCCGGGCTTCGGCGGCGTCCTCGACCCCGACCGTTCCTCGGTGCTCCGGCGCCGGCCGGGGGACCGCTTCGGCGGCACCTTCAGGGCTCCCGAACCCTTCCGGCTGGTCGGGCTCGAGCCGGCGCGGACCCCGGGGCCGTTCCGGCTTCAGGACCTCGCGGTGCAGCGGATGAGCGCGGGCGCGGTCGCCGCCATGGCGCTCGCAGGGGCTCGCCGCGCCGCCGGGCGGGGGCCGGCCGCGCTCCTGCGCTTCGTGGCGGCGGCGGCGAGCACCGTGCTCCGACCGGGACGGTTCGAGACCTTCCAGCCGGCGGCGGCCCTCGTCGGGGCGGCGGACGACGCCGCGGCGCGCTACGCGGCCTGGATCGAGCGGCACGAACCCGGGCTCGCCCGCGACCCGGCCCGGGCACCCGGCCCCGGGGTGGGCATCGCCGTCCTGGTGCCCTGCGACGGGCGGACCGACCCGGACCGGCTGGCCGCGACGCTCGGGTCGCTCGCGGAGATGACGGAACCCGCCGACGAGGTCGTCGTCGCCGCGCCGGAGGGGTCGGCCGGAGCGGAGGCGGCCCGCGTGCGCGGGCTCAAGGTGGTGACCACCGCACCCGGTACGACGGCCGGGGCCGCCGCCGCGGCGGCGCTCGCCCCCTCCAGGGCCAGCCACGTCGTGGTGCTCGCGCCCGGGGACCTGGCGCGGCCGCGGCTGGCGGCCGCCTTCCGGGCGGCACTCGCGCGCGAGCCCGGGCTCGCCGCCGCGTTCGGGGACGAGGACCGGATCGACGCGGACGGGCGGCGGCGCGACCCACGCTTCAAGCCCGCCTTCTCGCCCGACTTCCTGCGCTCCGGCCCTGTCCTGGGACGACCGGTGCTGCACAGCCGGACGGTCCTGGAGGCCACGGGCGGGATCGCGGCCGGGCCGGCCGGGGCGGAGGACTACGACCTTGCGCTGCGGGCTGGCGAGAGCGGGCGGCCGGTGGTCCGGGTCGCCGAGGTGCTGGTCTCCCGGCCGGACCCCTTCCCGGGCTGGTCGCCGGCGGACGGCGCGGCTGCGGCCGCGGCCGGGGCGGCGGCGCTCAGGGCGCATCTGGCGCGGGTCGGCCTCGCCGCGGCGGTCGAGCCGGACAGTCCGGCCGCCGGGGTGGACGGACCGCGCTTCCGGGTCCGGCCGCTGGTTCCGGAGCCGGCGCCGCTCGTGTCGATCCTCGTGCCGACGCGCGACCGCCTGGACCTCCTGGCGCCCTGCATCGCCTCGCTGCTCGGCCGGACCGACTGGCCGGCCCTGGAAATCCTGATCCTCGACAACGGATCGGCGGAGCCGGCGACCCTCGCCTGGTTCGCCGAGGCAGGGCGCGATCCCCGCATCCGGGTGCTGCCCTGCCCGGGGCCCTTCGACTTCGCGGCGATCAACAACCGTGGGGCGGAGGCGGCTGCAGGGGAGGTCCTGGTCCTCCTCAACAACGACGTGGAGGCGGTCGAGGCCGGGTGGCTCGCCGAGATGGCCTGTCTGGCGCTCCGGCCCGACGTCGGGCCGGTCGGGGCCCGGCTGCTCTACCCGGACGGGACCGTCCAGCACGGCGGCGTACTGGCGGGGATGCACGGGCTCGCCGGGCACATGGACGTCGGCGCGAGGGCGGAGGATGCGGGCTATCTCGGCCGGCTCCGGGCGGTGTCGGACGTTGCGGCGGTGACCGGGGCGTGCCTGGCCGTGCGCCGCTCCGTCTGGCGCGACCTCGGCGGGCTCGACTGCGCGTTCCCGGTGGCGTTCAACGACCTGGACTTCTGCTTTCGGGCGCGCGCCGCAGGGCTGCGCTGCCTGTTCGCCGGCCACGCGGTGCTGCTGCACCGGGAGTCGGCGAGCCGGGGGCCGGACCGGGACCCGGAACGCCGGGCGCGCTACCGGGTTGAGGCGGCGGCGTTCAAGGCGCGATGGGGAGCCGAGATCGCGGACGATCCCTTCGTGTCGCCCCATCTCGACCGGGCCGCGGGGCTCTGGACGGCCCGTCCCTGAGCGGTGAAATCACAGTCTGTTTCAAAGTCTTAACAGGGCGTTACTTGTGTCCCGTGGGCCACGACCGGACACAATCCGGCGGCCGGGGCCGACCGCTCTGGCGGGGGCGGGGGATCGATGCTATCGACCTCGCATGGTGTCCTGGTCCCGCAGCGTCGTCCGCGACGCCTGCCACCGCGTTCTCGTCCTCACCTGCGCGCTCATCGGGCTCGCGGGCTGCTCCACGTTGCCCACGGACGGCCCTTCGGCCGCGGTGATCACGAGCGAAGGGATCGAGGGCGGACTGCCCTCGGACAAGTACCTGATCCAGCCGCTGGACGAGGCCACCGCCTCGGTGATCGGGCCCTGGCGGCCCCGCAGCTTCGCCGACCTCTTCACGATCCGCTCCGGCCGGGCCGGACAGCCGATCGGCATCGGCGACGTGCTGGACATCCGGATCATGGAAGCGGGCGACAACGGCCTCTTCGCCAACACGCAGACGCGCGGGGCGCAATTCCAGGTCCAGGTGGACGAGACCGGGGACATCTTCGTCCCCTATATCGGCCGGGTCCGCGCGGCGGGACGGGCGCCGGAAGACCTCCGGTCGACCATCCAGACCACGCTCGCCGACAAGGCGATCCAGCCGCAGGTCCTGCTCACCGTGACCGGCAACCAGGCGAATGCCGCCACGGTGGTGGGCGACGTCAACCGGCCGGGCCGCTACGCGCTCAACGTCGGCGGCACGCGGCTCCTCGACGCGGTGGCGCTGGCGGGCGGGTCGCGCTTCACCACCTACGAGACGACCGTCACGCTGAAGCGGGGCAGGCAGACCGCGTCGGTGCTGCTCGAGGACCTCTTCTACATCCCCGAGAACAACGTCTACCTCAGGGCCGACGACGAGATCCTGCTCTCCTTCGCGCCGCAGACCTACACGCTGCTCGGCGCCGTGCCGGCGCCCTCGCAGATCAAGTTCGAGACCAAGCAGGTCACGCTCGCGGAGGCGATCGGGCGGGGCCGCGGGCTCAACACGCTGGCGGCCGACGCGAGCGGGGTGTTTCTCTTCCGCTACGAGGAGCCGTCGCTGGTTCGCAGGATCCGGCCGGACTACGTGGCGCCCGGGCCGGGCCCGGTGCCGACGGTCTACCGGCTCGACCTCACCCATCCGCGCGGCTTTTTCATCGCCAAGTCCATGTGGGTGCGGGACAAGGACGTGATCTACGTGGCGACGGCGCCGGCCGTGGAGTTCACGAAATTCGTCGACCTCCTGAACCGCGCCTCGACGGCCGGCCGCTCCGGGCTCGGCGCGGCGCTCGACGCCAAGACGCTCGACGGGCTCAACCGCTGACGGTCCGCCGGGGCGGGAGATCCGGCATGGCTGACGGTCCGCGAGACGATGCCGACGTGGTCAGGCTCGACCTGAAGGGCCTCAACTGCCCCCTGCCGGTCCTGAAGACGCGGCGCCGGCTCGACGGGATGGCACCCGGCACCCGGGTGCTGGTGGAGGCCACCGACCCGATGAGCGCCATCGACATCCCGCACATGGTCGCCGAGGACGGGCACCGTCTGGTGGAGACTCGACGGGCGGAGCGGGTCCTGACGTTCCTGATCGAACGGGGAGCCGGGGCTCAGCCGAAGCGCCCGGAGAAGCCGGAGACCTGAAGCGGGTTCGCCTCGACGGCGGTCCTGTCGGGCGTGTCGGGGGCGACATGCCCCGCGAAGGCGTCGAACATGCGGCGGACGAAGCCCTCGTCGAGATCCTTGGTGATGAAGACCAGCCGGGTGCGGCGGTCCTCGTCCGGCCAGGCGGGGAGCTGGGTCGGGGGATGCAGCACGTGCTGGACCGCGTGCAGGACCAGCGGCCGCTCGGGATCCTCGGCGAGGCGGACCACGCCCTTCATGCGCAGGAGCCGCGGGCCGTGCGCGGAGCGGAGCAGGTCGAGGAAGAGGTCGAGCGAGCCGGCCGGGATGGGCCGGTCCGTGGTCAGGCAGAAGGCGCGGATGCGGTCGTCGTGCCGGTTCGGGTCGTGGTGGTGGCCGTGGTGATCGTGGCCGTGACCATGGTGGTGGTCGTGATCATGATCATGGTCGTGGTCGTGCTGCTCCCCGCCGAGCTTCGCCTCGAGACGCCGCCGCTCCGCCTCGCGATCCCGGAAGGCCTCCTCGGAAAGCCAGCGACGGACGTCGGCGGACTTGCGGTCGGCGTTCCAGAGGCCGGTCTCCAGCAGTGCGGCGGGGGTCGCCTCGCCGGCGGCGGCATCGAGGATGGGGGCGGCGGGATTGAGAACGCGCAGGCGCGTGGCGAGCGTGACGAGGGTGCCGCGGTCCTCGGGGCGGACGAGGTCCGTCTTGGTGAGGACGATCCGGTCGGCGACGGCCGCCTGCTTCACGGCCTCCTCCTGGCCGTCGAGCGTCGCCATGCCGTTGACGGCGTCGACGAGCGTCACCACGCCGTCCAGGCGATAGCGTCGGACCAGGTAAGGGTGGCGCATGACGGTGTGCAGGATCGGGGCCGGGTCGGCGAGGCCCGTCGTCTCGATCACCACGCGGGCGAGGCGCTGGATCCGGCCATTGTCCAGGCGGCGCAGCAGGTCCTCGAGGGTGGCCACGAGATCGCCGCGGATGGTGCAGCAGAGGCAGCCGGAGGAGAGTTCGACGACGCCGTCGTCGGCCCGCTCGACGAGCACGTGGTCGATGCCGATCTCGCCGAACTCGTTGATGATCACGGCCGTGTCGGCGAGCGCCGGGTCGCGGAGCAGGCGGTTCAGCAGCGTGGTCTTGCCGGCGCCCAGGAAGCCGGTGATCACCGTCACCGGCACGGGGGCGGGGACGGGCGGAGCGCTGTCTTCCGGCATTTCAGGGGCCTCGCGAGGGGTCAGTTCTTCCGGCGCTTGCGCGACGCGTCGTCCTTGTCGTCCACCACCTTGGTGGAGGAGGCCGCGGTCTTGGCCGCGGGCTTGGCGGGTGCCGCGGACGCCCGGCCGGCCGGGGCGGCCGGCTTCGGCGGCGTCACCGCGGCACGGGCGGCCGCGGGCTTCGGCTTCGGGAGCGGGTAGGCCTCGGCGGCCGGCACCGGGTTCACGGCCACGGGCGCGGCCGCGGCCGGCTGGGGCCGGGCCGCCGGCGGCTCGGCAGGTGGCGTCGGGCCGGCGATGACCATCGGGGCGCCGGTCGCGGGCGGCAGACTGGCGGCCACGCCGGCTCCTGAGGCCGGGCCGGTGGCGGGCTTGGGGGGCTCCGTCGAGAAGCCCGGGAAGAGACTGAAGGCGCGGCTGGTGATCGAGGCGGCCGGCACGTCGATCTCGGGCTTGTCGGCCTTCGGCGGGGGCGGGAAGAGGGAGCCGGGAGCCGGGGCCGCGCGCGGCCCCGTCTCGGACACGAGGGCGCTCACCTGCGGGACGGGCGCGGCCGGCGGCTTGGCATCGGGCACGACGATCGGTCCGGTCGCGACGGCGGTCGTGCCGGGATCGGGCAGCGGATCGGCACCGCCTGTGTAGACCTTGACCGGCGGGCCGATGTCGAAGCGGGCGGTCAGGAAGGAGTTGGGCTGGGCCTTCCGGCCCTTCGCGGGCTGCTGGCCCGGGAATATGACGCCGTTCTGACCTTCCTCCGGGGCGGGGGCCTGGGCCTGCAGCGGCTCGTCGGCGTCCTCTCCGACCGGCTTGCGGTTGCGGCCGCAGACCTCGTCGCGGATGTTCTGCACCGGACGGGCGGCCTCGGGCCCCGCCTGCATGGTTTCGATCGTCTCCTTGGCGCCGCCGCCGAACAGGCCGGCGAGGACGTTGCCGCTCGACTGGAAGCCCCGGGTGAACAGCTCCGCGGCCTTCTCGGCGCGGCTGCGGGCGTTGGGCGAACCGAGCACCACGGCCACGAGCCGGCGGTTGTCGCGGGTCACCGTGGCGACGACGTTGAAGCCGGAGGCACAGATGAAGCCCGTCTTCATGCCGTCCGTGCCGGGGAAGCGGTCCATCAGATGATTGTGGTTGCGCAGCGTGATCTTGCCGAACTGGATCGCGGGCAGCTTGAAATAGTCGGCATATTCGGGGAATTCGCGGATGAGGGCGCGCGCCAGCAGGCCGAGGTCGCGCGCGGTCGTGTGCTGGCGCTCGTCGGGCAGGCCGTTGGGGTTGCCCCAGACGGTGCCGGTCATGCCGAGCCGGCGGGCGTGGCGGTTCATCTCCTCCACGAAGGCGTCCTCGGAGCCGGAGACGGCCTCGCCGAGCGCCCAGGCGACGTCGTTCGCCGACTTCACCATGATGATCTTCAAGGCGTTGTCGACGGTGACCACGGTCCCGACCGGAAAGCCCATCTTGCTCGGCGGCTGGCTCAGCGCGGCGGCGGACATGACGACCGGCGATGTCAGCTTCATGCGGCCCGACCGGATCGCCTGGAAGGTGACATAGGTCGTCATCAGCTTGGTGACCGAGGCCGGATACCAGGCCTGGTGGGCGTTCTTCTTGTCGAGCACCTCGCCGGTCTTGGCGTCGAAGAGCAGCCAGGCGTGGGCATACTGGGCGCGGGCGTCCCCAGCGGTGGAGACCTGGAGGCCGGCCGCGACGGCGAGCGGGAGCAGGCCCGCGCGGAGCCACTGCGCGACGCGGCCCGTCCGGAGCCCGGGAGCGGCGGGGGTCGGCGAGGGGCGGTTCGGGAACGATCGCATCACTGCTCCGGGTCGGCCGAACGGTCCCGATTCGCGCGACGGGACCGCAGGCTCGGGGCCCCAATCCCATAAGCGATTTCGGTGCCTGCGGCAAAGGCCCCACCGGGCCGATCGCGGGTTGTCCCCGGGCGGGCCGGGATCTGATCGCTTCTTGTGCAGGGGGCCTTGGAATTGGGCAAGAGCACGCCTGTGCATTCGATAGCGATCCCGGCAAGATGCGAATGAATCGGACCACAATGCGGCGTGCCCGCTGGCCCCGCTCTTGCTCTCCCTCGCAGACCGACAACGCTCCAACGGAGGAGACCGTTCGCCCATGCCTCTCGACGGCGCCGCGCCGACCGCCCTGGAGGGCCCCGCTCCGCCGGCGCTGCAGCGGGCGCGCGGGCGCGCGGAGGTCGCCTTCCGGGCCGGCCCGGAAGGCCGGACGCGGCTGGAACGGCTCTTCCAAGAGGGGCAGGCGAAGATCCGGCTGCCGGCCGTGCATGGAGGGCCGCCGGTCGCGGTCCTGATCAATACCGCCGGCGGGGTGACGGGGGGCGACCGCCTCGCCTATGCGGCCACCTGGGGTGCGGGCGCGCGGGCGACCGTGACCGCGCAGGCGGCCGAGCGGATCTACCGCTCCACCGGCGAAGCGGGCCATATCGACGTGGCGCTGACTGTGGGTCCGGGGGCCGAGGCCGAGTGGCTGCCGCAGGAGACGATCCTGTTCGACCGGGGCCGCATCCGCCGCCGCCTCGAGGTGGATCTCGCGGCCGACGCTTCGCTCCTGATGGTGGAGACGGTGGTGTTCGGGCGCGGCGCCATGGGCGAGCGCGTCCGCGGCGGCGAGATCGTGGACCACTGGCGCATCCGCCGCGACGGCCGCCTCCTCTTCGCCGACAGCCTGCGGGTGACCGGCGACAGCGTGTCGGTCCTGGCGGGAGCGGCGACCGGGGCGGGAGCGACCGCCCTGTCGACCGTGGTTCTCGTGGCTCCGGACGCCGCCGGACGCCTGGACGCGGTCCGGGAGGTCCTTCAGGCCGGGCCGGGCGCGGTGGAGAGCGGCGCCAGCGCGCTGGACAGACTGCTCGTCATCCGCTTCCTTTCCCTTTCCGCGCAGGCACTCCGGGCGGAACTCGTCCGGGTCCTCGAAGCCCTCCGGGGCCGGCCGCTCCCGCGCGTCTGGTCCTGCTGATCCCCGTCCCTTGAGCCGTCGCGAGACCCCCGCATGAACCTCACACCCCGCGAAAAGGACAAGCTTCTCATCGCCATGGCGGCGATCGTGGCGCGCAGGCGCCTCGAGCGCGGCGTGAAGCTCAACCACCCGGAGGCGATCGCGCTCATCTCCGATTTCGTCATGGAGGGGGCCCGCGACGGGCGGACCGTCGCCGACCTGATGGAGGCGGGGGCGCATGTGGTGACGCGCGATCAGGTGATGCCCGGCATCGCCGAGATGATCCACGACGTGCAGGTCGAGGCGACCTTTCCGGACGGGGTGAAGCTCGTCACCGTCCACGAACCGATCCGCTGAGGGAGGCAGGCATGATCCCGGGTGAAGTCATCACGGCCGCGGGCGAGATCGAGCTCAACGCAGGGCTGCCGACCGTCACGCTCGACGTCGCCAACACGGGGGACCGCCCCGTCCAGGTCGGATCGCACTACCATTTCTTCGAGACGAATCCGGGCCTCGCCTTCGATCGCGAAAGGGCGAGGGGCATGCGGCTCGACATTCCGGCGGGCACCGCCGTGCGCTTCGAACCGGGCCAGACCCGCACGGTGACGCTGGTGCCGTTCCGCGGCCGGCGCGAGGTCTACGGCTTCCGGCAGGCCGTGATGGGGAAATTGTGAACGCACTGCTTCTCTGGTCAGGTTCAACTTCTCTCAAAAAGTACGGAGAAGTGCGGTGAGCAAGCATCAGGTGATGCGGATCGACGCGAAGAGCTCCGCGAAAGGGCAGGTCACGATTCCCGCCGAGATCCGGGAGTTGATCGGGCTCGCCCCCGGCGGCTCGGTGCAATTCGTCTCCAACGACAAGGGCGAGGTCCGGCTGATCGCGAAGCGAAAGGACATAGGCCACCTGTTCGGGATCTTTGGACCGCAGGACTGCTCTGGACTTTGCGCAAGAGCGGTGGCTACGACCGGGAAAAACTTGCGGACGTCCCTACAGGCCTGCTCGCCGCCCAGAATCTCGTCGTCGAACGCTCCGATCTCGTGGCACGTGCACTCTTCACCTTTCAGTCGGGCGGCCCGGGCTTTGCCGACTGCCTGATTGCCGAACTCAACGGCGCTGCCGGTGCGGTCGAGACCGTGACCATCGACGGCAAAGCCAAGACCAGCACTCACTTCGTCCCTCTGGCCTGAGGTTATCCGCCCCATGTCCTTCAAGATCTCCCGCCCCGCCTATGCCGACATGTTCGGGCCGACCGTCGGCGACAAGGTGCGGCTCGCCGACACCGACCTGATCGTCGAGGTGGAAAAGGACTTCACCACCTATGGCGAGGAGGTGAAGTTCGGCGGCGGCAAGGTCATCCGCGACGGGATGGGTCAAGCGCAGACGACGCGGGCCGAGGGGGCGGTCGACACGGTCATCACCAACGTGCTGATCCTGGACCACTGGGGCATCGTCAAGGCCGACGTCGGCCTGAAGGACGGCAAGATCGCCGCCATCGGCAAGGCCGGGAACCCGGACGTGCAGCCCGGCGTCGACATCATCGTCGGGCCCGGCACGGAGGCGATCGCCGGCGAGGGCAAGATCCTGACCGCCGGCGCGCTCGATACCCACATCCACTACATCTGCCCGCAGCAGATCGACGAGGCGCTGATGTCTGGCGTCACCACGATGCTCGGTGGCGGCACCGGGCCGGCGACCGGCACGGCGGCGACCACCTGCACGCCCGGGCCCTGGCATCTGCGGCGGATGATCGAGGCGGCGGAGGCCTTCCCGATGAACCTCGCCTTCGCGGGCAAGGGCAACGCGTCGCTCCCCGCCGGTCTCGTCGAGCAGGTCAGGGCCGGGGCCAGCGCTCTGAAGCTGCACGAGGACTGGGGGACGACGCCCGCGGCCATCGACAACTGCCTCGCGGTGGCGGACGAGTACGACGTGCAGGTGATGATCCACACCGACACGCTGAACGAATCCGGCTTCGTCGAGGACACGGTGGCGGCCTTCAAGGGCCGCACGATCCACGCCTACCACACCGAGGGCGCGGGCGGCGGCCACGCGCCGGACATCATCAAGGTGGCGGGACTGCCGAACGTCATCCCGTCGTCCACCAATCCGACCCGGCCCTACACGCGCAACACGCTCGACGAGCATCTCGACATGCTCATGGTCTGTCACCACCTGGACCCGTCCATCCCGGAGGACGTCGCCTTCGCGGAAAGCCGGATCCGGCGCGAGACGATCGCGGCGGAGGACATCCTGCACGACATGGGGGCCTTCTCGATCGTGTCCTCCGACAGCCAGGCGATGGGCCGCGTCGGCGAGGTGCTGATCCGCACCTTCCAGACCGCCCACAAGATGCGCGTCCAGCGCGGCCGCCTGAAGGAGGAGAGCGGCGAGAACGACAACGTGCGGGTCAAGCGCTACATCGCCAAGGTGACCATCAATCCGGCGATCGCGCACGGGCTGTCGAAATACGTGGGCTCCGTCGAGGTCGGCAAGTTCGCCGACCTGGTGCTTTGGACGCCGGCCTTCTTCGGCGTGAAGCCGGACCTCATCCTGAAGCTCGGCACCATCGCGGCGGCCCCCATGGGCGATCCGAACGCCTCCATCCCGACGCCGCAGCCGGTGCACTACCGGCCGATGTTCGGGGCCTACGGCAAGGCACTGTCGCGCTCGGCGATCACCTTCGTGTCGAAGGCCGCCTACGAGGCGGGCATCGCCGAGGCGCTCGGGCTCGACAAGGTGGTGCTGCCGGTGGAGAACACCCGCGGGATCGGCAAGGCCTCGATGGTCCACAACGCGGCGACGCCGGTGATCGAGGTCGACCCGGAGACCTACGAGGTCAGAGCCGACGGCGAACTCCTCACCTGTGAACCGGCCTCCGAACTGCCGATGGCACAGCGCTACTTCCTGTTCTGAGGCCCTTGCTGTTCCGGGATGGGCGTACGCGCTATGATGGGATCATGAACGCACCTGAACGAAAACCTGTCCGGATGCCGCCCGCCAGATCCCTCAGCTACGACGGCGACTACTACGCGTGGACACAGGATCAAGGCGAACGTCTCAAGGCGCACCGCCCCGAGGGACTCGACTGGGAGAACCTGGCCGAGGAGGTCGAGAGTTTTGGAAGGTCGCAGAAGCGCGAGATCGAAAGCAGCCTGACGGTGCTCCTGGCGCACCTCCTCAAATGGGAGCACCAACCGACAAGGCGTAGCGGCAGCTGGCGAGCCACGATCGCAGAGCTACGAGACAGAATCGCCCGAGAGTTGGAGGACAGTCCAAGTCTGCGAGGCCATCCTGCGGGCGTACTCACGGCCGAGTACAGGCTCGCGCGGATGAGGGCCGCCGCCGACATGGGGATTGCTCCCAGTGAGCTTCCGGAGGATTGCCCCTACTCGGCCGGCGAAGCCCTGGACCCCGAGTTTCTGCCCGGTTCACCGGAGGCCTGAGCCTGTGATCTGGCAATCGCCTTCGTCCTCATCAGGCTTCTATCCGTCCGCTACAGTTCGACCGCCTGCCGGCACCCGACCGGCTCATCCCTGGACACGCCCATGAACCGCGCCACCGCCATCGCCGCCGCCGGGACCTATCCGGCAACCGCCATCGCCGACACGATCGAGCTCGACTACGAGGACCGCAGCCGACGCCGCCTCGCCATGACGGGCGCGCGCGGGACCGCGTTTCTGCTCGACCTCGCCGAGACGCCGTCGCTCCGGCACGGGGACGGCATCGTGCTCGACGGCGGGCGGATCGTCGCCGTCGCCGCCAAGGCGGAACGGCTGGCGGAGGTACGCTCGTCCGATCCGCATCTTCTCGCGCGCATCGCCTGGCATCTCGGCAACCGGCACACGCCCGCCGAGATCCGGCCGGACGGGATCCGCCTGCGGGACGACTACGTGCTGGTGGAGATGCTGAAGAAGCTCGGCGCAACCGAGATCCGCTTCGTCACCGAGGCCTTCAATCCGGAGGGCGGGGCCTACGGGCACGGCCACACGCTGGCGCACGACCACGCGCCCCGTCCCGCCGCGGCGGCGTCGCCGGCCGCCGTCCCCGCCGACGATCCCGAGATGGCGGCCGCGCTGGAGCGGCGCCGCCAGCGGCTCGCCAAGCGGGCCGTCGCGGAGGCGGAGCATGTCCACGGGCCGGGCTGCGGCCACGACCATCATGGTCACGACCACCATGGGCATGATCACGATCATCATCATGACCATGATCACCAGGGACACGACCATGCGCAGGGCGATGCGCATGCGCAGGGTCATGCCGATCATCATGACCATGACCATGGCCACGACCATGCCCACGGCCACGACCACTCGCACGGCCCGGGCTGCGGCTGCGGGCACGGCCACCACGCTCACGACCCTTCCCACGGCGATCACGGGCATGCCGGCCACCGGCATCGCTGAGGGTCTCGCCGCTCGTCCCGAGGGGGCCGGGCCTCCGTCCGGGGCGGCGCCCGCGGGGCTCCTGGAGCTGATGGTCTGGCTCTCGCCCGCCTTTCCGGTGGGCGGCTTCACCTATTCGCACGGGCTCGAATGGGCGATCGAGGACGGGTCGGTCCGGACCGCGGCGGACCTGCAGGCCTGGCTCGGCGACGTGCTGCGCCACGGGGCCGGGCGCAACGACGCCATCCTGTTCGTCCGGGCGTTCCGGGCGGCCGCTGCGGAAGACGCGGAGGCCCTCGCCGAGGTGGTGGAGCTCGCCGCCGCACTCCAGCCGACGCGGGAGCGCAGGCTTGAGGCGAGCCAGCAGGGCGCCTCGTTCATGCGCGCCGTCTCGGACACCTGGCCGCACCCGCGCCTGGCGGCGCTCGTCGTCGGGCTCGAGGCCCGCCTCGGCGCTCCGCCGCCCTGGACCTACGCGGTCGCTGTCGCGACCGCGGCGGCGGCGCACGGGATCGGGCTGGAGGCGGCGCTGCCGGCCACCCTCCAGGCCTTCGCAGCCAACGTGGTCTCGGCCGGGGTGCGCGCCGTGCCGCTCGGGCAGACGGAGGGGCTCAGGATCGTGAAGGCCCTCGGGCCGGTCGTCGCGGCCCTCTGCGAAGGGGCGAAAGGGGCGACGCTCGACGACCTCGGCGGCGCGGCGGTGCGCGCCGACATCGCCTCCATGAAGCACGAAACCCAGTACACGAGGCTTTTCCGCTCATGACCGCCGCAGCCGCCGTCAAGTCTCCCCATGGCCCGCTCCGGGTCGGCATCGGCGGGCCCGTCGGGTCCGGCAAGACAGCGTTGATGGACGCGCTCTGCCAGCGCTTCCGCCAGCGCTACGACATTGCGGCCATCACCAACGACATCTACACCAAGTGGGACGCCGACTACCTCGTCCGGAGCGGGGCCCTGCCGGCGGAGCGGATCATGGGCGTGGAGACGGGCGGCTGCCCGCACACGGCCATCCGGGAGGACGCCTCGATCAACCTCGCCGCGGTGGCCGAGATGCGGGCGCGGTTTCCGAACCTGGACCTGATCCTGATCGAATCGGGCGGCGACAACCTGGCGGCGACCTTCTCGCCGGAACTCGCGGATATCACGATCTACGTCATCGACGTGGCCGCCGGCGAGAAGATCCCCTCCAAGGGCGGCCCGGGCATCACCCGCTCCGACCTCCTGGTCATCAACAAGATCGACCTCGCCCCGATGGTCGGCGCCTCGCTGGAGGTGATGGACCGGGATGCCCGACGGATGCGCGGGAGCCGGCCCTTCGTGTTCACCAACATCAAGACCGGCGAGGGGGTCGACGCGGTCGTCCGGTTCGTCGAGACCGCCGGCGGGCTCGGCTGACCCCCGTCAGAGCGGCTTCTCGCGGTAGTGATAGAGGAAGATCCGCTCGAAGCCGCGACCGCCGTAGAGGCGCTGGGCGATCGGGTTGGCGGCCTCGACATGGAGGAGGGCGCGGCCGGCGCCCTGCGCGCGGCCCCAGGCCATCAGGCTCTCGACGAGGCGGGCGCCCAGCCCGCGGCCGCGTGCGGCCGGGTCGACCGCGATCGCCTGCAGGACCACGAGGCCGCGGCTCGCGACCGCCATGCCGAAGCCGACGTCCGCCCCGCCCTCGTTGAGCGTCACGAAGGTCTTCGGCGCGGCCACCCGGTCCGTGATGGCGCGGAAGGCTTCGGGCAGGAAATCCCGGCGCGGGTTCGCGGCCGCGTAGCGGGCGAGCCAATCCGCGGACAGCTCCGGCTCGAAGCGGACGGCCGGGTCGGGGCGCGCCGCCGCGGTCGGGGCCAGCATGCCCTGCGAGGGCTTGCCGTCCTGGTAGCCGCGCGCTGCCAGGCGGTCGTCGAGGTCGGGCGCGGCGAGCGGGGTGAGGCGGACGACGGCGGGCAGGCCGGCCGCCCGGTACCGGGCTTCGATGGCCTCGAGCGCTGCCTCGTCCAGGTCGGCACCGGCCACGAGTGCGTTGGCGGAGTTAGCGCGGTGGGTGTAGCCGCCCGCGCGGCGGACGAGCCACTGGCCCATGCGCGTCTCCTCGATCCCGGGCCAGGCGGCCAGGGCGCAGTCTTCGCAGAGTTCGAGATCGTCCACGGTTTCATCCCGGATCGGGCGGGCCCGCCTCCGGCCCGCGGCTGCCGTCCGGGGGCGACGGGGTCCGGACGAGGAGATTTTTTCCGGTTCGGGAGGGATCGGCAACCTTTCCTTTACCCCCGTCTGCGACAGTCTTCGTCGACGGGGTTCGAAGGTTCTGTGTGCCCCCGTCCCCTTTCCGGAGCCGCCGGATGGATCCCGTTTCCCTCGCGGTTTCGTTGATGAGCGCGCAGTCCTCGTCGCGCGCCCAGATCATGGCGGCCTCATTCATCAAGAGCAACGCCGAGAGCCAGCAGGCCGTCGCCGGTCTACTGGAAGCGTCCTCCCAGAATCTTCAGAAACTCGCCGAGCAGGCCGCAGGTCTCGGCGCAAACCTCGACGTCACGGTATGAACGACCGGGTCCGAGACCCGATCATCAGCGTCCCAGGGCGGCCTTGATCAGGGCTTCCCCATCGCGATGGTCCCATTCGGCCGGGCCGTTCATGGTGCCGATCTCGCATCCGTCCGGACCCACCAGCATGGTCGTCGGCATGCCGCGCGAGCGCCCGCGCTGCTGCAGGGTCTTGAAGATGCCGATGGTCGGGTCGGCGTAGTTCACCAGCGTCTCGACCTTGATCTCCTCCAGGAAGCGCTTCGGCTTCTCCGGGTCCTTGGTGTCGATGTTGACGGTCACCACCTCGAAGTCCGGGGCGGCGAGCGAGCGGGCGACACGGTCGAGCGCCGGCATCTCCAGACGGCAGGGCACGCACCAGGTGGCCCAGAGGTTCAGGAGCACGGTCTTGCCGGCCCAGTCGGCGAGCCTCGCGGGGCTGCCATCGGGCCGCATGAAGCCGAGGTCGGCGACGGACAGCGGCTTCTCGGCCGGTACCATCGCGGCGACCTGACCCTTGACCAGGGAAGCCACCCGGCCCGCTGCGGCGAGGGACGCCTTGCATGAGGCGGCGGCCTGACCGTTGCGCTCGAAGCCGCCGATCCCGTATACCGCGCCCATGCCCAGCGCGATGCCCGCGAGGGCGGCGCCGGCGACGATGCCGAGCCTCTTCCTGGATGCGCCGGACGTCGATGTCATCGTGACTCCCTGCCGGAGGAACGCGCAACGCCGAGATAGGCATCCGGCGCGCGCCAGTCGAGGTGGACCATGTCGAATCGTATGTGGGGCGGCCGATTCACCACGGGACCGGACGCGGTGATGGAGGAGATCAACGCGTCGATCGGCTTCGACCGCAAGCTCTACGCCCAGGACATCCGCGGCTCCAAGGCCCACGCTTCGATGCTCGCCGCCCAGGGCATCATCGCGGCGGACGATGCCGTGAAGATCCAGGCGGGTCTAGACACGATCCTGTCAGAGATCGAGGCCGGCCGGTTCGAGTTCAAGCGCAGCCTCGAGGACATCCACATGAATGTGGAGTCGCGGCTCGCCGAACTCGTCGGACCGGCCGCCGGGCGGCTGCACACGGCCCGCTCGCGCAACGACCAGGTGGCGCTCGACGTCAAGCTCTGGGTGCGCGACACGCTCGACCATCTGGATGCCCAGGTGACCGAACTGATGCAGGCGCTGGCCGAGAAGGCGCTCGCCGAGGCCGGAACGGTGATGCCCGGCTTCACCCATCTCCAGTCGGCCCAACCGGTCACCTTCGGGCACCACATGCTGGCCTATGTGGAAATGCTCGCCCGCGACCGGGGGCGGCTCCGGGACGCGCGGGCCCGCCTCAACGAGTGCCCGCTCGGCGCGGCCGCGCTCGCCGGCACCTCCTTCCCGATCGACCGGCAGGCGACCGCGGCCGCGCTCGGCTTCGACCGGCCGACCGCGAATTCGCTCGACAGCGTCGCGGACCGCGACTTTGCGCTCGAGGCGCTGTCGGCCGCCTCGATCTGCGCGGTCCACCTCTCCCGTTTCGCCGAGGAGATCGTGATCTGGACGTCGGCGCAATTCCGGTTCGTCCGGCTCTCCGACAAGTTCACGACCGGCTCCTCGATCATGCCGCAGAAGCGCAACCCGGACGCCGCCGAGCTCGTGCGCGCCAAGACGGGGCGCATCATGGGATCCTCGGCGGCGCTGACGATGATCATGAAGGGCCTGCCGCTGACCTATTCGAAGGACATGCAGGAGGACAAGGAGCAGATCTTCGACGGGCTGGAGTCGCTCTCTCTGGCGCTCGCCGCGATGACCGGCATGGTCCGCGACATGGTGCCGGATCCGGCAGTCCTGAGGAAGGCGGCGGGCGCCGGCTACGCGACAGCGACCGACCTCGCCGACTGGCTGGTGCGCCGCCTCGGCATCCCGTTCCGGGAGGCCCACCACGTCACCGGCCGGATCGTCGGGATCGCGGCCGCGGCGGACTTGCCGCTCGAGAAGGTGCCCCTCGCCGAGATGCAGGCGGTCCACGCCGGCATCACCGAGGAGGTCTTCGAGGTGCTCGGCGTGGCGCGCTCGGTGGCCAGCCGGACCAGCTACGGCGGGACGGCGCCGAAGAACGTGCGCCAGCAGGCCAAGGCCTGGCTGAAGCGGCTCGGCAAGGAAGCGGCCGCGCCGGCACGGCGCGAAGGTCCGGCGTGACGCGCGCCGCGCGGTCCGCTAGGCTCCGCCGATCGACCCGGAGATCGTCCCCGCCCATGGCTCTTCCGTCCAGGCTCCCGACCGTCGCGGCGCTCTTGGCGCTCGGGCTCGTGCTCACGGCCTGCGGGCGCCGCGGCGATCCCGAGTTCGTCTCCGAGGAGCGGGCCGCGGCCCCGCCGGCGGCCGGCAGCCTGGTGGCCCCGGCACCGCGCGCCACCGAGCCCGTGAAGCCGAAGCAGCCCTTCGTGCTCGACCGGCTGCTGTGAGCCGGGCACCGGTCGCGCCCGCCCCGCGCAGGGCCGGCCCGACACCGGCGCGTCACTTTCGCCGCTGTTGACGATGGACGGGGCGGTCCGGATGTGGAACATTTTCGTATCCGGGTGACGTTCGGGGGAACGGCGCCGTGGCAAGCACGTTCGAGGGCCGGACGGGGCGCGGCCCGGTTCCGGCTATCACGGAGAGAGGGACGGCCGGGGGGCCAGGGTCGGACGGACCCGCAGCGAGGAGAGGTCGTTTGACCACGCGCCCGACGGACACGAACCCGGACCCCGGCGGCATCGGCCGCCAGAACGCCGCCCTGGAGCGCCGCATCGCCGGCGCCGTTTCGCGAGCCCGGATCGCCCTCCTGTGGGAAGACCTCTGGCCCCGGCTCGCCTGGCCGGCCGGGGTGATCGCGGCGTTCCTGGCCGCCTCCTGGCTCGGGCTCTGGCTCGTGGCGCCGGAGGGGATCCGAGTCGCCGGTCTGGCGCTGTTCGCCCTGGCGTTCCTGGCCTCGCTCCTGGCGTTCCGCGGTTTCCGCGCGCCCGGCCGCGAGGCCGCGCTGGCGCGCGTGGAGGCGACCTCCGGGTACCGGCACCGGCCGCTCGCCACCTTCGAGGACCAGCTTCCGGCGCAGGCCGACCCGATCGCGCGGGCTCTATGGGACGAGCATCGCGCGCGCATCCTGCGGGCGGTGGCTGGCCTGAAGGCCGGCACGCCGCGTCCGGGGCTGGCGCGGCGCGACCGCTTCGCGCTCAGACCCGTGCTCGGGCTCCTGCTCTTCGTTGGGCTCTTCGCCGGCGCGGGCGAGTGGTCGAGCCGCATCACCGCCGCCTTCAGCGGGCCGGTCGCGCCCGAGCCGCCGCAGGCCCGCATGGACGCCTGGGTGACGCCGCCGGCCTATACAGGCCGGCCGCCGATCTTCCTCACCGGCCAGACCCCGCCGGCGACCGAGCCGGACGGCACGATCCGCGTGCCCGAGGGCAGCCTGCTGGTCCTGCGGACGCCGGCGCCCAAGGAGGGCGGGCCGGCGACGACGGTCCGTATCGCCAGCGCGGGCGGCAGCCGCACGGTCGACGCCAAGGCGCCCGATGCCGAGGCGACCCGCGCGGCCGAGCGCAAGCCGGCCCGGACGGAGCAGGGCGGCGCGCCGGGCGCGCGCCCGACCGCCGCCACGGCGTCCGCCGCCGATACGCTCGTCGAGCACGAGGTGGCGCTGGCCGAGCCCGCGACCGTCACGGTCGCGCGCGGCGACAGGCCGGCGGCGAACTGGCGCTTCTCCGTGGATCCCGACCTCGATCCGAAGATCCGCCTCGTCGGCAAGCCCGAGGTGCAGCGGACCGGGTCCGTGAAGGTGGTCTACGAGGTCTCGGACGACTATGGGGTGGTGGCCGCGGAGGCGCGATTCGAGCCGACCGCCGAGGCCTACGCCATCGCGTCCACCGCCTCCACGGTGCGGCCGCTGGTGGGGGCGCCGGAATTCCCGCTGACCCTGCCCCAGGGCCGGGCCAAGACGGGCCAGGCCCAGACCTTCCGCGACCTCGCCTCGCACCCCTGGGCGGGCGCGACGGTGAAGATGACGTTGGTCGCGCGCGACGAGGCCAACCAGGAGGGACGGTCGGAGACGGTCGAGTTCCGCCTGCCGGAGAAGAACTTCTCCAAGCCGCTCGCCCGCGCGCTGATCGAGCAGCGCCGGGTGCTGGCGCTCGACGCCAACCGGGCGCCCCGCGTGATCGACGCGGTGGACGCGCTGATGATCGCGCCGGAGAGGTTCACCCCGGAGGCTCCGGTCTATCTCGGCCTCAGGATGGTGCACCGGACCCTCCTCAAGGCGAAGTCGGACGACGACCTGCGCGCCGCGCTCGACCTGATCTGGCAGGTCGCCCTGTCGATCGAGGACGGCGACCTGACGGCGGCCGAGAAGGCGCTGCGCGACGCCCAGGAGGCCTTGCGCAAGGCGATCGAGCAGGGGGCCTCCGAGCAGGAGATCGCCAAGCTCACGCAGGAACTGCGCGACGCCCTGGACCGCTATCTGCGCGAGTTCGCGCAGCGTGCCCTGCAGAACCCGCAGGCGCGGGCGCCGAACGATCCGAACCAGCGCACCATGCGCAAGCAGGACCTGGACCGGATGCTGAACCGGATCGAGGACCTCGCCAAGACCGGGTCGCGGGACGCCGCCAAGCAGCTCCTGTCGCAGCTGCAGCAGATGCTGGAGAACCTGCAGGCTGGCCGGCCGCAGCGGCAGCAGAACGGGCAGCAGGGCGAGATGTCCGAGATGATGGACAAGCTCGGCGAGCTGATCCAGCGGCAGCAGCAGCTGATGGACCGCACGCACCGGGCCGATCCCCGCAACCAGCAGGGCAACCGCCAGGGCCAGCGCCGGCCGCAGCAGGGCCAGAACGGCCAGCCCGAGAAGCCGATGACGCCGGAGGAGCTGGCGCAGGCCCTGAAGGACCTCCGCCAGAAACAGCAGGAGCTTCAGCAGGCGCTCAAGGAACTGCAGGACCGCATGGCCCAGCAGGGCATGGGGCAGCAGGGCCAGGAGGGCAAGCAGGGGCAGCAGGGTCGCCAGGGACAGCAGGGCCGGCAGGGCCAGGGCCAGCAGGGCCAGGGGCAGGCGGGCCGCGGGGAGCGCGGGCAGGGCCAGGGCCAGGGCCAGGGGCCCTTCGGGGAAGCCGGCGAGGCGATGGGCGACGCGAGCGACGCGCTCGGCGACGGCCAGCCCGGTGAGGCCACCGGCGCCCAGGGACGGGCACTCGACGCGCTCCGGCAGGGGGCGCGGGATCTCGCCGACCAGATGGCGCAGCAGCAGGGCCAGGGCCAGCCGGGCGTCGGGCCGGAGGGCGAATCCTCCATGAACGACGATCCGCTCGGGCGCCCCCGCCGGCACGACGGACCGGACTATTCCAACACCGTCAAGGTGCCCGACGAGATCGACGTGCAGCGCGCCCGCCGCATCCTGGAGGACATCCGGCGTCGGCTGGGCGAGAACTACCGCCCGCAATTCGAGCTGGACTACCTGGAGCGGCTGCTCAGAAACGAGTGAGGGGCGGCTCCGGACCGGGGCCGTTCGGCGTCGTCGCCGGGCTCGACCTCGGAGCCCTAGCGGGCGCTGACCTCGGTCAGGAACTTCTGGCGAATCGCGCGGCCGAAATCCCGGTAGCCATCGGCCGGGACCACGAAGGAGGCGGGGCCGCCCTGGATGTTGCGGCGGTACCAGTCCTCGAGAGTCGCCTTCTCGTCGCCCTCCAGGATCGGCAGGCCGTTGACGGTCGTGTCCATGGCCACGAGGGCGTCGCGCTCGGCGGCCGGCGGCACGGCGGAATTGCAGTTGTCGCGGCCGTCCCCGGAGACGTCCACGACGAAGCGGTCGGCCTCGAAGGCGAGCGTGGCGCGGAGCTTGGCGGCGGCGAAGTGCAGCATGGCACCCGCACAGGTGAAGTCACCGGGCCGGCGCGGCGCGTTGCGGACGGTGGCGGCGAGCCGGTAGGCGTCGTCGCGGCTCGCGACCCGCATCCACGGGATGGTGACGCTCTGCCGGTCGGACCATTGCACGAGCGTGATGGCGACCGCGCCGCGTGCGCCGCCGAGGATCGCCTTCTGGATGGCGGGGTCCTCGAGCGCGCGGGCGATGCCTTCCATCTGCAGGCGGAAGCGTTCCTCGTCCACCGAACTCGAGACATCGACGGCCAGGACGAGGGCCGTGTCGACGCCGATCTTCGGATCGATGCCCGCCGCGCGGGCCGGAGGACCGGCGACGAAGAGACCGGCTGCGAGGACGAAGGCCGCGGCCCGCCGCCCTACCCCGATGCGGGCCTGCGTCACGGGCGCACCCGGTCCCGGTTCATGGCCCGGTCCCAGCCGATCGCCGCGTCCAGGCCGCGCACGTCGCGCAAGGTCGCCAGTTCGACATTGGCGTCCGTCAGGTCGGCGCCGGCGAGGTTCGCCCCGGTCAGGTCGACGCCCGTGAGGTTGGCGCCGACCAGACGGGCACCGGTCAGGTCGGCGCCGACCATCTTCGCCCAGGTGAACTGCACGCCGGTCAGATCCGCCGCATGCAGGTTCGCCCCGGAGAGATCCGCCATCTCCAGGAAGGTGCGGGGGTGCAGCTCGATGACGGTCATCCTGTAGTGGCCGAGCTGGGCTCCGGCGAGGTTGGCGCCGCGCAGGTTCGTGCCGTTCAGGCGCGCGAAGATGCGCGCCCCTGACAGGTCCGCCCCGGCGAAGTTCGGCGCGTCGGCCACCATCCGCATGCCGAGGTCGAGCTCCGTCGTGACCGAGAGCCGCAGAAGGCTGGCGCCGCGCAGGTCGGCCCCGGCGAAGTTCGTCTTCTGCACGGTGGCACGGTCGAGATGGGCGCCTGCGAGCCGGGCGTTGGAGAGGTCGGCATTGGCGACGTCGGCGGCATGCAGGTTGGCCTTGTCGAGCCGCGCGGCCTTGAAGTCGAGGCCCGCGAGATCCAGGAAGGACAGGTCCTTGCCCGCCAGGTCGATCGGCCTGGAGCGGTCAGCACCGGCCAGCAGCCGCGCCACCTGGACGTCGGTCATGTCCGCCGCGCGTGTCTCGGCCGACAGGACCACGCCCGCCACCGCCGCCATGACTGAAAGGAGCCGCCTCACGTCCGTCCGCCTGCGCCTCGCCCGCCCCCTTGGACCGGAGACCGGTGACTATCCCGATATTCGCGTCGCCCCGCAACCGTCCCGGGGCCGCGGCGGGGGCGGTCGCGCGTCACACCCGGCTCGGTGGTGCCTCGCCCTTGAGGACCAGCAGGGCATGGTTGATCTCCGCCCCGAGCAGGAACAGGAGACCGACGATGTAGAAGAAGAGCATCGTGGCGATGATGCCCGCCAGACCCGCGTAGGTGCGCGTGTAGCTCGCGAAATGGGAGAAGTAGTAGGAGAAGACGTAGCCTGCGACAAACCACAGGCCGAGCGTGACGAGAACCCCCGGCAGGACCGTCGAGGCCGTCTGGCGGCGCGCAGGCAGGAAGAGATGAGCGGCGAACAGGAAGCAGAAGACGCCCGCCGAGAAGAACACGAGCGGGAGGTTGTTGAAGTAGGAGTAGTAGGGGATCAGGTCGGGCACGTGCGGGACGAGGAAGTTCCAGACGACCGGCAGGACGACCACCATGAAACCCAGGCCGAGAATCAGGATGCCGCCGACCAGCATGAAGAAGGTGCCCTCCAGCCGGCGGATCAGGAAGTGCCGGCTGTCGTAGGCCCTGTAGGCGTAGTTCAGCCCCATGCGCAGGCTCTCGACCAGTCCCGTCACGATCACGACCAGCAGGGCGGCACCGATCGTCAGCACCTGGGCCTGCGAGCCGGAGAGGACGGCCGTCACCTCGGGCTTCAGGATCTTGACGATCTCGGCCGGCAGGACGGCGAAGATCCCGCCCGTGCCCTCCTCGGCCGCCTTGGCGAGTTCCGCGCCGCCCCAGTAGCCGGCGAGGCCCGTGATCAGGATCATGAAGGGGAACAGCGAGAACAGCACCGAGAAGGCGATGTTGGAGGCGTGCGCGAAGGACTCGTTGCGCAGCAGACCCCAGTAGAAGGCCTCCCAGAAGACCCAGCCGGCGCGCCGGAGGCCCTTGACGGGCGGATGGGTGTGCACGGAGGTCATGAGACGCGGTGAGGCCGCTCGGGTTTGGGGGCGCGCGCGGAACATAGTCGCCACCGGGGCCTTGCACAACCGGCTGACGATCGCTTACCCAGCGATATTGCCCGGCGAGGGACGGCCGCACCATGGTCGCCGCTCGACCCCGTGCCCCTTTTGCCGCAATCTTGGGCGATAGCGCGGCCGTGATTCCGCCGGCCGGCTCGGCCGGCGCCCGAGACGAACCCGAATCGGACGCGACCCTTGAGATCCGGACTGACCCGCCTCCTTCTCCTCCTCGGCTTCGCGGTCGCGCTCGTCGCGGTCGGGCCCGCGCCGTCCCTGCCGGTCGGGGCCGCCGCCCAGCAGGCTCCGGCCCCGGCGCCGGCCGCCGCCGAGGAACCCAAGCGTCCGGAGAACCCGCAGGCGCTGCTCGACGGCTGGAAGGTCGAGATCGACCAGATCGCGGCGGGCGCCCAGCGCCAGAACCTCACCGACCGGCAGCTCGCCGACCTGCGCGCCCGCGCCGAGAACGTCCGCGGCAGGGCCGCGGGCCTCGCCGACCAGTTGACGCCCACCGTCCAGGCGATCGAGGCGCGGCTGAAGCAGCTCGGCCCCGGCCCGCAGCAGCCCAAGGAGGGCGAGCCCGCGCCGACCCCGGAATCCGATGCGGTGAAGCAGGACCGCGAGGTCCAGAACAAGGCGCTCGCCGAACTGCAGGGCTTCGTCAAGCAGGCGAGCCTGATCCAGCTCAAGGCCGACGAGGTCGTCCGCAGCATCGGCGACCGTCGGCGCGACCGCTTCACCCGCGCCTTGTTGGAACAGACCAGCTCGATCGTCGACCCGACGCTCTGGCTCGAGGCCGCCGCCGCCCTGCCGGGGACGCTGCGTGCCTTCGGCTTCCTGATGCGCGACTGGTTCGGCCTCCTCGGCTCCCGGGGGGGAAGCGTCGCCTTCGCGGCGCTCGCGCTCGCCCTGGCCTTCTTCGCGGTCCTGGTCCGGCCGGTCCGCGGCCGCCTCGTCTTCATGACCGTGCGCAGCCCCGACGTCGCCGACCCGCCAGCCCTCAAGGAGGCGGCGGCCGCGGCCGGCATCTTCTTCGTCAACACCGTCCTGCCGCTCGTCGGCCTCGCCTCGATCTACCTCGTCCTCGACTTCTTCGACCTGTCGCCCGACAGCATCGACCAGATGCAGATCGGCCTCATGATCGCGGTCGGGATGGGGGCGGCCATCTACAGCCTGGCGCTCGGCATCCTGGCGCCGGCCAAGCCGCAATGGCGGCTGCTGATCGTGTCGGACCAGGCGGCGCACCGGCTGATGCGGCTCTTCACCGTCCTGGCGATCACGTTCGGCTTCGGCCTCTTCGTGGTCCGCATGCTGCCGGTGCTGGCCGCGCCGCTGCCGCTGGTGATCGCGCTGAACGGGCTCTTCGCCCTCGTCGACATCGTGCTGATGATCCTCTGCCTCAGGACCGTCGCGGCGAGCCTGGCCTCCACCGAGGAGACCGTCGAGTTCGCGGTGCCGGGTCCGGTCGATCCGACGCCGCCGGCGGAGAACCGCCACTCCATCCTCTGGCGCTGGCTCGTGCCGGTGGCCTGGCTGGCGGCGCTCACCGGCATCGCGGCGGGCATCGCCGGCTTCGTCTCGCTGTCGCGCTTCATCGCCAGCGAGATGCTGTGGGCCGGCCTCTGCCTGGCCGCCCTCTACGTGCTGCTGATCCTGGTCGACGAGACCTTCGGGGCGGTCTTCCGGCGTGAGACGGCGGTCGGCTCGTCGCTGACCCGCTCCATGGGGTTCGGGCGGGAGACGGTCGAGCAGCTCGGCGTGGTTTTTTCGGGCGTCAGCCGCCTCGCGCTCATCGGCTTGATGGCGCTGCTCGTCCTCTGGCCGCTCGGCTTCTCGTCGGAGGACCTCGTCGCGGACGCCAAGGCGGCCTTCTTCGGCTTCAAGGTCGGCGGCATCACGGTCTCGATCTCGACGATCCTGCTGGCGCTCGCCACCTTCGTGGTCGCCATCGCGGTGACGCGCGGCATCCAGACCTGGCTCGGCGTCCGCTTCCTGCCGAAGACTCGCCTCGACGCCGGCCTGAAGAACTCGATCCTGACCGCCTTCGGGTATACCGGCACGATCCTGGCGGCGATGCTGGCCTTCTCGACCGTCGGCCTCAACCTCGAGAATATCGCCATCGTGGCCGGCGCGCTGTCGGTCGGCATCGGCTTCGGCCTGCAGTCGATCGTCAACAACTTCGTGTCCGGCCTGATCCTTCTCGCCGAGCGGCCGATCAAGTCCGGTGACATGATCGAGATCGGGGGCGAAAAGGGCTTCGTGCGCAAGATCAACGTGCGCTCGACCGAGATCGAGACCTTCGACCGGGCGAGCCTGATCGTACCGAACTCGTCGCTGATCTCCGGCAACGTCAAGAACTGGATGCACCGCGACCTGACCGGCCGGGTCACCGTCAACGTCGGGGTCGCGTATGACGCGGATCCGGAGAAGGTGCGCGAGATCCTGCTGGCCGCCGCCAAGGCCCACAAGCTGGTCATGCTCTTCCCCGCCCCCTCGGCCTTCTTCACCAATTTCGGCGAGAGCGCGCTGGAATTCCGGTTGGTGGCGACCGTGCCGAACGTGACCGATGCGTTCGGCGTGGAGAGCGACCTGCGCTACGAGATAGTAAAGCGTTTACGATCCGCGGGTATCGAGATCCCCTATGCCCAGCGCGATCTGCACGTCCGCCAGCTCGACGACCTGCGCAAGCTCGCCGAGGACTTCCTGCAAGGGCCCCGCCTCGTGCCGCGGCCGGTGCCGGAGGCCAGGCCCGACGGCGGCTGATCCGCTCTCCCCGACAGCCCCCGCCCCGGGCTCCCGCCGGCCCGCAGCGGCCGGGCGGGGACGCGCCGGCGCGCGCCCGAGCCTCGAAAGGTCGCCATGTCCGTCTGCCAGCTGATCCCCTCCGCCCTCGCGGTCCTCGGCGCGAGCCTGCTGTCCGGCTGCTCGTCGGCGCCGGAGCCGCGCGCCACGCCGGCCTTCTACGATCGCCTCGACCAGACCGGTCAGGGCGTCGACCCGGCCTCCTCCCTCGGCATGCTCAACCAGTACCGCGCCAACCAGGGCGCGCGCGGCCTCGTCTGGGACCCGGCCCTCGCCCGGATCGCCCAGGAGCAGGCGAACCGCATGGCCAGCCTCGACCGGGTCCAGTCCAACGAGGAGGCCAAGATCGACACGCAGCTCAAGGCGGCCGGCGTGCCCTACCGCTCCTACGTGACCAACCTCTCGGCCGGCTACCGCACCTTCGCGGAGGCCTTCTCGGGCTGGCGCGAGCTGAAGGCCCACAACGCCAACATGATCAACCCCGCGGTCTCGCGCATCGGCCTCGCCACCGCGTCGGCGCCGGGCTCGAAGTACAAGATCTTCTGGGCGATGGTCCTCGTCGAGCCAATGTGAGGGCGACCCCGAAGCCCGTGCCAACCGCGGGTTGATGTCGGGGCGGCGCGTGCTATCTTTTCGGAGTGGGGAGCGGGCCGAAGCCCGCCCCTCTTTCTCATCGAGCGAATCGGACCCGGACGACAACTTGCCAGAGTGTCCGGGTCCTTTTCACCTCGATGCTGATGCCGCGTGGTATCCACCACATCGCCATCACGCCGAGTGGAGACGAGGCCGTCGCCGCGGTTCCGGGGGGCCCAACCTCCCGGATACGCCGTCTGGCCGGCGCGTCTGCTTCCGCCCCCATACCGTCACCATACGGGTAGGCGGCGGACCTGCAACCGATTGGTGTTTTCGGTTGCGATCCCGCCCGGGCGGCGGCTCTTCGTCACCGTTGTGGCAGTGCAGCATCGAGCCTATCCTCCGCGTCCCTGAAGCTCCCGGGAGCGCGCCCTTGCTCGAGAAGCGGCCGACCTACGAAGAGACCTACCGGGATTTCCGCTGGCGGATCCCCTCGGCCTACAACATCGCGGTGGATGCCTGCGACCGGTGGGCCGATACCGATCCCGACCGGCTGGCGATCCTGAACCGGCGCGCCGACGGGGCGAGCGAGACCTGGAGCTACCGCCGGCTGTCGCTCGCCTCGAACCGCTTCGCCAACGTGCTCGCCGCGCAAGGCATCGGGCGCGGAGACCGGGTGGGGATCCTGCTGCCGCAGTCGCCCGAGACGGTGGTGGCCCATTTCGGCACCTACAAGGTGGCCGGCGTCGCCCTGCCGCTCGCGGTCCTGTTCGGCGTCGAGGCGCTGACCTACCGGCTGCAGAACGCGGGCGCCAAGGCGGTCGTCACCAACGCGGCCGGGCTCGCCAAGCTCGTCGAGATCCGCGATCGGCTGCCGGACCTGAAGATCGTCTTCAACATCGAGGGCGGCGGCCCGGCCGGGGTGGTGGACTTCCACCAGGCGCTGGCCGAGGCCTCCTCGCAGGTCGCCCCGGCGGTGACCGGCCCGGACGATCCCGCCATGATGATCTACACGTCCGGCACGACGGGGCCGCCGAAGGGGGCGTTGCACGGCCATCGGGTCCTGCTCGGCCATCTGCCCGGCTTCCAGTTCGCGCAAGAGTTCTTCCCGGTCCCGGGCGACTTCATGTGGACGCCGGCCGACTGGGCCTGGGCGGGCGGGCTCCTCAACGCGCTGCTCCCGTCGCTCACCTTCGGGGTGCCGGTGCTCGCCTACAAGTTCGAGAAGTTCGATCCCGAGCTCGCCTTCTGGCTCATGGCCCACTACGGCATCCGCAACGCCTTCGTGCCGCCGACGGCGCTGAAGATGCTGCGCAGCGTCGACAACCCGCGCGGCCGCTTCGACCTGAAGCTCCGCACGCTCGGCTCGGCCGGCGAGGCGCTCGGCTCGGAGACCTACGAGTGGGCGAAGTCCGCCCTCGACCTGACCGTCAACGAGTTCTACGGCCAGACCGAGTGCAACATCGTGCTGGCCTCCTGCGCCATGCTGGGCGTGAGCCGCCCCGGCGCGATTGGCAAGGCGGCGCCCGGCCACGAGGTCGCGATCATCGACGAATCTGGCGTGCCGCTCGCCCCCGGCATCCTGGGACAGATCGCCGTGAAGCGGCCCGACCCGGTGATGTTCCTGGAGTACTGGGACCGGCCGGAGGCCACGGAGGAAAAATTCATCGGCGACTGGATGACCACAGGTGACCAGGGGATCATGGACGACGAAGGCTACGTCTTCTTCGTCGGGCGCGACGACGACGTCATCACCTCGTCGGGCTACCGCATCGGCCCCGCCGAGATCGAGGACTGCCTCGCCGGCCACCCCGCGGTGGCGCTCGCCGCCGTGGTCGGCAAGCCCGACCCGCTCCGGACCGAGATCGTGAAGGCCTATGTGCGCCTGGCGCCGGGCGTCAACGGTTCGCCCGACCTCGCCGACGAGATCCGCGCCTTCGTGCGCAACCGCCTGTCCGCCCACGAATATCCGCGCGAGATCGCCTTCGTGTCGGAGATCCCGCTGACCACCTCGGGCAAGGTCATCCGCCGCTTCTTCCGCCAGAAGGCGCAGGCGGAGGCGGCCGAGGAACAGGCCCGGAAGAACTGGGAGTGAGCGCGGCCGCGCCGGGCGCCGGTCAGGCCGCGGCACCACTCAATGCCCGCTCGGCGTCCTGATCCTCGCCAGGAGGTCGTCCAGGTTGCGGTCCCGCCGCGGCCCGGGGGCGGGATCGTCGTCGGACGCCTCGTCGGCGCCGCGGTAGGGGGTCTGCCCGTCCTCGAAGCCGTCGGTGTCCGTGCCGTCGGTGTCCGTGCCGTCCGTGTCCGTGCCGGCAGGGTCGACGGGCGCCGCGGCGGGCGCGATCGCGTGCACGGTCTCCTCGATGGCGGCGCCGGCCGCCTCCGCGGCCCGGGCGGTGTCGGACGGCGGCTCCGGGTCGGCCGGCCCGCCGGCGGCCCGGAGCCCGCCGACGATCCAGGCGCCGACCATCGAGCGTTCCGCGTCCGCAAGGACCAGGTCCGCGTTGGCGGCGAGGAACAGGGCCTGACGGCGGAACGCCTTGGCGAGCGTCCCCGGCGTGTCGGTCGGCAGGAACTCGTGGCCGCTCAGCATCAGCCCCTTGACCACGAAGGCGACCGCTTGCGGCCGGAGCTTCAGCCCGGCATCGGCGAGCTGCCGGATGACGGCGTTCACGGTGCGGTTCAGGCTGAAGCCGCGGCTGGACACCTCGGCTGCGAGCACGCGGAAGAGGGCCGCGTAGACGTCGGGCGCGAAGGCGGGCACGTTCGTCGCCGCCGCGATCCGCCGGACGAGGGGTTCCATGGCCTCGGGCATGCGCGGGAGGCGTCCGGCCGGGCCCTCGCCGCCGGCCTCCTCGCGGGGCATGCGCCGCCGGTCGGCACGCCGCATGCCGTTCGCCCCCGGCGGGCGCTGGCCGGGCTCGAAGGCGACGGGCCTGGATCCGGCCTCCGCGGCGGAGGCGGACTCGCCTTCCCCGGCTCCTGCCGGCCCTTCGGCGCCGAGCGGAATGACGGCGTCGGCGCGGGTGTTGTCCGGGCGTGGGGCATCCGTTTGTGCGGCCGCATCGGCCCGCGGGCGGCCGGGGGCGTCGTCGGCGCGTCCCTGCTCGGCGGCCTCGGCGCGCCCCTCGAGGGCCGGGTCCGGCCGGCGCTCGGCGCGCAGGCTGCCGAGCCGCTCGGCCGCCTCCTCCTCGTCCTCGCCGACGGTCAGGTCGAGGAGCCGCTCCTCGGTGATCATGCCGTCGCAGAGCGCCTTGTAGGCGGGGGCCGTGACGGCGTTGGAGTAGATCACGCTCCGCCGGTCGTAGGCCCTCAGCCGCGTCAGCACGGGCGTGAAGTCCGCGTCACCGGACAGGATGATGAACTCGTCGAAGCGGGTCTCGTGCCGCATGGCGTCGATCATGTCGACGACCATGTAGATGTCGGCGGAATTCTTGCCCTTGCCGGTCAGCGGTGGGCAGTCGACGATCTGGAAGCCGGACCGCGTGAACCAGCCGCGGAAGTAGCGCATGACGGCCGGGTTGGCGTAGCAGCGGCGCATCAGGATCCGCCGCCGGATCGGGCCCTCCCCGTCGCCCTCCTCGATGAGGGTCCCGGATTCGATCGCGTCGAGCCAGCTCTGCGGGTCGTTGGCGAAGGCCTTGGCGGCCTCCTTGTCGGCGCTCTGCAGCGAGAAGAAGACATTGTCGAAATCGACGAAGAGCACGGAGCGCAGAATATCGGCCATGACGGTCCCTGGTCGCCGAGAACGACGACGACTCTAGCAAAGCCCGAGCCTCCCGTCCCGCCGGCTCGGCAGCCGGACATCCGTTTGCGGCCGGCCGGGAAACGCGGCATAGGAGGCGATGTCCCGCCGGCGCGCGGGCCTGTTCCGGAGAGACCACCCCGATGACGTCCCGCGGCTCCGCCACCCTCGTCGGCCTGTCGGCGATCGCCATGTGGTCGCTGCTCGGCCTCATGGCGGCGGCGGCCGGCGCCGTGCCGCCCTTCCTGATGAACGCGCTCGCCTTCGGCATCTCGGGCGTGGGCGCGACGCTGGCCCTGGCGCTCACCGGCCGCCTGTCGGCGCTGCGGCAGCCGCTGAAGGTGTGGATCTTCGGAACGGCCGGGCTCTTCGGCTTCCACTTCTTCTACTTCACCTCGCTGCAGCACGCGCCCAAGGTCGAGGCCAATCTCGTCAACTACGCGTGGCCTCTGCTGATCGTGCTCTTCTCGGGCCTCCTGCCCGGCGAGCGCCTGCGCTGGCACCACGTCGCCGGCGCCGGCCTGGGCCTGGCCGGCGCGGCGCTGATCGTGACCGGCGGGCGCGGGCTGGCGGTCGACCCGGCGCATGCCTGGGGATACGGGGCGGCGGTGGCGTCCGCGCTCATCTGGTCGAGCTATTCGGTGCTGTCGCGCCGGCTCGGCGCGGTGCCGACGGCGGCCGTCGCGGGCTTCTGCCTCGCAACGGCGGTCCTGTCCGGCCTCTGCCACCTGGCGCTCGAGGAGACCCGCTGGCCCGACGGCCCGACCGCCTGGACGGCCCTCGTCGGCCTCGGCCTCTTCCCCGTCGGCCTCGCCTTCTTCGCCTGGGACGTCGGGGTCAAGCGGGGCAACATCCAGGTGCTGGGTGCCGCGAGCTACCTGTCGCCGCTGTTCTCGACCGTCTTCCTGATCCTCGCCGGCTTCGGGCGCTTCACGCCGGCGATCGTGGTCGCGGCCGCCATGATCACCGGCGGGGCGCTGCTCGCCTCCAAGGACGTCCTCCTGAAGCCCCGGGCCGCGCCGGAGCCGGCCTGACCGTCAGGCGCGGGAGGGCCGGGGCGTCGGACGCCAGTCCGGCGGGGCCATCTCGAAGCCGGCGAAGTCGAAGCCGGGCGCGACCGTGCAGCCGACGAGGGTCCAGGACCCGAGGCTCTCGGCCGCCTGCCAGGCGTGCCGCGGGACGACCGCCTGCGGCCTCTGCCCGGCGGCGAGGTCCGGACCGAGCACGTGGGCCGCCGCGTCGTGGCCGTTCTCCGACACGGTCAGCACCAGCGGCGCGCCGGCGTGCCAGTGCCAGATCTCGACGGCGTCGACCCGGTGCCAGGCCGAGACCTCGCCGGCGGCGAGCAGGAAGTAGATGGCGGTCGAATGCGCCCGGCCGCCGGCCGGCTCGGCGTCCCGGAAGGTCTCGCGGTAGTGGCCGCCCTCCGGGTGGGGCTTCAGGTCGAGGAGGCGGACGACCTCGGCGGCGGTCAGGTCGCGCATGCTCATCCCCGGAACTCGTTCTTGCGCCGCCTCACCTCCGCGAAGACCGCGGCAGGATCCGCGCCCGCCATGCCGACGGCCGCCGCGACGGCCGGGTCGTCGGCGCGCAGGAAGGGGTTGGTCTCGATCTCGCGCCCGATCGTCGTGGGCAAGGTCGGCAGGCCCTCGGCCCGCAGCCGCTCGACCTCCTTCATGCGCTCGGCGAGCGCGGCATTGGCGGGGTCGACCGTCAGGGCGAAGCGGCCGTTGGCGAGGGTGTACTCGTGGCCGCAGTAGACCTCCGTCTGGGGCGGGAGCGCGCGGAGCTTCTTCAGGGAGGCCCACATGTCGTCCATGGTGCCCTCGATCACGCGGCCGCAGCCGAGCGCGAAGAGGGTATCCCCCACGAAGGCCGCGTTCGCGTCGGGCACCACGTAGGCGATGTGGCCCGCCGTGTGGCCGGGCGTGTCCAGGACCCGGACCTCGTGGGTCGAGAAGGCGAGCCGGTCGCCCTCGCCGACCGGCACGTCGAGGCCGGGGATCTTCTCAGCTTCGGCCCGGGGCCCCACGACCCGCACGCCGAAGCGCGCCTTCAGGGCCGGCAGGCCGCCCACGTGGTCGTGGTGGTGATGGGTGACCAGGACGTCGGTCAGGCGCCAACCCGTCTCGTCGAGGACGCGCAGGATCGCCGCTTCCTCGGGAGCGTCGATGGAGGCCGTGGCGCCGGTGGCCGGATCGTGCAGGAGAACGCCGAAATTGTCGGACAGGCAGCCGAACTGATAGATCTGAAGCCGGGACAAGAGAGACCTCCATGTTGAGGTGTTCGTCCTTGCCTAACACCCTCGTGCGATGCTGGCCACGGGGGACCCCGCGGAACGGCCGGAGACCGCATGTACCTGGACGTCGTCGATCTCAGGAACTTCTACGGCGAGCCGCTCGGCCGGAGCGTGCGGGCCGTGCTCGGCGCGCGGCTCAGGGGCATGTGGCCGAAGGTGACCGGCGACCGGCTCATGGGCCTCGGTCACGCGACGCCCTACCTGCGCCCGTTCAAGGACGAGGCCGACAGGGTGATCGGCTTCATGCCGGCCCAGATGGGCGTCGTGAACTGGCCGTCCGAAGGGCCGTCCGCTACCGCGCTCGTGCACGAGCAGGACCTGCCCCTGCCGGACTCCTCCATCGACCGCGCGGTGCTGATCCACTGCCTGGAGATGGCCGACAAGCCGGTCGACGTCCTGCGCGAGGTCTGGCGCGTGCTCGCGCCCGGCGGGCGCCTGATCGCCGTCGTGCCGTCGCGCAGCGGGGTCTGGGCGCGGCTGGAGACCACCCCCTTCGGCTACGGCCGGCCGTTCTCGCGCGGCCAGATCGACAAGCTCCTCAAGGACACCCTGTTCTCCCCGATCGACTGGCGCGGCGCCCTCTATGCGCCGCCGTTCCAGCGCCGCTTCCTGATCCGCTCCGCGCCGGCCATGGAACGGCTCGGGGCGCGCTTCTGGCCCGCCCTGTCGGGCGTCATCCTGGTCGAGGCCACCAAGCAGCTCTACCAAGGGCTGCCGGCGCGGGCCCGTGTCCGCGACCGCCGCCCGGTATTCCAGCCTGTCCTGGTCCCGCAAGCGTAGAATTATTGTCCGAAGGAATGCTTATTTTCCCGCCGTTGCTCCTGCTCGCCGGTGCGCCAAAGCGCTTTGGTGAGCAACTCACAGTAATTTTGACGATGAAATATAATTCTTTGCATTTAATTGGTGTTAAGGGTCTCCAGAGACGCTGCGTCACACAAGAGCTTTCAGAAGCCGGGGGAACCACATGTCTCTTTTTTTCAGGTCATCCGAACTCCGCGACAAGTTCGCCGCGCTCGACCGGTCCCAGGCCATGATCGAGTTCGAGCCGGACGGAACCGTCGTCCACGCGAACGCGAACTTCCTCTCTGCGCTCGGCTACAGCCTTCCGGAGATCAAGGGCCAGCATCATTCCATGTTCGTGGAGCCGGCCGAACGCGACTCGGCGGGATACCGGCAGTTCTGGGACCGGCTGCGCCGGGGCGAGTTCCAGATGGCCGAGTACAAGCGCATCGGCAAGGGCGGCAAGGAGATCTGGATCCAGGCCTCTTACAACCCCGTGACGAATGCGAGCGGCAAGGTCTATTGCGTCTTCAAGATCGCCACCGACATCACGGCTCTGAAGCTGAGGAACGCCGACAACGAGGGACAGATCAACGCGATCAACAAGTCGCAGGGTGTGATTCACTTCAACCTGGACGGCACCGTCCTCGATGCGAACCAGAACTTCCTGGCGGTGCTCGGCTATACCCTCGACGAGATCAAGGGCAAGCATCACTCGATGTTCGTCGACCCGACCTACCGCCATTCCGCCGAGTACCAGCGCTTCTGGGAAGCGCTGCGGCGCGGCGAGTTTCAGGCCGACGAGTTCAAGCGTTTCGGCCGCGGCGGCAAGGAGATCTGGATCCAGGCCACCTACAACCCGATCTCGGACGCCTCGGGGCGGATCTTCAAGGTGACGAAGTTCGCCACCGACGTTACCAGCGTGGTGCTGGAGCGGCAGCGCCGCGGCACGGCCCAGAAGTCGATCGACGCCGACCTCGGCCGGGTCGCCGACGCGGTCGCCGAGGCGACCCGCCAGGCGACGGGCGCCGCCAGTGCGGCGACGCAGACTCAGGCAAACGTGCAGGCGGTGGCTTCCGGCGCCGAGGAACTCGCGGCCTCGGTGGAGGAGATCAGCCGGCAGGTCGCGGTCGCGCGCCAGATCTCGACGGATGCCGTCCGTCAGGCGGACCATACGAACGGGATCGTGGCCGGACTGACGACCGCCGCCCAGAAGATCGGCGCGGTCATCGACCTCATCAACAACATCGCGGGCCAGACCAACCTGCTCGCCCTCAACGCCACCATCGAGGCGGCGCGGGCCGGGGAGGCGGGCCGCGGCTTCGCTGTGGTGGCCTCGGAGGTCAAGAACCTCGCCACGCAGACCTCCAAGGCGACCGAGGAGATCAGCGGCCAGATCGACGCCGTCCAGGGCTCGACCCGCGACGCCGCCACGGCCATCACGGGCATCGCCGAGACCATCGCCAAGATCAGCGAGATCTCGTCCGGCATAGCGGCGGCGGTGGAGGAGCAGACCGCGGTGACGCGCGACATGTCGGAGAACATGCAGACCGCCTCCAAGGGCGTCGACATGATCGCCAACAACATGAAGACGATCGCGCAGCAGACGGAGCTGGTCGACTCGGCCGCCCGCAAGGTCCGCGAGGACAGCCGCGCCATCGCGTGAGGGCTACCCCGGCGGCGCCGGGCCGGCGCCATCCCGGTTCGGCCGGACGGGGTAGAACCTTCGGACACGGGGAACGGGGCGGCGGGCGCGAGGGGGCGTCCGCCGCCCTGCTCGTTTCCTGCGCGGGTCCGAGGGGCTCAGCCGCGCCGCAGCACGAACACGCCCTGTTCGCCGAAGAGGTTCCAGAACCACCAGGGCGCACTGATCGACATCTTCTGGCCGCCGGCGTTGAGCGCCACGGCCTTCTCCATGACGGCGTTGACCTCCGGCTCCTTGGTCAGCTCGACGAAGTCGCGGATCGTGCAGAAATGGATGTTGGGCGTGTCGTACCAGCTGTAGGGCAGGTCCTCGGTGACCGGCATGCGGCCCCGGAAAAGGATCTGCGAGCGGAGCCGCCAGTATCCGAAGTTCGGGAAGGAGACGATCGCCCTCCGGCCGATGCGCAGGAGGTGCTGCAGGACCTGCTTCGGCCGCTCCGTCGCCTGCAGGGTCTGGGACAGGATCACGTAGTCGAAGGCGTTGTCCGGGTAGTAGACGAGGTCGGTGTCGGCATCGCCCTGAACGACCGACAGGCCGCGGGCCACCGCCTCGTTGACGCCCTTCTGGCTGAGCTCAATGCCTCGCCCGTCGACGCCGCGGGTCCGCCCCAGGAGCTCCAGGAGTGCGCCGTCGCCGCAGCCGACGTCGAGCACGCGCGAGCCGGGCGCCACCAATTCGGCGACGACCCGGAGGTCGACGCGCGCCTCCGACCCGGTCCCGACCGGGACGGCGCCCTGCGGAAGGGGATCGAGCCGCGTCATGCGAGCCCCCGGGCGCGCGCCGCGCTGTCGACGAAGCCGCGCAGGATGGCAAAGAGCTCCGGCTCGTCGAGCAGGAAGGCGTCGTGGCCACGGTCGGTGACGATCTCCGCAAAGGAGACGGACGCGCCCGCGGCGTTGAGGGCGTGCACGACGGCCCGGCTCTCCGCCGTCGGGAACAGCCAGTCGGAGGTGAAGGAGACCACGCAGAAGCGCGTCCGCGTGCCCCGGAAGGCCTCCGCGAGCCGGCCGCCGTGGCTCGCCCCGATGTCGAAATAGTCCATCGCGCGGGTCACGTAGAGGTAGGAATTGGCGTCGAAGCGGTCGACGAAGGAGAGGCCCTGGTGGCGCAGGTAGCTCTCGATCTGGAAGTCCGCGTCGAAGCCGAAGGTCAGCCGCTCGCGGTCCTGCAGACGCCGGCCGAACTTCGAGTGCAGCGACATTTCCGACATGTAGGTGATGTGCGCCGCCATGCGGGCGACCGCGAGGCCCTTGCGGGGGCTGGTGCCCTCCTCCAGGTAGCGGCCGCGGCGCCAGTCGGGGTCGGCCATGATGGCCTGCCGGCCGACCTCGTGGAAGGCGATGTTCTGCGAGGAGTGCCGGGCCCCCGCCGCGATCGGCGCCGCCGCGAAGACGCGCTCCGGGTAGGAGGCCGCCCATTCGAGCACCTGCATGCCGCCCATGGAGCCGCCGATGACCAGGAAGAGGCTCTCGATCCCGAGGTGGTCGATCAGCGCCGCCTGGGAGCGGACCATGTCGGGGATGGTGACCACCGGCAGGTCGAGGCCGTAGGGCCTGCCCGTCGCCGGGTTGGCCGAGGCCGGGCCCGTCGTGCCCATGCAGCCGCCGAGCACGTTGGCGCAGATCACGAA
This sequence comes from Prosthecomicrobium sp. N25, assembly GCF_037203705.1. Lineage (NCBI taxonomy): Bacteria > Pseudomonadati > Pseudomonadota > Alphaproteobacteria > Hyphomicrobiales > Kaistiaceae > Prosthecomicrobium > Prosthecomicrobium sp. N25. The sequence continues at coordinate 806,877 of NZ_JBBCAT010000002.1, forward strand.
GAAGCGATCGGTGTCGATCGGCAGGCCGGGGCCGACCATCAGGTCCCACCAGCCGGACTTGCCGGTCACCGGATGGATGTTGTGGACGTGCTGATCCCCGGTCAGGGCGTGGCAGATCAGGACCGCGTTGGACTTGTCCGCGTTGAGCGTGCCGTAGGTCTGGTAGGCGATCTGCCAGGGCGCGAGGCTGTGGCCGGAATCGAGCTTCAGCGCCCCCTCCGGCCCGAAGCGGACGACCTGGCTGTCGGGCGCGTCGGTCTGCCGGAGGCGGGTCGCCTCGACGGCATCGTCGATCGCCTGGAGTTCCCCGGTGCCCATGGTCCGCCTGTCCGCTTGGCCGTCCCTGCCCGCGGCACGCCGCCGGGCGGGGCGATCAGGTATTCGCCGCCGTCCTGCCGTGTCAACGTTTTCTTTGATTTCATGGCCCCGCTTGCCTATGAAGGACGCCCGTCGGCCCCAGCTTTCCCGGTCCCGTGCCATGTCCTCCCCGCCTCCGGAAACCCAGGACCTCGCCGAGAGGCTCGGTCAGCTCCGGGCCGAGATCGACCGCATCGACGAGGAGATGCACCGGCTCCTCGTGGCCCGCAGCGCCATCATCGACGAGCTCATCAAGGCCAAGCGCACCAACGTCACGGGCGCGGCCTTCCGGCCCGCGCGCGAGGCCGACATGATGCGGCGGCTGGTCGGCCGACATCGGGGCATCCTGCCGATCGTGCCGCTCGAGCACATCTGGCGGGAGATCGTCTCGACCTTCACGTTCCTGCAGGCCCACTACGAGGTCCACATGGACGGCGGGCGCGACCCGGTCGCCATGCGCGACCTCGCGCGCTTCTACTGCGGCTTCACGGTCCCGGCCCACATGTGCCCGGGTCCCGACGAGGTGATCGAGGCCGTGGCGGCCTCCGTGTCCGACCTCGGCATCATCCGGCTGTCGCAGCCGAGCTGGGTCGGCCCCTGGTGGACGCGGCTCGGCGGCAAGGGCCCGCGGATCATCACCCGGCTCCCCTACATCGACATGCCGGGGCGGGTCGCCGGCCTGCCCGCGCTCCTGATCTCCAATCCGATCAGCGAGCCGGTCGCCCCCGAGGTCGACATCCTCGCCTTCCCGGGCGTGGGCGACCGCGACCCGGCCGCGAGCCTCGGTGAGGCCGGCGTCGAGCTCCTGGCGCGCCACGACGACGGCCCGCGTGCCGAGTTCCTCGTCGCCGCTCCGTCCCCGCTCGACCGCGCGATCATCCGGGAGGCCTTCGCGAAGGCCGGCGTGGAGGTGCGCGAGCCGACCGTCGTCGGCGGCTACCCGGCCCCGATCCGCCTTGCCACCCCCGCCTGACCGGGACCCCGTCCGAGATCCGAAGCGAGACCCGCCCATGACGACTGTTGCCGACCGTCCGATCCCGCGCCCCGGCGTCCTCGACATCGCCCCCTATGTTCCGGGCAAGTCCAAGGCGAGCGGCGGCGCCAAGCTCTACAAGCTCTCCTCCAACGAGAGTCCGTTCGGGGCGAGCCCGAAGGCGATCGAGGCCTACCGGGCCTGTGCGGGCGGCCTCGAGTTCTATCCGGACGGCGCCGCGACCGCGCTGCGCGAGGCGATCGCCCGCCAGTACGGCCTGGCCGCCGACCGCATCCTGTGCAGCGCCGGGTCCGACGAGGCCCTGAACCTGATCGCCCATGCCTATGTGGGCCCGGGCGACGAGGCGATCTATTCGGAGCACGGTTTCCTGGTCTACCCGATCGCCGTGACGGCGGCCGGGGGCAAGCCGATCGCCGTCAAGGAGAAGACCCTGACGGCCGACGTCGACGCCATGCTGGCGGCCGTCACCGAGCGCACCCGGGTCGTGTTCCTGGCCAACCCGAACAATCCGACCGGCACCTACCTGCCCTTCGACGAGGTCAAGCGGCTGCATCGGGGCCTGCCGGCGCGGGTGCTCCTGGTGCTCGACGCCGCCTATGCGGAATACGTGCGTCGGAACGACTACGAGAGCGGCATCGAGCTCGTCTCGAGCTCGGAAAACGTCGTCATGTGCCGGACCTTCTCGAAGATCTACGGGCTGGCGGGGCTCCGGCTCGGCTGGACCTACGGGCCGGCCGCGGTGATCGACGCCCTGAACCGCATCCGCGGGCCCTTCAACGTCTCGGTCCCGGCGATCGCGGCCGGCGTCGCGGCCATCGAGGACCGGGACTTCGTGGCCCGCGCGGCCGAGCACAACGAGGCGGCGCTGCCGGCGCTCGCCGAGCGGCTCGCCGGGCTCGGCCTCACGGTCACGCCCTCGGTCGGCAACTTCATCCTGGTCCACTTCCCCGAGCAGGCGGGCCGGCGGGCGCCGGACGCGGACGCCTTCCTGCAGTCGCGCGGCGTCGTTGTCAGGCGGATGGACGCCTACGGGCTGCCGAACGCCCTGCGCATCACGATCGGCGACGCGGAGGCGAACGAGATGGTCGCCTCGACCCTTGCGGAGTTCATGAAGTGACCTCGTCCACCCCGGTCTTCCGCCGCCTGGCCCTCATCGGCATCGGTCTCATCGGCGGATCCATCGCCCGCGTGGCGCGCCGCGACGGGATCGCCGGCGAGATCGTGATCTCGACCCGCCGCCGCGAGACGCTGGACCGGGCCGCCGAGCTCGGGCTCGGCGACGCCTACACGGCCGACATGGCGGAGGCGGTGAGCGGGGCGGACTGCGTGATCGTCTCGGTGCCGGTCGGCGCCTCGGGCGCGGTCGCGGCCGCCATCGCGGGAAGCCTGAAGCCGGGGGCCATCGTGTCCGACGTCGGCTCGGTGAAGTCCGACGTGGTCCGGCAGATGCAGCCGCACCTGCCCGCCCACGTGCATTTCGTGCCGGCACACCCGGTCGCCGGCACGGAGCATTCGGGGCCGGACGCCGGCTTCCCCGAACTCTTCCGCAATCGCTGGTGCATCCTGACGCCGCCGCCCGGCACCGACCCGGCGGCGGTGGACACGCTCGCACGGTTCTGGCGCGCCTGCGGGTCGAAGGTCGAGTTCATGACCCCGGAGCACCATGACATGGTGCTGGCGATCACGAGCCACATCCCGCACCTGATCGCCTACAACATCGTCGGCACGGCCGCGCACCTGGAGCAGGTGACCGCCTCGGAGGTGATCAAGTTCTCGGCCGGCGGCTTCCGCGACTTCACCCGTATCGCCGCGTCGGACCCGACCATGTGGCGGGACGTGTTCCTGCACAACAAGGAGGCGGTGCTGGAGATGCTCGGCCGCTTCATCGAGGACCTCTTCGCGCTGCAGCGGTCGATCCGCTTCGGGGACGGGGACGCCCTCTTCGAGCTCTTCACCAAGACCCGGGCCATCCGCCGGGGCATCATCGACGTCGGCCAGGACACGGCGGCCCCGGACTTCGGCCGCCAGACGGCCGAGAAGCAGGGCTAGGCGGATCATCGTCCCGGCGAACGGCAAAGCCCGCCGGGGGCTCCGGCGGGCTTCGTGTCGTCGAGCGCCCTCCGGCGCGGGCCGGTCAGCGGCGGCCGGCCTCGATGACGTCCTCGAGAGTGCGCAGGCCGGACTTGGGGGCCATCACCAGGACCGCCATGTTGCCGGGGGCGTGCTGGTTCTTCCACATCTTGGTGTGCGCGGCCGGGATCTTGTCCCAGGGGAAGACCTCGGACATGCAGGGGTCGACCCGGCGGTCGAGGACGAAGCGGTTGGCGGCGGCGGCCTGCTTCAGGTGGGCGAAGTGCGAGCCCTGGATGCGCTTCTGGTGCATCCAGACGTAGCGGGCGTCGAAGGTGATGTTGAAGCCGGTCGTGCCGGCGCAGAAGACCACCATGCCGCCGCGCTTGACCACGAAACAGGAGACCGGGAAGGTCGACTCGCCCGGGTGCTCGAACACCATGTCGACATTGACGCCCTTGCCGGTGATGTCCCAGATCGCCTTGCCGAACTTGCGGGCCTCCTTGAACCAGTTGTCGTATTCCGGCGTGCCGACCTTCGGGAGCTGGCCCCAGCAGTCGAAGTCCTTCCGGTTGATGACGCCCTTGGCGCCGAGGCTCATGACGTAGTCGCGCTTGGTCTCGTCCGAGATGATGCCGATCGCGTTGGCGCCGGCCGCCGCGCAGAGCTGGATGCCGAAGACGCCGAGGCCGCCGGAGGCGCCCCAGACGAGCACGTTCATGCCGGGCTTCAGCTCGTGCGGCTCGTGGCCGAATAGCATGCGGTAGGCGGTCGCGAGGGTGAGGGTGTAGGAGGCGGCCTCCTCCCAGCTCAGGTGCTTCGGCCGCGGCAGGAGCTGGCGGGCCTGCACCCGGCAGAACTGGGCGAAGGACCCGTCGGGCGTCTCGTAGCCCCAGATGCGCTGGCTGGTGGAGAGCATCGGGTCGCCGCCATTGCACTCCTCGTCGTCCCCGTCGTCCTGGTTGCAGTGGATGACGACCTCGTCGCCCACCTTCCAGGTCTTCACCTTCGAGCCGACCGCCCAGACGATGCCGGACGCGTCCGATCCGGCGATGTGGTAGGGCTGCCGGTGGCCGTCGAAGGGCGAAATCGGCTTCCCGAGCGCGGCCCAGATGCCGTTGTAGTTGACGCCCGCCGCCATCACGAGGACGAGCACCTCGTGGCTGTCGATCTCCCAGGTGGGGACGACCTCGAGCTGCATCGCGTCCTCGGGCGGACCGTGGCGCTCGCGCCGGATCGCCCAGGCGTACATCTTGGCGGGCACGTGCCCGAGCGGCGGGATCTCGCCGATCTCGTAGAGGTCCTTCAGTTCCGGACCGGTCGCGGTCGTCGTCTCGAGCGCCTTCGCGGACATCGTGGTCTCCCTTCACCCGGTGCCGCGGCCCTGCGGGGCCGGGGGACTTCCACCGTTCTCGTTGCGTTGCAGCACGCCGCGGGCGTCCTCCCGTCCCGCGCAACCCGGATCGCATCGCGCCGCAGTATCGTACGGACGTCAACGATGGGCCATTGGACCATCGTCCGTGTGCCGTCCGGGCCGATGCCGCGGGCCCGGAACTATGGTGCGGAACCCATTTCGCGCAAACGGGGCGGCTCTGCGACTTTCGGTCCCTCCTGCCGCGGCGGCGCCGCTCGCTGGTGCGCCGCACAAGAGACGCGGCCTCCGGAATCAACCGGCAATTAACGGTCCCGTCCTATTCTGGACGCTCCCGACCATCCGGTTCACGCAAGGGGGGCCTCGATGCTGGCCCATCTCGACGTCGGTTCGTGGTTCATCGTCTCGTCGCTCGTGATCCTCCTCGCCTTCTGGATCGGGGTCATCGCGGACGCGCTCCTGCGCGACCTGGCGCTCGGGCTGATCCTCAACACCCTGCTGATCACCGGGGGCGGCTTCGCCGGGCTCTTCGCCCTCGACTGGCTGTTCATGCATTACTACGTGCACATCCGCTTCGCCTCGGCCTACACGTGGTCGGCGGCCGGGATCCTCGGCGGCACGCTGGCGCTGATGTTCGTCTGCTCGCTTAAGCGCCTGGTCCGGCAGTGACGCGGGCCGGCGGCACGGTGCCGCGGCGGCGTCGGACCATTTGCCGTAATGACAGCGCGCGCGGCGCGGTTTAAGCCCGGTCCACCGATCATCGAGCGGGGACGGACGACATGCCGCTGAAGGAACGCGACAAGCCCTGGATCTTCCGCACCTATGCCGGCCATTCGACGGCGGCGGAGTCCAACAAGCTCTACCGCACGAACCTCGCCAAGGGGCAGACCGGCCTTTCGGTCGCCTTCGACCTGCCGACCCAGACGGGCTACGACCCGGACCATCCGCTGTCGCGCGGGGAGGTCGGCAAGGTGGGCGTGCCGGTCGCGCATCTCGGCGACATGCGCAAGCTCTTTGACGGCATCCCGCTCGAGAAGATGAACACGTCCATGACCATCAACGCGACGGCCCCCTGGCTGCTGGCGCTCTACGCGGCCGTCGCGGACGAGCAGGGGGCGGAGCGCAAGGCGCTCCAGGGGACGACCCAGAACGACCTCATCAAGGAATATCTCTCGCGCGGCACCTACGTGTTCCCGCCGGCGCCGTCGATGCGGCTGACCACGGACGTCATCGCCTGGACGTACCGGGAGATGCCGAAGTGGAACCCGATGAACGTGTGCTCCTACCACCTGCAGGAGGCCGGGGCGACGCCGGTGCAGGAACTCGCCTTCGCGCTCGCCACCGCGATCGCGGTCCTGGACAGCATGAAGGCCTCGGGCGCGATCCCGCCGGATGAGTTCCCGGAGGCGGTCAGCCGCATCTCCTTCTTCGTCAACGCGGGCCTGCGCTTCGTCACCGAACTTTGCAAGATGCGCGCCTTCACGCGGCTGTGGGACGAGATCTGCGAGACCCGCTACGGGGTCGCTGACCCCAAGCTCCGGCGCTTCCGCTACGGGGTGCAGGTCAATTCGCTGGGGCTCACGGAGCCGCAGCCGGAGAACAACGTCTACCGCATCCTGATCGAGATGCTGGCCGTGACGCTGTCGCGCGACGCCCGGGCGCGCGCCGTGCAACTGCCGGCCTGGAACGAGGCGCTCGGCCTGCCCCGTCCCTGGGACCAGCAATGGTCGCTGCGCATGCAGCAGATCCTCGCCTACGAGACGGACCTCCTGGAATACGCCGACATCTTCAACGGCTCGACGGAGATCGAGGCCAAGGTCGCGGCGCTCTGCGCGGAGGCGCGGGAGGAACTCGCCCGCATCGAGGCCATGGGCGGGGCCGTGGCGGCGGTCGAGTCGAGCTACATGAAGCAGAAGCTCGTCGAATCCAACACAAAGCGGCTCGAGGCGATCGAGGCCGGGGATGCCGTCGTGGTCGGGGTCAACCGCTTCAAGGAGACGGAGCCTTCGCCGCTGACCGGTGGCGACGGGGCGATCCTGACCGTGCCGGAACATGTGGAGGCTGAGGCCGTCGAGGGGCTGAAGGCCTGGCGGGCGGCGCGCGACGAGGCCGCCGCCCTGGCGGCGCTCGCAGCGCTCAGGAGCGCGGCCGCGGAGGGGCGCAACGTCATGGAGCCGTCGATCGCCTGCGCCAAGGCGGGCGTGACCACGGGCGAGTGGGGCGCCACGCTCAGGGAGGTGTTCGGCGAGTACCGCGCGCCGACCGGCGTCGGGCGGGCGGCGCGGGACGCCGGCGGGGATCTCGCGCCGGTCCGCGAAGCGGTCACGGCGGTGTCGGCCCGGCTCGGGCGGCGCCTCAAGTTCCTGGTCGGCAAGCCGGGGCTCGACGGCCATTCCAACGGCGCCGAGCAGATTGCGGTCCGGGCGCGCGACTGCGGCATGGAGGTCGTCTACGAGGGCATCCGGCTGACGCCCGCCCAGATCGCCAACGCGGCGCTGGAGGAGGGCGTCCACGTGGTCGGGCTGTCGATCCTGTCCGGCTCGCACCTGGCGCTCGTGCGCGACGTGATGGAGCGGATGCGGGCGAGCGGCCTGGAGGATGTTCCGGTGGTGGTCGGCGGGATCATTCCGCCCGAGGACGAGCGCGCCCTCAAGGCGATGGGGGTGGCGGCGGTCTACACGCCCAAGAACTTCCAGCTCACCGACATCATGGCGGATGTCGTGCGGATCGTGGACGCCGGGACCAGCCGGGCAGCCTGACGACGGCGCGCCGGCGTACCGACCGGTCCCGGGAAGGGAACCTGCGCGCGGCGGCATGGTTTTGCCTGATCCCGATGCCTTATCGTGCAGGGGGGTGGTGATTCGGACGGCGAGGCTACCGACGATGGCGATCCGCGAGGATCGGAAGGGCAAGACGGCGGGTGGCCCTCGCCTCCAGTACGCGGCGCTGCCGTTCCGCCGGGAGTCCGGTCTCGAAGTGATGCTCGTGTCCTCGCGCGAAACCCGGCGCTGGGTCATCCCGAAGGGCTGGCCCATGAAGGGCCTGAAGCCCCACGCCGCGGCGGCGCGCGAAGCCCTCGAAGAGGCAGGTCTCGAGGGAAAGGTCGGCAAGCAGGCGATCGGGTCCTACACCTACGGGAAGCGGATGCCGGACGGCTCCGTGGTCTCCTGCCGGGTCGAGGTCTATCCGCTCGAGGTCGCCAAGCAGCGGAAGGCCTGGCCCGAGAAGGGCGAGCGCACCACGCGCTGGTTTTCGGCCGAGGAGGCGGCGGGGGCCGTCGAAGAGAGCGAACTCGGCGAACTCATCCGGGACTTCGTCACGGAACGAGCGGCGGTCGGCGAGAAGGCCTGACCGGCGAGGCGCATCCGCGCGACCGCGTAGGTACTGCTCCGAGGCCCGGATGGCCGGGCCGGATGGCCTCGCGGACAACCCGCGGGTGCGTTCGGCCACCGTGTGTCCGCCCTTCCCAAGATCCTGGGTTTTCACGGTTTCCCGGAACAGCGGCGACACCCGCTGGGTGGCGGGAAGGCTCGCGTGAACGGACCAGAGCATCGTCGATAATATTGAGGCACCGTCATGCGATTTGTGAATTATACCGATGTTAAATTACGCTAGGTAAGCCTCGACGCGCGCCCACTGTCGAAAAGAACAGGCGCGGAAGGGGAGCATCATGACGGACGGGACCACGATCGCGTCGCGTCTCCGATTCATCGAGATCGGCGAGACAGAACGCGAGATCCTGAGGCGCAACAAGGCGCTGATCACAGACACGCTGGACCCGGTGCTGGACGGCTTCTACCGGCACGTGGCGGCGTTTCCGGAGACGAGCCGGTTCTTCGCTGACGCGGCCCACGTCCAGGCGGCCAAGCGGATGCAGATCGCCCATTGGGGGACGATCGCGGAAGCCCGGTTCGACACGGGCTACGAAGCTTCCGTGACGCGGATCGGGGAGGCCCATCACCGGCTCGGGCTCGAGCCGCGATGGTACATCGGCGCCTATGCGCATCTCACGTCGGCGCTCCTGGCGGCCGTCCTGGAGGCGCGCGGCGGAGCGGTGCAGAGCCGGCGACGGCGCGCCGAGACGTCCCGGCTGCAATCGGCCATCCTCAAAGCCGCGATGCTCGACATGGACCTCGCCACGTCGGTCTACCTGGAGGCGGGCCGGCGGGAGCGGATCCAGGCGGTCGGCGCCATCGGCCGCGAGTTGGAGACGTCGGTCGCCGGCACGGTGGAAGTCCTGGCCGTCGCGTCCGGGCAACTGGAGGCGACCGCGCGGGCACTGGGCACGACCGCGCAGGAAACCGCCAGCCGGTCGGAGATCGTGACGCAGGCATCCGAGGAGGCGTCCACCAACGTGCATGCGGTCGCGGCAGCGGCGGAGGAGATGTCGGCCTCGATCGACGAGATCTCCCGCCAGGTCTGCGACGCGGCGTCGGTCGCCCGCGAGGCGGTCGAGGTTGCCGATACGGCGGGTGCCAAGGTCGAGCGGCTGGCGGCGGCGGCCGAGCGGATCGGCGGGATCCTGCTGCTGATCGACCGGATCGCCGGCCAGACCAACCTCCTCGCCCTCAACGCCACCATCGAGGCGGCCCGCGCCGGCGCGGCCGGCAACGGCTTCGCGATCGTGGCCCGAGAGGTCAAGGCGCTGGCGGAGCAGACCGGGCGCGCGACGGCGGAGATCGACGGCCAGATCGGGGAGATCCAGACGGAAACGGCCGCGTCCCGGGACGCGATGCGGACCATGTCGGGGGTGATCGGCCGGATCAGCGAGATCGCGGGCTCCATCGCGACGGCGGTGGAGGAGCAGGGGACCGCCATGCGCGAAATCGCCCGCAACGTCCAGCATGCGTCCGAGGGGACCCGCCAGGTGTCCGGCACCATCGACGGCGTCAGGCGGTCGGCGGAGAGCACCGGCGAGGCCGCCTCGCAGATGCTGGAGGCCACGGGCGAGATCACGGCGCGGTCGGCGCATCTCCAGGCGGAGGTCGGGGCCGTGCTCGGCCGCATCGCCGCGGCCGGCTAGCCGTCAGCCGCCCTTCAGCCGTTCGATCAGGTCCGCCGTGGGATAGCTGTCCGCCGGCAGGCCGTAGCGCTTCTGCGCCGCCCGCACGGCGGAGCGGGTGGCGAGGCCGACGCGGCCATCGGGCTTCTCGGCGGTGAAGCCGCGCTGGACCAGAAGGGTCTGCAACTGGCGGACCTGGTCGGTCGTCAGGGGCGGAGGCACTCCCGCGCCCCGGCCGACCGGGGGCGCGCCGGCGAGGCGGGTGGCGTAGTAGGCGGCCGTGGTGGCGTACACGAAGGCCTTGTTCCAGCCCAGGAAGGCCTGGAAGTTGGGGTAGGCCAGGAAGGCCGGCCCGAAGCGGCCCATGGGCAGGAGCAGCGAGGCGGGCTGGCCGTCGGAGGGCAGCGGCGACGCGGCGCCCTTCACGCCCCAGGCGACCCACTGGGAGCGCGGGTGGCGGATGGCGAGGTCGGCCTGGTCCCAGGGCAGCTCGGCGGGCACGCGGACCTCGGTCAGCCAGGGCTCGCCGCGCTTCCAGCCGAAACGCACCAGCAGGTTCGCGCCCGAGGCGAGCGCGTCGGGCATCGAGTCGATCACGTTGCGCCGCCCGTCGCCGTCGAAGTCGACCGCCGCGGCCACGTAGTCGGTCGGGGTCATCATCATGTGACCCTGCTCGCCCGCCCAGTCGCCGATCATCTGCGCCGGGGTCAGGTCGCCGCGGGCGACGATGCGCAGGGCGTCGATGAGCTCGGGACGGAAGAAGTCCGGGCGTCGGCAGTCGTAGGCGAGCGTGGCGAGCGAGGTGAGGATCGGAAACTTGCCCTTGTCGGCGCCGAAGTCCGTCTCCAGCCCCCAGAAGGCGACGAGGACGGGGGCGGGGACGCCGAAGCGGGCCTCGATGCGCTCCAGGAGGGCGGCCTGGGTCCTCAGCAGGGCCGTGCCGCGGCTCATCCGGTCGGCCGAGACCATGCGATCTGAGAACTGCAGGAAGCTCTGCTGGAAGACCCCCTGGCCGCGGTCGCGGCGCACGATGGACGGATCGAAGCGGACATCCGCCAGCGCCGCGTCGGCGACCGGCGCCGGCACGCCTTGCCGGACGGCCTCCGCCTTGACGCCCTGGAGCCAGGCGGGAAACTCCGCGCCGCCCTGGCATTCGGGCCCGGCCAGGACCGGCCACGACAGAAGCGTCACCACCGCGGTGACGACCGCCCGCATTCCCGTCCCGATCGCGAATCGCCGCATGGCACGCTCCTCCTTCGGGCGACACGGTTAGCACAGCCGGGTCGAAGGGCGAGCGTCAGCGCGTCAGCCGGTCGGCCGGCACGCCGAGGGTCACCACCAGACCGTCCGGGCGCCAGTCGTGCTCGATGGTGCCGCCGAGCTGGCCGGCCGCGGCGCGGGCCGACATGAGCGTGCCGAATCCCTGCCGGGACGGCGCGCCGACGGGCGGGCCGCCGTGCTCGGACCAGACGATCCGTCGGCTGCCGTCCACCGGCGCGGTGCTGACCTCGACGAGGATCCGTCCCCGGTCGGCCGAGAGGGCGCCGTACTTCACGGCGTTGGTGGCGAGTTCATGGAGGATCAGCGCCAGGGCGACGGCCGCGTTGGGGCCGACGGGCGCATCGTCGCCCGAGATCTCGACGCGTCGGTCGCCCTCCTGGTAGGGGGCCAGCAGAAGGTCCAGGAGCCCGGCGAGGGTTTGGTCGGCGTCCCCGGCCGGGCGGCTCTCGGGGCTGTGGGGCCGGACGTAGTTCTGCGCCTGCGCGAGGGCGTCGATGCGCCGCCGCAGTGCCTGCGCGTAGTCGCGGGCGCCCGGTTCGCCGCGGGCCGAGAGCGTGATCAGGCTGCCGATCACCGCGAAGATGTTCTTGATGCGGTGGCTGAGTTCGCGGGTGACGAGGTCGCGCGCCTCCTCGGCGAGACGGCGGTCGGTGATGTCGACGACGGTGCCGGGAAAGCGGAGGGGGCGGCCCTCATGGTCGCGCTCGCAGCGGCCGCGGGCGTCGATCCAGCGGAGGGCTCCGTCCGGCTGGAGCACGCGGTATTCGGCTCGATAGGGCTGGCCCTCCTCAACGGCGGCGCGGATCCCGGCGGCGACGCGGTCGCGGTCCTCCGGGTGGATCGCGGCGAGGAACGGGGCGAGCGGTGTGCCGGCCGCGGCCTCGGCCGGATCGACGGAGAAGAGGCGCGCGAAGCGCTCGTCGGCGACGACACGGTCGGCCGGGATCTCCCAGACCCAGGTACCGACGAAGCCGCCGGCCGAGAGGGCGAGCGTCAGCCGCTCCTCGCTCTCCCGACGGGCCGCCTCGGCCCGCTTCAGGTCCTCGATGTCCGTGCAGGTGCCGAACCAGCGCTCGATCCGCCCGGTCTCGTCGCGGACCGGCAGGGCGCGGCCGAGCACCCAGCGGTAGGCACCCGAGCGATGCCGCAGGCGATATTCGATCTCGTAGGGATCGCCGGTCGCCAGCGAATGGCGCCAGCGTTCCCAGGCGAGCGCCTGGTCATCCGGGTGGAACATGGCGTTCCAGCCCTCGCCGTCCGTGCCGCGTTCGGCGACGCCGGTGAATTCATACCATTGGCCGTTGTAGTAGTCGTGGTAGCCGTCCGGCCGGGTCGACCAGACCATCTGCGGCATGGCATCGGCGAGGGTGCGGAAGCGGCGCTCAGCCTCGCGATGGGCCGCCTGGGCCTGCCGGATCGGCTCGAGGTCGGTCGCCACGACGACGAGGCGGTGGCTCGCGGCATCCTCGGCGACCCGCCCGGTCAGCGCGACGGCGCGCCGGGTGCCGTCCGGCCGATCCACCAGGACGCGGAGCGCGAAGGGAAGGCGTGACGTCCTGGCGCGCTCCACGGCGGCGTCGAGGGCGGTGCGGTCGTCAGGCCCGATCTTGCCGCGAAGCGAGTCGAACGGACCGGGTGCGCCGAAATCCGCCTCGCCGAGGCTGCGGGCGAGGGCCTCAGAGGCGATCGCGGCCCCGGTGGCGAAGTCGAGTTCCAGGATGCCAATGCCGGCGCCGTCGAGGGCGTCCCGGAGGGCATTTCTCGGGGGCCCCCCGCCGGCCCCTCCGCCGGCTCCGGTCCGGTCCTTGTCGATCAGCGTCATCAGGGCAGGACCGTTCTCGTCGTGCGGGCAGCGGGAGGGAGGCAATGCGGGCGCAGGGCGCGGCCGGTCAGCGCGTGGCGAGCGCGGCTTCCACGGTCTCTTCGATCTTCTCGGGCCGGTAGGGCTTCGGAATGAATCCAGCGCGGCGCAAAGGCTCGGGGACTTCCTGAGGCTTGGACCCGGAGACGAAGACGAAGGGCGTGTTGCGGGCGGCCAGGGCTTCGGCGATCTCGAAGGTCTTGCCGTCGAGGACGTCGATGTCGAGGAGGGCGAAGGTGATCGGCTCCGCCACGTGACGACGGGCGTCGGCCACGGACGCGGCGACGATCACCTCCGCCGGAACCTTGTCGGCGATGATGATCTCCAGGTCCAAGGCGATCAGCGGATCGTCCTCGACGATCAGGACACGCGGTTTCACGACGGCATTCCTTCCTGCGACGGGCGCCCGACCGCGCCTGAAACTCCCGGTACTGCCAACGCGGGCGCCTGCCGATGGTTCCGTGCAGTACAGACGCGAAAAAGGCGGTTCCGGACCGGAACCGCCTTTCCATCGCGAAGAGTTCGGCCGTCGTTACTCGTCCGTGAACGGGCCGATGACGAGAAGCTCGAGCTTCATCCAGTTGGCGAGCTGCTGGTAGGTGAGGCCCACCGGCTTCAGGTCGTAGGTGATCTCCGAGCGGGTCGGGCCGACGCACTTGAAGGCGCCCGTGTCGTCGCGGACCTGCTTGCAGGCCGTGTCGCTGTCCAGGTAGTAGACGCGGCCGTAGATCCCGGGCTTGGTCTGGTCGGAGGCCGAGAAGAACGCGTCGGAGTCGGCCTGCGAGGCATCCCCGCCGAAGAAGGCATTGTCCTTGTTCACCGGCGGCTCGTTCACCCGCAGGTTATAGTCGTAGTAGGACGTGAACTTGCGCTTCTTGCCTTTGGAATCCGTGAACTCGCCGTTCTCGGAGACGTAGCGGATCGATCCCGTGACCTTGTCCGAGTAGACCTTCTCGCCGATGTTGTACGTGAAGGTCACGCCGGTCTGGTCGGTCAGCCAGTTGCCGAGTTCGTAGTCGTAGTCGAGGATGCCGGAGACTCGGCTCTCGACCAGGAACGAGAAGGGACCGGAGGCGAGGCCGAGCCGCTCGAAGCGCAGCGGGTCCGGGTTCTTGACCTGGATGGAGACGACCTTGCCGTCGACGTAGCGGGAGTAGACCTTGGAGGCCTCCTTGGAGGCGGTCTTCAGGCGGCGGGCCACGTCCCACCACTTCACCACCTCGCGACCCTGGATCGAGCCGGTGAAGCGGCTCGAGACCTGGTTGCCCTTGACGATGTCGAGCCGGAGCTTGCCCTCCTCCGGGTTGTAGCGGCCGCCCGAGGCGATCGGCAGGTCGCCGCGCAGGATCGCGACCTCGCGGGCGATCTGGGACGGGTTCTGCGGGTTCACCACGTCGAAGCGGATCGAGTAGGTCACGTTGCTGTTCGGCACGCGGGCGATCGAGCCGCGCATCAGCATCAGGTCCGCGATCGCGATCTCGCCCATGTCGTAGACGTCCTGGGACGACTGCGAGCGCTCGGAGCGGGTGTTGTAGTCGACCACGATCGAGCCGGAGACCTTGGCCTTGTCGGCCGGGATCTCTGTGGTGGCCCGGTTCGGGGCCTGGGCGAGGGCGGCGGGGGCCGCGAGGGCGGCGAAGAGGCAGGCGACGGCCGATATCAGCCGGGTCTTCGACATGTGAGGGTCACTCCTCGAAAGCGAGGCCGGTCCGCGGCGGCGCAGGTCCCGGCGGCCACCCCTGACCGCGCGCGCGAGGCAGGATGAGCGACTCGCCGCCGAAGGGTCAAGGCGGGCCGCCGTCACGTTCCCGTCAGGGGAAACGGGGTGCGAAGAGGGACCGTCAAATCGGACCGAGTCCGGCCGCCAGCCAGCGCCGGAAGGCCTCCGGCCCCGGGATCCGCCAACGCGCGGCGCTCGGCCGGTTGGGGCCGACCAGGACGCCGAGGCCGCCCGCATAGTCGACCATGGCGAAGCCGTCCTCGTCGGTGAGGTCGTCGCCGGCGAAGAAGGGCCGCTTGCCGCTGTAGCCCGCCTCGCCGAGAAGCGCGCCGATGGCGGTCCCCTTGCTGGCCGCCCGCGGGGCGATCTCGACGACGCCCTTGCCGGTCAGGACGCGCCAGGTCTCGGGCGCCTGGGCGGCGAGGTCCTCGGCGGCGGCGAGCAGGGCGGGGGCCGCCTCCGGGGCGAGGCGGAAGTGCAGCGCGACGGAATGACCCTTGTCTTCCACGAAGGTCCCCGGATGGCGGGCGACCAGCGCCTCCAGGTGGCCCGCGATGGCGCGGGTGGATTCGCCGTGTCCGGCGGCGTCGCGGGTGCCGAGGGCGGAGCGGATGACGGCGCCGTGGCTGGCGGCGACGTGGAAGCGGTCCGGGCCGAACAGCGCATCAACCTGGTCGAGCGACCGGCCGGTGACCAGCGCCAGGCAGCCGCAGCGCTCGCGCAGGCGTTCCAGCATGGCGACGAGATCCTTGGGCACCACCACGGCGGCCGGATGCCCGGCGAAGTCGAGCAAGGTGCCGTCGATGTCCAGGAAGGGCGCCCACTCCTCCGTCCAGGCGATGGCGGGCGGCGGCGGCTTGGTGGCGGTGTCGGAGAGGTTCATGGGCTCTTGGTCTCCCCCGCCGGCCCGGGCCGGCGGAGTTCTGGGTCGTCCGGGGAGGCTGATGGCCGAAGTCGGCGCCGCCTGCAAGCGCCGGGCGGGGCTCAGGGGCCGAACTGGCGCTGCACCTCGCGCCGCTTGCGCATGCGGGCCGCTTCCAACAGCATGGTGCCGGCCCAGGCGTAGACATTGTTGTCGCGGACCATCTCGCGCATCAGGCGCATGCGGTCGCGCTGCTCATCCTCGGGCATGCCGAGGGCCTGGTGCAGCGTCTCGGCCAGGGTGTCGACGTCGTAGGGGTTGACGATCAGGGCCTCCAGGAGTTCCCGCGAGGCACCCGCGAAGGTGGACAGCACCAGCACGCCCCGGTCGTCGTCGCGGGAGGCGACGAATTCCTTGGCGACCAGGTTCATGCCGTCGTGCAGGCTGGTGACCACGCAGAAGTCGGCGGCGCGGAAGAGCTCCAGCACCTCGTCGGGCTCGTGGTGGCGGACCACCAGGACGATCGGCGACCAGCCATCGCGGCCGAACCGGGCGTTGATCTCGGCGGTGACGGCCTCGGCCTCCTGCTGCAGCCCCTTGTAGGCGTCGAGCTTCGAGCGGGTCGGCGCGGCGACCTGGACAAAGACGAAGCGGCCGATCCATTCCGGGTGGCGTTCCAGGAGGGCGCCGACGGCCCGGAGCCGGTCCGGGATGCCCTTGGTGTAGTCGAAGCGCTCGACGCCGGCGCCGATCAGGATGTCCGGCGGGAGGCCGAACCGTTCGCGCACGCGCGCCCGGCAGGTCGGCACGTCGGCGATGCCCTTCATGGCGCGCGGCGGCCATTCGATGGAGATCGGATAGGCGTTGACGAAGGTTTGCTCGCCGCCGGTGGAAATGGCCGAAAGCTCCCGGTCGATGTTGCTCTCCATGAAGCGGTCGACCGACTCGACGAAGTTGTTGACGTGGAAGCGGGTGTGGAAGCCCAGGATGGAGGAGCCGAGCAGGCCGTCGAGGATCTCCTCGCGCCAGGGGCAGATCGAGAAGACCTCCGCGTTCGGCCAGGGGATGTGCCAAAAGGTGATCACCGTCGCGTCCGGCAGGCGCTGGCGGATCATGCGCGGCAGCAGGGCGAAGTGGTAGTCCTGCACGAAGACGATCGGGTTGCGGGTCTTCGCCTCCTCGACGACCGTGTCGGCGAAGCGCTGGTTGACCGATCGGTACAGTTCCCAGTCCTCCCGGCGGAACTGCGGGCGCACGAAGGCGATGTGGCAGAGCGGCCAGAGACCCTCGTTGGCGAAGCGGTAGTAGTAGCCGTTCTCCTCCTCCTCGGAGAGCCAGACGCGGCGGAGCGTGTAGGCGGGCTCGCCGGGCGGCACGGCCACGCGGTCGCCGGCGTCGACCGCCTCGCGGTCGGCCGTGCCGCTGCCGTGCGCGATCCAGACGCCGTTGGTGGCGCGGATGACCGGCTCCAGCGCGCTGACCAGTCCGCTCGCCGGCCGCCGGACGACCACCCGGTCGCCGTCGCGGTCGTGGATGTAGGGCTCCCGGTTCGAGACCACGATCACCTCCGAGCCGGGCAGCTCGTTGTGGATCGCCTGGGCGAGGGTCTCGGGGGACCAGTGGACGCGGATGGAGGAGCCGCGCATCCGGCCGATGTCGAGATCGCGCAGCGTCTGCCGGACTTCGCGGATGACGGGGCGCAGCTCGGGGGCGATGTCGGCCTCGGAGCGCGAGCGCGTGCGCGGGTCGAGGGACTGCACGATCGCCTTCGACCAGGCCGCCAGGGTGGCGCGGGCGACCCCGACGGTCACCAGCACGCCGGTGGCGACCAGGAGGGCGACGAAGACCACCAGGGTGGCGAGGGCGGCCGCGGTGCGGCGGGCCGCGAAGCTCATGTCGTGCACGACCACGAGCCGCAAACGCCGGTCGGGCTGGACGACCATCGGGAAGCTCGCCACGAGGGCGGCGCCGGTCGCCAGGTTGCGCCGGTCGAAGACCGTCCTGGGGGCCTCCTCGACGACCGGCGCGCAGGTTCCGTCACCGGGCCAATTGCGCGAGGCGGCGACGACGCGGCCGGCGAGGTCGCAGAGCCCGATGGCGAGCACGCGCTCGTCGCGCGCGACCCCGTCGAAGGCGCGGGCGAGGCCGACCTCGTCGCCGCGGTCGGCGAGAGGGCGGACGGTGGGCTCGAGGGCGTTGAAGACGAGTTCGGAGCGCAACTCCACATCGCGCTCGAACCAGCGTGCCAGGAAGTTCTCCGCAGTCACTCCGGCGACGACGGCGAGCGCGAGCACGGCCGCGATGAGCGGCAGGGAAAAGCGATAGAGACTCTGCATGCTTGGTCAGATTTGCTCCGTGACGGCGATTGTCAAGCTTCCGCCATAAGTGGGGTCGATGTATGCGGGGAACAATGCCGGAGCACGGGAGTAATCATCCCGCTGAGCGGGTAAATTCTATTTTACAATCACAGAGAGGTTATGGGCGCGATGACGCAAACACAGTCCAATCTGGATCTGGCTCCGATCGGAAACTGTGCGACGGCTGCCCTTATCGATAGGCAAGGACGGATCGTCTGGTGGTGCTACCCGTACCTGGACGGCGATCCCCTCTTCTGCCGCCTGCTCATGGGCGAGGCGGAAGACGGCTTCATGGACATCGTGCTCGACAAGTTCGACCGCGCCGAGCAGCGCTACCAGCGCAACACGCCGATACTGGAGACAACGCTCTGGGCGACCGACGGTTCCGGGATCCGCATCACCGACTTCGCGCCGCGCTTCACCCAGTTCGACCGGTCCTACCGCCCGACGCTGCTGATCCGACGCATCCAGCCGATCCGAGGCTATCCGCGCATCACCGTCCGGGTCCGGCCGCGCTTCGACTACGGCAGCGCGAGCCCGCGCAAGGTCCTCGGCTCCAATCACGTGCGCTACGCCGGCGAGGCTGAGACCCTGCGGGTGTCGACCAGCGCGCCGGTCGCCTATGTGGCGCGCGAGGCTCCCTTCGTACTGACCGGGCCGGTCACCTTCGTGCTCGGCACGGACGAGATCTTCCCGGCCAACATCGACGAGACGGCCGCCCAGTTCGAGGAGCGCACCCGCTCCTATTGGTTCGAGTGGTGCCGGAACCTGTCGATCCCCTACGAATGGCAGGAATGCGTCCTGCGCTCGGCGATCACGCTCAAGCTCTCCGCCTACGAGGAGACCGGCGCGGTGGTGGCCGCCATGACGACCTCCGTCCCGGAGGCGCCGCACACGCCGCGCAACTGGGACTACCGGGCCTGCTGGCTGCGCGACGCGTTCTTCGTCGTGCGCGCGCTCAACATCCTGGGGGCGACGCGCACCATGGAGGGCTTCCTGGGCTACATGCGCAACGCCATCGCGCTCGAGTCGGACGGCTGGCTGAAGCCGGTCTACGGCCTGGTGCCGTCGGTCAGCCTGGAGGAGGAGATCGTGCCGGCCCTGCCGGGCTATCGAGGGATGGGCCCCGTCCGGCGCGGCAACCAGGCGGCCGAGCAACGGCAGAACGACGTGTTCGGCGCCGTCATCATGGCGAACACCCAGTGGTTCTACGACCAGCGGCTGCCGCATATCGACAAGACGGCCCTCTTCCAGGAGCTCGAGAGGCTCGGCGAGAAGGCGGTCGCGGTGGCGCTCGAGCCGGATGCGGGGATCTGGGAGTATCGCGGCCGGGCGCGCGTCCACACCCATTCGGCGCTGATGTGCTGGGCGGCGGCCGACCGGCTCAGACGCATCGCCGTGACGCTAAGGGCCGACGACCGCGCCGGCTACTGGAGCGGACACGCCGACCGGATCCGGAGCTGGATCGAGGCCAACACCTGGAACCCGAGCGTCAATGCCTTCGTGGAGAGCGAGGGCTCGGAGACGCTCGACGCCAGCGTGCTCCTGATGGCCGACCTCGGCTTCCTGCCGCCGACCGATCCGCGCTTCGTGGCCACGGTCGAGACGATCGGGACCCGGCTCCTGCGCGGCAAGTATCTGCTGCGCTACAACCACCCGGACGATTTCGGCGAGCCGGAGACGAACTTTCTCGTCTGCACCTTCTGGTACGTGCTGGCCCTGCACGCGATCGGCCGGTCGGAGGATGCCCGGGCGGTGTTCACCGACCTGCTTGGCATGACCAACCATGCCGGTCTCTTCTCCGAGGACCTGCACCCGGAGACGGGCGAGCTCTGGGGCAACTACCCGCAGACCTATTCGCTGGTCGGCACGATCCTCTGCGCAGTGGCTCTGTCGCGGCCGTGGAGCGAGATCGCGTGAGGTCGGCGACCCTCGTGGGGAACGCAGGCGCGCGGAAGTGCGTTGAACGTTACCGGAGCCGTAGCGGCTCGTTCGAAACCGAGGGAAACCCCATGAACGGCATCATCTACATCATCGGACTGGTCGTGGTCGTCGTCGCGGTCCTGTCCTTCTTCGGCCTGCGCTGAGGCCGGCCGAACGCCGAGTCCGCGGCGGGGCGGGGACTTCCCCGCACCGCGCGCGAACGGCCCGACCGTCCGGGCAGGCTCAGTGCCTGAGGGCGTATTCCTCGCGGGTCGAGAAGGAGCGGAACCACGGGATGAGCTGCCAGAGGGCCGAGGCGCCGACCGCCACGTAGACGATGCGGGCGAGGGGGGCCTGCTGGCCGCCGAAGAGCGCGGCGACCAGGTCGACCTGGGCGAGGCCGACCAGCCCCCAGTTGATGCCGCCGACGATGACGAGCAGAAGCGTCAGGATGTTGAGAAAGCGCATGTCGTTCTCCGATCGTTGGATACGGGTCCAACACATCGGAGGGAACGGCGTTCCTCGGTTGTGCCGCGCGGCGACGTTGAAAATCGCGTGTGCTTTGGCCGACCCTCCGGCCCTCAGACCAGCCCGTGCACCGTGGCGAGCGCCTGGAGGTAAGGCACGCCGCGGTCGAGGACGTCGTAGCGGTCGCGCGCGACGGAGCGCCAGACCGCCAGCGCCGAGGCGATCTCGGGCGGCAGATTGACGAAGCTCTCCATCACGAGGTCGCCCTGGAAGCCCGAGGCGGCGAGCGCCCGGAAGCATTCGTCCCAGTCGATGGTGCCGGTGCCCGGGACGCCCCGGTCGGACTCGGAGAGGTGGATGTAGCGGCAGTTCCGCCCGGCCTCCATGATGCCGCGGCCGATGCCCTTCTCCTCGATGTTCATGTGGTAGGTGTCGAGGTGGATCGTCACGTTCGGCTCGCCGATGCGGTCGAGCATGGCGAGGGACTGGGCGGCCGTGTTCAGGAGATGGGTCTCGTACCGATTGCAGGGCTCGATGCCGAGGAGCATGCCGTATTCCTGGGCGCGCCGGGCGATCGGCTTCAGGGCCTTGGCGACGTTGGCGAGTTCCTGTTCCTCGGGCGGGCGGCCGGAGCGCCAGCCGAGGGTCGAGTAGGTCACGCCGCCGAGGATGTTGCAGCCGAGCGCGTGGGCGGTCTCCAGGGCGCGCTGCAGGAAGCGCTCGCCCCGCTCGGGATGGAGCGCCGCGTTGTCCTCCATGGGCAGGCAGAGCGAGGCGGTCGGGGCGACCTTGTGCTCGCGGAACAGGCGCACCGAATGGTCGACGTCGATGGTCTCGGGCGCCAGCAGGGCGATCTCGATCACCTGCAGGCCGTAGCGTGCGGCTTCGGGGATGAGGAGCTCGGCGGCTTCGCGGGTCCAGCTCGCGGTCCACAGGCTCGAATGCATGCCGATCCGGATCATGGCTTTGCTCCCTTGGGGGTTCTGTCGGGCAGGAGCCGGCGGGCGAGCGGCGCGGCGGCGGCCTTGACGCCCATCACGGCGATGAGGGTGAGGCCCCAGATGGCCAGGGTCAGGTGCTGGCTGAGGCCCATCAGGTTGAAGCCGGAGGAGATGACCTGCAGGACCGCCAGCGCGAGCATCAGGCCGGCGATGCGGCCGAAGCCGCCGAACGGGTCGACCCCGCCGAGAACGGCGGCCAGGATGGTGATCAGCAGGTAGGACTCGGCGTAGCCGGCGCTCGCCGAGTTGAAGCGCGAGAGCATCACGCAGGCGGCCAGGAAGCAGAGCAGGCTCGACATGGTGTAGACGCCGACCAGCACCCGCTTGGTGTCGATGCCAGCGTATCGGGCGGCCTCGAGGTTGGAGCCGATCATGAAGACGGCGAGGCCGAAGGGCGTGCGATTGAGCACGAAGGCGGTGGCGCCGGCCGCCGCCAGCAGGATCAGGAAGGGTATGGGCACGCCGGCGACGACGCCGTTGCCGATCACCAGGAAGGGCTCGGGCAGGCCGGCGATCACGGTGCCGCGGGTGAGGTAGATCGACACCCCGTTGACCACCGACATGGTGCCGAGCGTCACCAGGATCGGATGGACGCCCATGTTGGCGACCAGGAAGCCGGTCAGGAGCCCGATCAGCAGCGACAGCAACAGGCCGGCGAGGAGCGCCGCCGCGATGGCGAGGGCGACCGTGGAGCCCGAGGCGCCGGCGGGCGCGAGCGCCTTCAGGATCCACGCCATGGCGAGGGCGCACTGGTTGGCGGTGGCGATGATGGCGAGGTTGAGGCCGCCGGAGATGAGCGGGATCACCATGGCGAGGGCCAGGATGCCGAGCTCCGGCAACTGGAACATCATGGATTGCAGGGTGCCGAAGGTGGCGAAGCGGCCCGGCAGCAGGACCGCGTTCAGGGCCACGAGCGCCACCAGCAGCAGTGCGAGGCCCGTCGTGCCGCCGAGCGGTTGCGCGCGCGCGAGCCGGATCAGGCTGTCCATCCCCGCGGGCGAGGTCCGCGGCGGCGTCGCGTCAGCCATGGACCACCTCGCCCGCCCGCGCGCGCCGCCGGCCCGGGCGGCCGGCCAGCCCGGTGATGGAGGTCGAGACCAGGATCACGAGGCCGATCACGATGGGGAAGAAGTAGGAGGACCAGCCGAGCAGGTTGAGGCCGTTCTGCAGGATCGCCAGGAGCAGGAGGCCGAGCAGGACCCCGCGCACCGTGCCGATGCCGCCGTTCAGGCTGGCGCCGCCGAGGACCGCGGCCGCCACCACGTTGAGCTCCTGGCCCACCATGGCGTTGGGCACGCTCTGGCCGACGCGGTGGGCCTGGACGAGCCCGGCGAGGCCGGCCATCAGGCCGAGGAAACCGTAGGCCAGGAAATGCATGCGGGCGATGTCAATGCCGAGCCGTCGGGCGGCCTCGGGGTTGCCGCCCATGCAGTAGAGTTGGCGGCCGGCGGAGAGGCGGGTCATCAGGGTCCAGGTGACCAGCACGGCAGTGGCGGCGACGACGATCGGCAGGGTGATGCGGACGAGGGAACCGTCGGCCGCCTCGGTCTGGAAGAAGACGATCCGGTCCGACCACCAGTCGGGCAGCACCGGGATGAGCTTGCCCCCGGTCCACCACATGAGGAGCGCGAAGTAGAGGCTCTGGGTGGCGATGGTGACGATGATGGATGTGATGTTCAGGTAGTGGATCAGCGCGGCGTTCAGGCAGCCGAGCGCGACGCCGACGACGAGGCCGAGCGGAATCGCGAGGGCGGGCGGCCAGCCGGCGTTCTGGGCCGCCCAGGCGGCGGCGTACTGGGCGACGGAGGCGGTTGCCGCGAAGGAGATGTCGATCCCGCCGGCGACCAGGACGACGAAGACGCCGAGGGCCAGGATGGTGGTCACCGACCAGGTCTCGAGGATGTCGACGGCGTTGGGCAGGGTCAGGAACCAGGGCGTCAGGAGGCTCCAGACCGCGCCGAGCAGCAGGATGACGACGAACAGCCAGCCTTCCGTACCGAGGCGGGGCATCTCAGGCATAGACGGCCTCCTCGACCAGGCGCTCGGGATCGCGGCCGGGACGGAAGTCGCCGACCAGCCGGCCGTCGCGCATGTGCAGCACGCGGTCGGCGTTGAAGTAGGCCTCGGGGATCTCGTCGCAGATCATCAGGATGGCGACGCCCGCCTCGGCGAGACCGCGGACGATGCGGTGGATCGCCTGCTTGTTGCCGATGTCGACGCCGACGGTCGGGCTGTCGAGGATCAGGAGCTTCGGCTCGGTGGCCAGCCACTTGGCGATCACCACGCGCTGCTGGTTGCCGCCCGAGAGTGTGCTGACGGGCTTGTCGAGAGCCGGGATCTTGATGCGCAGCCGCTCGACCCAGCCCTCGGCCGTCGACCGCAGCCGGGCGGGCGCGAGGATGCCGAAGCGCCCGGCGAGGCGGCCCAGCACGGAGACCACCATGTTGGCCTGCACCGACTGGCGCAGGTCGAGGCCGAGCTTCAGGCGGTCCTCGGGCACGTAGGCGATGCCGGCCCGGATGGCGTCCTGGTTGGTGGCGAAGCGGACATCCCGGCCGTCGACGCGGATCGACCCGGAGTCCGGGCGGGTCATGCCGAAGAGCGTCAGGGCGAGCTCGGTGCGGCCGGCGCCGAGGAGCCCGGTCAGGCCGACGATCTCGCCGCGCCGGATCGAGAAGGAGACGTCGGCATATTCGCCGCGCCGGGTCAGGCCGGCGACCTCCAGGACGGCGGGCTCGGCGGCGCGGTCGCGGGCCGTCACGGTGTGTTCGATCTGCAGGCCGGTCATCAGTTCGCCGATGCGGCGGACGTCGAGATCGCGGGCCGCCCAGGTGCCGACCTTGCGCCCGTCGCGCAGGACCGTGACCCGGTCGGCGATCTCGATCACCTCCTCGAGCCGGTGGGAGACGAACACGACCGCGATGCCGTCGCGGCGCAGGCGGTCTACGAGGCCGAGCAGGGTCTTCACCTCCGAGCGGGTCAGGGAGGCGGTCGGCTCGTCCATGAAGAGGAGGCGGGCGCGCGCCGCGAGCCCGCGCGCGATGGCGACGATCTGGCGGGAGGCGATGGGCAGGTCGGACAGCGGCGCGTCGAGCGGCAGCGCGAAACCGAGGCGGCCGAGCACGTCGGCGGCGATCCGGCGCATGCGGGCGCGGGAGACCGGCTTCGCCAGGGCGCCGAGGGTCTCGTCGACCGCGATGTTCTCGGCGACCGACAGGTTGGGGAAGAGCGACAGGTCCTGGTAGATGACCTGGATGCCCAGGCTCTTGGCGAGGGCCGGGTCGAGGCGGTCGCGCGGCGCGCCGTCGATCTCGATGCGGCCGCCCGGGTCGGCCGGGTGTACGCCGGCGACGATCTTGATGGCGGTCGACTTGCCGCAGCCGTTCTCGCCGACGAGGCAATGGACCTCGCCCGCGGCCACGTCCCAGTCGATGCCGGCGAGCGCGGTCACCCCGCCGAAGCGCTTGGAGACGTTCTCGAATTTCAGGAACGTGGGCATGAACCTGCCTGATGCGGCCGCGGGGCGTCAGGGCCGGCCCGGCGGTGCCGGACGGCCTTGTCGAGGTGGCGTCCCCCCGGCCTCGGGCCGGGGGGACGGGGACCGGTCAGAGCCCGATCTTCACCAGTTCGTCGATGGTGTCCTTGTTGATGGGCTGGAGCTTCTGGGCGAGGATCTGGCGGGTCTCGACGTTGACCGAGACCTTGCCGAGGCCCGGCAACTCCATGCCGTCGGTCGGCTTCTTGCCGGACGCGAGCAACTGGCCGACCCGCACGATGGTCTCGCCGGCGAGCATCGGGTTCCAGATGAAGCCTTCCCGGATGGCGCCCGACTTGATGAACTTCGCGCCCTGGCCGGGCGAGAAGGGGCCGACGACCGCGATGGCGTTGGCCTTGCCGCGCTCGTCGACCGCGCGGGCGGCGCCGATCGGGCCCTGCGACCCGAAGGCGAGGATGCCCTTGAGGTCCGGATTGGCGCGCATCTGGTCGAGCGCGGTCTTGTAGCTGTCGTCCAGGCTCTCGGCGACGCCGAAGCGGTCGGTGACCAGCTGCATCTTCGGATACTTGGCCTTCTGCAGCGCGACCGCCGCGTCGGCCCACTTGTTGTGGAGCGGCACGGTCAGCGAGCCGACGTAGAGGATGTACTTGCCCTCGCCGCCCATCGCCTTGGCGAGCGCCTCCATGTGGGTCTCGCCGAAGCCCTGGACGGTGGTCAGCTCGATGTTCCAGTCGTTGAACTTCTGGTCCGGGCTTTCGTGGGTGATGACCTTGATGCCGGCCTCCTGGGCGCGCTTGAACACGGGCTCCAGGGCGGTCGCGTCGTTCGGCACGACGCAGATGACGTTGACCTTGCGGGCGATCAGGTCCTCGACGGCGCGCACCTGCTGGGCGGCGTCGGCCTGGGTCGGGCCGATCATCCAGGCCTCGACGCCGAGCTCGGCGCCGGCCTTCTTGATGCCGACCTCCATGGCGTTGAACCACGGGATACCGCCGATCTTCACCACGGTGGCGATCTGCGCCTTGCCCTGCGCGAAGGCGGCGGTGCCGCCGAGGGCGAGGGCTGCCGGTGCGGCGGCGACCCCCTTCAGGAGCTGTCTGCGGTCGATGCGGGTCATGTCGTCCTCCCTTGTTGGACTCTTCGGACCTCGGACTTCCCTTCCCGCCGGCTCGTCCCGGGGGCCGGCACGGCGGGTCTGGTGGACTGGCGGATCTCCAGTTCGGCGGCGAACTCGGCGCGCCGCCACGGGGCGTCGCTGCCGGCCATGCGGGCCGACAGGCAGCGCCAGGCCTCCGCGGC
Organism: Prosthecomicrobium sp. N25; assembly: GCF_037203705.1. Classification (NCBI taxonomy): domain Bacteria; kingdom Pseudomonadati; phylum Pseudomonadota; class Alphaproteobacteria; order Hyphomicrobiales; family Kaistiaceae; genus Prosthecomicrobium; species Prosthecomicrobium sp. N25. Next base: position 832,940 of record NZ_JBBCAT010000002.1, read on the forward strand.
CATGCGGTCGATCGGCTGGCGCACGGCCGTGATCGAGGGCGTGGTCGCCTGCATCCAGGCGTAGTCGTCGAAGCCGACCAGCGAGAGGTCGTCGGGCACGCGCACGCCGAAGCGGGTGAGGCTGCCGAGGAGCGCCAGGGTGGTGAAGTTGGTGAGCGCGATGGCGGCGCTCGGCAGCGGGCCCGCGCGCATGCGTGCCTCCATGCGCTCGGCCGCGGTCTCGAAGGTCGGGCCGAGCTCCAGGATCTCGACCGTGCCGCCCGGCACGCCCGCGACGGCCTCGCGGATGCCCGCGCAACGGGCGCGGATGTTGGCGACCTGGCTGGTGGAGGCGGCGACCAGGATCTCCCGGTGGCCGAGGCCGATGAGGTGCTCGGCGGCGGCGCCCGCGGCGGCGGCGTTGTCGATCGCCACGCAGTCCGCCTCGATGTCGTCGGCCACGCGGTCAACCACCACGAAGGGGACGCGCTCCTCGACGAGGAGCGAACGGGTGGCGAAGCGGTCGCGGCAGGGCACGATGACGACGCCGGCGGGACGCCAGGAGAGCAGGGCGGAGAGCCGGTTCGCCTCGACGTCCTCATCCTCGCCGGCCGAGCCGACGATGATCTCGTAGCCCTCCGCGCGGGTGCATCGCTCGAGGGCGGCGACGAGGGCGGTGAAGAACGGGTTCTCGAGCCCCGGCACCAGGACGGCGACGACCTTGGTGCGGCCGCTGCGGAGCTGCGAGGCGGCGCGGTGGACCCGGTAGCCGAGCTCGGCGGCGGCCCGGCGCACGCGCTCGGCCAGCACCGGATCGACGGGCTTGCGGTTGCCGAGCACGTTCGAGACCGTGCCGGGCGACACGCCGGCACGCTCCGCGACGTCCCGGATGGTCGGAACCGATCGCGACATGGCGTGCGGCCCGGTCGCCCGAGCCTCTCCTCCCCTCGAGCCTCGGCCTCGTTCTGGCGGGCCGCGTACTCGTGAAACGTTTTACGTAAATCGTTTTACAGCAGCCCGAGGAGGTTGGCAACGGCCCGGGCGACGCCTTGCGGGTTTGCGTCGGACGGCGCGAGTTGATAGTCGGACGCTTTCCCGTCCTGGCCTTGTTCGATGAGCGATCTCTGGGTCTTCGGCTACGGGTCGCTCATGTGGCGGCCGGGATTCCCCCATGTGGAGACCGTGCCCGCCCGGCTCGCCGGGTGGCACCGGTCGCTCTGCGTCTATTCCTGGTACCACCGGGGCACGCCCGAGCGGCCAGGGCTGGTGCTTGGCCTCGACCGGGGCGGCTCCTGCCGCGGGCTGGCGTTCCGGGTGGAGGCGGCCGAGGCGGCGGCCGTGATCGCCTACCTTCGCGAGCGGGAGCAGGTCACGGCGGTCTACCGGGAACTGGTGCGCCCCGTCGGCCTGACGGACGGCAGCGGGCGGCTCGTGGAGGCCGTCTTCTACGCGGTCGACCGGGCGCATCCACAGTATGCGGGCAAGCTCGATCGGCTCGCCCTGACGCGCTTCGTGCGCCAGGGCGTCGGCGCCTCGGGACCCAATCCGGACTACGTGCTGAACACGGCCGAGCATCTCGCCCATCTCGGCATCCGGGATCCCGTGCTGGAATCCATTGCGCGGGATCTCAGGGCCGGGCCGGGGCATTCGCCGGCGCCGGACGTCGACGACGTGGAGTGAGGGGCCGGGCGATTCGGGCGAGGCGATTCGGAACGGGGCGCGACGGTCAGGCCGCTTCGGTCAGGTCGCGCAGGACGGCCTGCCGTTCCGGACCGGTGGCGGCCAGGAAATGCACCCAGACCCGCGCGCGCCCGGCGACGTCCGCGAAGGATCGGCCGCAACGGCCGCCGCCCTCGTCGATCTCGCCCACCCAGGCGACACGGGCGTCGCCGTCGACCCCGTCCACGGTGGTCAGCACCACCACGTTGACGAGGTCGTCCAGGCTGTCGGGCGTCACGGCCGAGAAGAGGTAGCGCCGGCCGGAGGCGCCGCGCCAATAGCGGAAGCGATCGGCGAAGCCGAGCGCCCGAGCCGTCCTGGGGCTGCCGTCCATGACCAGTGCCGTACCGCGCATATCCCGCTCCAATAACGGAACGAATGTAGAACATTCGCCGTCGGACCGCAACCGGCAAGGCGCGAATCACGAAGGGCCTCGCCGGGCGTCCCCTCTAGATGACGTCGCGGGCCGGCGAGATCGAGACCATGGAATGCGACGTGTTGCCGCAGTCTCTCAGGCGCTCCGGAGTGTGGCGAGACGGTCACGGGCGTCGGGGCCGAGGGGCAGGGAGGGGTCGCGGGCGACCGCTTCCTGGAGGAGCCGGTCCGACGCGGCCTCGATGTCGGCCTGCAGGCGCGCCATGATGCCGGCCATGTCGAGACCCGGTCCGATCGGGGGCAGGATCTCCACCACGAGGGTGCCGGGATGGCGCCGGAAGCCGCGCCGCGGCCAGAAGAGGCCCGAATTGAGCGCGACCGGGACGACCGACATGCCGGTCTCCCGGTAGAGGTGCGCGACGCCGATCTTGTAGGCCGGCTCCGCGCCGGGCGGCCGGCGCGTACCCTCCGGGTAGATCAGGATGGAGCGGCCGTGCTGCATCTCAACAAGCGCGCGGCGGGTCATGTCGCGCAGGGCCTCGCGGCCCTTGTTTCGGTCGACCGGGATCATGCCGGTGCGGGCCGCGAACCAGCCGAAGAGGGGAATCCACATCAGTTCGCGCTTCAGGATGAAGGCGGGCTCGTGGAAGAGATCGAAGAGGCACAGCGTCTCGAAGGTCGACTGGTGCTTGGAGGCGACGATGCAGCCCCCCGGCGGCAGCCTGTCGAGGCCGCGGACCTCGACCTTCGTCCCGGCCACATGCTCGAGCAGCCAGACATTGAGGCGCGACCAGTGGCGCACGAGCCACCACAGGACGGGGCGCGGCATCAGCAGCGCGGGCGCGATCGCCACCATCCAGAGGATCATGTTGGCGTAGAAGGCGACGTTGAACGCCAGGGAGCGCAGGATCAGCATCGGTGGGATCGACGGGGCGGGGAGGGTCGGCGCCTCACGGCCAGCCGAGGGTCTCGAGTCCGAGACGGACGCGGGCGAGGATATACTTCACGTACTCGGCCATGAGAAGCTTGACGGTGCGCGGGCGGGCCCACCACCGGTCGAGCTCCAGTTCCGGGCGCTTCACCGGGTGGGGCAGGAGGCGGATCTCGGGCATGGAGCTCTGCAACTCGGCGAGCGACCGGGGCATGTGGTAGGCGCTCGTCACCACGATGACGGACCGGAACTGGTTCTGACGAACCCAGCGGTCAGTCTCCAGGGCGTTGCCGACGGTCGTCTCCGCCTGATGATCGAGATCGACGCAGCAGGCGAAGAGCTGGGGCCGCGCCTCGGTCTCGCGCCGGATGTCGGCGGCGGTGGTGGCGGGGTGCACGCCCGAGATGAGGAGCCGGCGGCCGCGGCCCTGTTCGAGGAGTTCGACGGCGAGCTGGATCCGGTCACGTCCGCCCGTCAGGGCGACGATGCCGTCCGCGGGCTCGTCCACGACCGGATAGCCGGCGACGACCTCGGCGAAGCGGACGAAGCCGGCCGCGAAGGCGAGGCCGGCGACGAAGCCCAGCAGAAGGACGCGGCGCAGCCAGCGGACCCATCCGGGCTCCCGCCTGCCGGCTCCCGTCCGGTCCGCCCTGCCGTCGTCCCGTCCGACCGTCACGTCCCCGTCTCTCCCCGACGCCGATTCCGAGCCGCCCGCGTCCCTCCCGGACCATCTACCCGCCCGCGCGGCCGACCTCAATCGAGTTGACCGAGATAGCTGCGGACCGTCAGGCGGGAGGTCGCGGCGGTCAGGATGGCCACCAGGCCGACCAGGAGCGCCGCCCCCAGGTAGCCGGCGAGCCCGACCGAGAAGCCGCCGAAGACGGCCTGGGCCTGGTCGCTCAGCGCGCTGCCCGGCGCGCCGCGGGTGATCCAGTCGGCGACCGCGAAGCTCAGCATCGCGGCGAGCCCGCCGACGATCCCGCCCTTGAAGCCCAGCAGCAGGAAATGCCGCTGGAACTCCCGCGCGATGAAGCGATCCTCCGCGCCGACGAAGTGCAACACCTCGATCACGTCGCGGTTCCCGGCCATCGCGGCCCGGGTGGCGAAGACGACCGACAGGATCATGGCGACGAGGACCAGCACCAGGACGACCGAACTCGCCACCACCATGGTGCCCGCCATGGTCCGCAGCCGCGCCGCCCAGATCGAGTGGTCGTCGAGCAGCGCGCCCCTCACCTCGGCGTCGAGGCGGCTCCTCAAGCCGTGCAGGTCGGCGGAGGCGGGGTCGGAGAGCTCCAGGACGATCAGGCGCGGCAGAGGCAGTCCGGACAGGTCCAGGCCGGCGCCGAGCCAGGGCTCGAGGAGCTGGGCGCTGTCGCGCTCGGACATGAGCCGGACGGCCCGCACGCCGGTCGTCTCGCGGGCGATCGCCAGCGCGCGCTGGAGGTTCGCCTCCATGCCGACCCCCTCCATGGGCTTCACCTGGATGGTCACCTCGCGGGAGATGTCGAGCTGCCAGCCGCGCGCCGCCTCCGAGACGAGCGCCAGCACCCCAGCGGCGATGCAGGCCAGGAAGCACATGATGGCGACGACGGCGATCAGCGCGCGCCCCGCCACGGACTGGGAGGGGACGATCGGCGCGCCGGGGTCGCGGGAGCGCTGCGGGGCGGGGGACGGCTTGCGCGGCCTGACCTCGGGGCGCGCGGACGTCCCCGCGGCCCGGGCCTGGGGCTGCGGCATCGATGGCGGGGCGGGCGAGGGGGGGCGCGCCGGGGCGGGGGCGGCGGCCCGGGGCTGGGCGGGGGGCGTCCTCGTCTCGTCGGCCGGCCGGGCCGGCGGGCCCGCCGGCTTGGCGGGCCTGGGATCGGGCGGGCGCGGCGCGGACGCGGCGACGCGCGGCGCGGGCCGAGCCGGGTCGTCCCCTTGCGCCTCGCGGGTCTTCGGATCGCCGCCCGGCGGCTCCGCCATGCTGCGCCTCACTCGTCGATCTGGATGCGGCCGTCCGACAGGATCAGGCGGCGCGCGTCGACCTGATCCATCAGGGTCAGGTCGTGGGTGGCGATCACCACGGAGGTGCCGAGGCGGTTCAGTTCGATGAAGAGCCGCAGGAGGCGGCGGGCGAGCGGCGGGTCGACGTTGCCGGTCGGCTCGTCGGCCAGCAGGATCTCGGGCTTCGTGATGAGCGCGCGGGCGATCGCGGCGCGCTGCTTCTCCCCGCCCGACAGGACTGGCGGCAGCACGTGCATGCGCTCGCCGAGGCCGACCCAGCCGAGCAGGTCGACCACGTCGGCGCGGTATTCCGCCTCCTCGCGGCCGAGCACGCGCAGCGGCAGGGCGACGTTCTCGTAGGTGGTCATGTGGTCGAGCAGGCGGAAGTCCTGGAACACGACCCCGATGCGGCGCCGAAGGGGCGGGAGGTCCGCCCGCGTGACCCGGGAAGTGTCCTTGCCGAAGACCGAGATGAGGCCGCGGGTCGGCTTGAGCGACAGAAAGAGGAGGCGGATCAGGCTCGTCTTGCCGGCGCCCGAGGGGCCGGTCAGGAACTGGAAGGTGCGCGGGCCGATCTCGAAGGTCAGGTCGCGGAGGATCTCCGGCCCCATCCCGTAGCGCAGCCCGACATTCTCGAACTTGATCAAGAAACGCTCTCCGAAGACGACCGCGGCGATTCGCGACGGCGTCCGTGCCGCGCGATCCTAGCCGAAGCGGGGCGCCCTGCCACGCAGACCCGGCGGCCGTCTCTTTCCGAAAAGGAAACGGATTTGCGGCAGGGTTGTGCCCGAAACCAAGCGCCCGAGGGAATTCCACGGCGGATGCGCATCGTCTGCCCCACCTGCGAGACCGGCTATACCGTCCCGGACGCCAAGATCGGCGCCTCCGGGCGGCAGGTCCGCTGCGTGCGCTGCGGCTCGCGATGGCACGTCGCGCCGCCCGGGGACTCCGACGACAACGATCTCGCCGAACCCGACCCCTTCGCGGACCTGCAGGCCGATGCGGATCGCGATGCCGCCTGGCGCGAGCCCGAGGAGGACGTCCGCCGACAGGGCCGGCCGGACCCCGGACCGGATGAGGACGCCGATCCGCTGGCCGGCCTCGCCGGGGCCCCGGACGAGGCCGTCACCTTCGAGGATCCCCCTGCGGCGGCCGGACCGCAGGTCGCGGCGGCCGGGCCGCCTTCCGAGGACGTGGCGACCGTCGACGACGGCTTCGACGACATCGCGTTCTCGGAGGCGCCCGTCGCGGCGGCCGGGCCCGTGGCGGATGCCCCGACCGCGAACTGGCTCGACCCGGGCGAGCCGGAGCCGCCCGCCGTTCCGCCGGCGCCGGCCGGCCCGGCCTCGATCGACGTCGAATCGGTCGCCAAGAAGCCCACCGTCAAGGTGAAGGCGAAGCCTCGGCCGCGGCCGTCCCTCCGCCTCAAGCTCCCCAAGATGGACGTCAAGGCGGCCTGGACCCAGTCCAAGGTCTATGTCGGGCTCGGGATCCTCTGCGTCGCGCTGCTCCTGCCGGTCTGCGCCATCCTGGCGCGGGCGAGCCTCGTGGAGGCCGTCCCGTCGCTCGCGGGCCTCTTCCGTGCCATCGGGCTGCCGGTCAACCTGCGCGGGCTCGCCTTCCAGTCCGTCGAGACGCTGCGGGAACTGGACAGCGGACAGCAGGTGCTCGTCGTCGAAGGCGCCATCGCCAACGTCTCGGGCGAGACGCGCGCGGTTCCGAGCGTGCGGCTGTCGCTGCGCGGTGACGACGGCCAGGAAATCTATGCCTGGTCCGTCGAACCGAAGAGCACAACGGTCGCGCCGGGTGCTAGCGTGCGCTTCAGGACCAAGCTCGCCGCGCCGCCCGACGACGCCCGGGACGTCCAGATCCGCTTCTCCGAGCGCAGGAGCCGCCAGGCCGCCAATGACCGAAACCATTCGCAACCGCCGCATCGAGACCCTCTACCCGGCCACTGAGATCGCGGCCCGCAACGCGGCGCTCGCCGAGGAGATTCGCCGCGCGGGCTTCGTCGAGGACGTGCTGGTGGTGGCGGTCCTGAAGGGCAGCTTCGTCTTCGCCGCCGACCTGATCCGCGCCCTCTACTTCGCCGGCATCTCGCCCGAGGTCGACTTCATGTCGCTGTCGAGCTACCGGGCGGGGACGACGTCCTCGGGGGTGGTGACCGTCATCCGCGACATCGAAACCGCGGTGGCGGGCCGCAACGTGCTCGTCGTCGACGACATCCTGGAGTCCGGCCGCACCCTCGCCTTCGCACGCCAGACCATCGCGGAACGCGGGGCGGCGCGGGTCGGAGTGGCGGTCCTGCTCGACAAGCCGGGCAAGCGCGCGGCCGCGATCGAGGCCGATTTCGTCGGCTTCGTGTGCCCGGACCGCTTCGTCGTGGGCTACGGAATGGACGCCGCCCACGCCTTTCGCGAATTGCCGTACATCGGTTATGTAGTTGACGGGGGCTGATTCGCGCCGACAGGAGCCGATCATGGCGCGCATACTTCTCGTCGAGGACGACGACTCGGTCCGCGCCTTCGTGAAGCGCGCGCTCGAGTTCGACGGCCACAGCGTACTGCCCGTGGAGGACGGCGCGACCGCGCTCGAGGTGCTGCACCGCGAGAAGGGCGAGTTCGCGCTGATCGTGTCCGACATCAAGATGCCGGTGATGGACGGCATCGCGCTCGCCCTCAACTCCGCGCGAGACTTCCCCGACCTGCCCATCCTGCTGATGACCGGCTATGCGGACCAGCGGGAGCGCGCCCACGGGCTCGACCACCTCGTGCGCGACGTGGTCCTGAAGCCCTTCAGCCTCGCCGACATCCGCAAGGCGGTCGGACGCGCGCTGGCGACCTCGGACGGGGCGGCCGCCGCGGTGGCGTGAGCGGGGCCCCGGATCCGGGTCCTCAGGGTTCCATCGCGTCCACGAAGGGCGACTTCGACATCGGCACGGCGCCGTTGGCGGTGACGAGCACCTGCTGCTCGAGCTTGACGCCCTGCGATCCGCCGACCTCGCCGATGTAGCTCTCGACGCAGACGACCATGTTCTCCTCGAACATCCCGTCGTAGCCCCAGTCGTCGTAGTCCTGCAGGTAGGCGACGGTCGGGTACTCGTCGACGAAGCCGGCGCCGTGGATCATCATCATGTAGCGGTTCGGCACGAAGGCCTCCGGCACGGACCAGCAGCGCTCCGAGAACTCGCGGAAGCCCAGTCCCGGGCGGATCAGCTCGATGTTGGTCAGCACCTGCTCCTGGGCGATCTCGTAGAGCCGGCGCTGGTCCGGGGTCGGCCGCCTGTCGGGGCAGACGTAGCTGCGCGAAATGTCGGCGAGATACCCGAAGGGGCCGACCATGTCGGTGTCGAAGGCGACGATGTCGCCGGCCTCGATCACCCGGTTGCCGCATTCCTGGAACCACGGATTGGTGCGCTCGCCGGAGGCCAGGAGGCGGCATTCGATCCACTCCCCGTCATGCGCGATGTTCGTCTCGTGCAGGATGCTCCAGACTTGGTTCTCGGTGAGGCCCGGCCGCAGCGCCTTGCGGATCCGCTCGACCGCGATGTCGCAGACGTCGACGGAGAGCTGCATGCATTTCAGCTCCTCGGGGGTCTTGATCCGCCGTGCCATCTCGAGCGGCTCCTGGGCGTCGAAGAGGCGGATGCCGGCGTCGACGAGCCGCTGCGCGCCCCAGGGCTCGCACCGGTCGACGGCGAGGCGCCGGTTGGAGCGGCCGAACTCGTCCATGACGCCGATCACCTGCTTCGCCCAGAGCTCGGTCTTCTCCTGCGTCCGCGGGCCGGCGAGGAAATAGAACCAGGGAATGGAGGTGCGCAGGTCGTCGACCGGGCCGAGCCCGTCCCAGAGGTGCCGGGTGGTGCCGAACTCGAAGAGGACGACCGGGCCGTCCGTCGCCACGAAGACGTAGCGGCCGGGCGCGTGCATGGTCCAGACCGCCATGTTGCGCGCGCCGGTGGCGTAGCGGATGTTCATCGGGTCGGAGAGGAGCGCGCCCGCGTAGTCGCGTGCCGCCAGTTCGGCCCTGAGCCGGGCCAGCCTGTCGCGCCGGAGCCTCGGCTCGTCGATCTCGGCGATCCGCGCGGCGATGTCGAGGCCGAGCGGCGGCGCCTCGGTCCTCGTCTCGGCGCGGTCGAGCAGGATCGGATCCAGCGCCCCGCGGGCGCGGGCGGTGTCGAGGATGCGGCTCATGGAGCAGGCCTCCCGATTTTCCGGAAGCATGCACGCGTGAGGTCCGGTGCGTGCGATCGGGCCCGCCGTCGGCTGGCCCGAAAGCGACAGGGCCCCGCCTACACCCAGGCCCCCTTGCGCATGACCGGCTCGACGGTGCCGTCCGGGTTCACGCCGTCGACGTCGATCTCGCCGGAGCCGATCATCCAGTCGATGTGGATCAGGCTGGAGTTGATGCCGTGGCGGATCTGGGTCTCGGGGTCCATCTCGGCGCCGCCCTCCACCGTCTTGGCGTAGGCCTGGCCGAGGGCGATGTGGCTGGCGGCGTTCTCGTCGTAGAGGGTGTTGTAGAAGAGGAGGCCGCTCGTCGAGATCGGGGAGGCGTGCGGGACGAGGGCGACCTCGCCCAGCCGGCGGGACCCCTCGTCGATCTCCAGGACCTTCTTCAGGACGTCCTCGCCCGTGGCGGCGCGGGCCTCCACGATGGCGCCGCCCTCGAAGCGGACCGCGATGTCGCGGATGAGGGTGCCCTGGTAGCTCAGCGGCTTGGTGGCGCTGACGTGACCGTTGACGCGGTCACGGTGCGGGGTGGTGAAGACCTCTTCGGTCGGAATGTTGGCGTTGTAGGTGACGCCGTTCTCGGCCTTGCCGGCCCCGCCGGCCCAGCGATGGCCGTCGCAGAGGCCGACCTCGAGGTCGGTGCCCGGTCCCTTGAAGCGAAGTGCGGCGAAGCGCTTGGCGTTGAGTTTGCCGGTGCGCTCGGCGAGGAGGCGGTTGTGCTCGGCCCAGCCGCCGATCGGGTCGGGGCCGTCGGTGCGCGAGGCGGCGAAGATGGCGTCCCACAGGCGGGCGACGGCCTCGTCCTCCGGCAGGTCCGGGAAGACGGTGCGGGCCCAGGCCGGGGTGGCGGCGGAGACGATCGTCCAGTTGATGGCCGAGCGGGCGATCAGGTCGAGGGCCGGGCGGTAGGCGGTGGAGCGGGCCCGGTTGGCGCGCGCGACCTTGGCGGGGTCCTGGCCGGAGAGCAGGGTCGGGTCCTCGCCCACGATGGCGAGGCGCGCGGCGCCGGACCGGAAGGCGCTCGCCATGCCCTCGTAGAGCCAGCCGGCGGCCTTGTCGAAACTCTCGTCCGACGCGGTCCTGAAGCGCTCCAGGGTGGCGACGTCGTCGGAATAGAGCACGGTCACCAGGGTGGCGCCGGCCTTGTAGGCGTGGTGGGTGATGCGCCGGGCGAGCGGCACCGCCTCGAGCGGGGCGGTCATCATGACCTCCTGGCCGGCCACGGAGCCGAGCCCGACCCGCACGGCGACCTCGGCAAGCTTGTCGAGGCGGGCTTCGAAGTCCTGATTGCTGCTCATGGCGGGTCTCATGCTCCCAAAGGACGAAAGGCCTCGACCACCTTCTCGTAGACGGGCCGCTTGAAAGGAATGATCAGCTCGGGCAGGCGATCCATCCGCTCCCACTTCCATTCGGCGAACTCGCGCTCGCCGGCCGGCGGGTTCAGGATGTCGATCTCGTTCTCCTCGCCCTCGAAGCGAAAGGCGAACCACTTCTGGGTCTGGCCGCGCCACTTGTTGCGCCAGCGCTCGCCGACCACCGTGCGCGGGATGTCGTAGGCGTACCAGTCCGGCGCCTCCGCGATCAGGGTCGCGGTGCGCACGTTGGTCTCCTCCCAGAGTTCCCGCTTCGCCGCCTCGACCGGATCCTCGCCCGGGTCGATGCCGCCCTGGGGCATCTGCCACTCGTGGCCGGGCGCGGTGTGCTCGACGAGGCCCTCGTTGGCGCGGCGACCGATCCAGACGAGCCCGTTCCGGTTGAGGAGCATGATTCCGACGCAGGGACGGTACGGCAGGGCTTGGAACTCTTCCGGGGTCACGGGCGGTCCTCGGCTCGACGGGGCTCGGTCCCCGATCGATAGCCCATCCGGCGGCATCCGTCACGCCGGCTCCGCCGCGCCGCAGCATGCGGAATTCGGACCGGATTCGGCGGCCGGAAACCACATCCGTCTTGAAACCGTTAATTCTCCGCTCCTATCTTTGTCTTGCGGGAGCAGAACCGCCGGTCTCGTCGCCGACGAGGCCGCATGATCGAGGAGATCACGCAACTGGCCATGGCAATCGAGACGCAGGCGGCGACCGTCCGCCAGACGCGTCCCTCGCCGACGCCGGGTTCCGAGGGGATCCGGGCCGACGATCTCGCAACAGCCGTCCTCGCGAGCCTCGAGGAGTCGAAGGCCGAGGACATCGTTTCCATCGACATCCGGGGCAAGTCCTCGCTCGCCGACACCATGGTGGTCGCCTCCGGGCGTTCGCACCGCCATGTGGGCGCGATCGCGGACCGTCTCCTCCGCGACCTCAAGGACGCCGGCCACGGCGACCTGCGCGTGGAGGGGCTGCCCCATTGCGACTGGGTGCTGGTCGACGCGGGCGACGTGATCGTCCACGTGTTCCGGCCCGAGGTGCGCGGCTTCTACAACCTGGAAAAGATGTGGCAGGTCGAGCCTTCGACCGGCCGCGCGACCCAGGCCTGAGGCCGAGCCGGTTCTCGATACCCGCCGTCCCGACGGAGGATCGTCCATGCGACTCCGGATAGCGGCGGTCGGTCGCCTGAAAGCCGGTCCCGAGCGGGGGCTCCTGGACCGCTATATGGATCGCGCCGCCAAGAGCGGCCGCGTGCTCGGCCTGTCCCGTCTCGACCTCGTGGAGATCCCGGAGGGCCGGTCCGCCCGTGCCGAGGATCGGCGCGCCGAGGAGGCCGCGGCCCTCCTCGCCCAGGTGCCGGACGGCGCCGCCCTGGTGGCCCTCGACGAGACGGGCCGGATGCTCTCCTCCGCCGACTTCGCCGCCTTCCTGGCCGCCCGGCGCGATCAGGGCACGGCGGACCTGGTGCTCGCGATCGGCGGTCCCGACGGCCACGGCCCGGCCCTGCGCGCCCGCGCCGACCTCCTCCTCGCCTTCGGGGCGATGACCTGGCCCCACCAGCTCGTCCGGCTGATGCTGGCCGAGCAGATCTACCGCGCCATCACGATCCTCTCCGGGCACCCCTACCACCGGGCCTGAGGGACGGCCGTGGCGACGCGCGAAGCCGCTTGCGGCGCCGAACTACCTGAGCGATCATCTCGCCAGGGAGGCCAACCATGACGGACATCGGCAGCGACAAGGGGCCGGCCGGCGGGCGGGCGGAGACCGGCGGTTCGGGAGACCAGGGCGCGACGTCCGGCGGCGCCGACGCCGGCCCCCTCACGCTCAGTCGTGTGCTCGCGGGCGAAAGGAAGCAGATCCAGGATGCCCGGGCGCGATTGCCGGAGCCGGCCCCGGCGCCCGCCCGGTCGAGACGCCGGAAGACGGCCGAGGCCGCCGCCGCCGGGCCCCCGAAGGAGGCACCGCCGCCCGAAGCGGACGCCACGGCGAGGCCCGTTCGTCCGGACCGGGGTTTCGAGAACCCGGTCGCGGGCCTGGCGCTCTCCGGGGGCGGCATCCGCTCCGCGGCGTTCGGGCTGGGCGTGCTGCAGGCCCTGGCGGACCGCAAGGCCTTCGACCGGATCGACTACCTGTCCATGGTGTCGGGCGGCGGCTACATCGGGGCGGCGCTGACGGCGGCCCTGCATCGGGGCGGCGGCTTCCCGTTCGGCACCGGCGGCGCGACCGTCGGGACCGTCCCGGGCGTCCATGCGGCGGTGGTCGCGGCGGCCCCGGGGAATGCCGTCGCGGTCCCCGCGCCGCCCGCTGCCCCGCCCCCCGAAGGAGGACCCGGCGCGCCGGCCGACCCATCGCCCCCGGCGGCGCCCCCCGCCGCGACCCCGGGAAACGACCTGCCGCCGTCGGACGTGGCCGACAACGAGGCCGTGCGCGCCATCCGCGACAAGTGCCGCTACCTGATGCCCAATGGATGGGGCGACCTGGTCGTCTCCGCGGGGATCATCCTGCGCGGCCTGGCCGTGAATGCGGTCGTGGTGGCGAGCCTCGTCTTCCTCGCGGCCGGATTGACGCTCCTCGCCGACCCCAGCCAAGAGGACCTGACGAAATCGTTCCTGGTCTCGCTCCTGGGCAGTCCCTCCCTGTTCTCGGTGTTCGGGACGGACTACGTGCTGACCAAGACCCTGGCGGCCCTCACGGTGGTCTGGCTGGTCGGCTGGGCCATCGCCGCCTCGCGAGCGGGAGGGGCGTCGAGGGACCTGGACACGCCCGTGACTTCGTCGCCCGGTGCCATCCGGACCAAGTGGCTCCTGATCGTCGTCGCCGGCACTGCCCTCGTGGAGATGCAGGATCCGGCGCTCCGGCTGGCGCTGCGCTATTTGGCTCCGTCCGGAAACGGCGTCCTCGATCTGACGCGGCTCGTGTCGGCCGCGGCCGCCGCCGCGGCCGGTGTGGCCGCGACGTGGAAGCCGATCCTCGGGCTGTTGGAATCGACGCTCGCGAAGCCGGGCTGGAAGGCGATCCCCCAGCAGGCCGCGGGTGCGGCCGCCCTCATCGCCGCGGCTGCGGCGCTGCCGGCCATGATCTATCTCGCCTACCTGTGGACGGTCATCATCGGCCTGGGCGTGACGGACCAGACGGCCAGGATCGGTGATTTTCCGCTGCCGACGGGCCGTGCCGCCGGCCTGACGTTCATGGTCGTCGGAGCCGCGCTCTTCGGGCTGAGCGCGTATTTCTCGGAGAACGCCAACTCGCTCCATCGGCTCTACCGCGATCGCCTCGGCGAGGCGTTCAATTATCGCGGCAAGGACGGGAAAGGCGTTCTGTTGTCCTCGCTCGCCGCCGCCCGCCCCTATCCGATCATCAACGCCGCCGTGAACATCCAGGGGTCGGAGAAGGAGAACCGCCGGGGCCGCAACGCGGACGTTTTCGTCTTCACGCCCGACGTGGTCGGCAGCAGCGCGACCGGGTTCGCGCGCACCTCGGACTACGAGGCGAAGGAGCCGACGCTCGACCTGGCCACGGCGGTGGCGATCTCGGGCGCGGCCGTGGCGCCGGCCATGGGGCGGATCGGGCGGGCCCTGCTGGCGCCGACGCTCGCGCTCCTCAACATACGCCTCAGCTACTGGGCGACGAACCCGAAGACCGTCGTCCAGCCCCAGGCGATCCGGACGGGCCTGCTCAGCGACTGGCGGTTCGGCTACAGCGCCCTGGAGTTGCTCGGGCTCCTGGACGAGACGCGTCCCAAGGTGAACCTGTCGGACGGCGGCCACATCGAGAACCTCGGGCTCTATTCGCTGCTCCAGCGGCGCTGCGACCTGATCGTCGTGGCCGACGCCGAGTGCGACCCCGGGCTGGCCTTCTCGTCCCTGGTGGCGCTGGAGCTCTTCGCCCGCGTGGACCTCGGGGTCCGGCTGCGCCTGCCCGTCCGGGAGATCGCCGACCTCGCTGCGGCCCGCAAGCAGGCGGGCGGATCGGACGAACGGAGCCCGGACTGGGCCCACGGCATGTTCGGCGAGATCCTCTACCCGGAGCGCCAGGACCCGGCCACCGGAGCCGTCCTGCCCAAGAAGACGGGCTACATCCTGTATCTGAAGCCCGTGCTCACCGGGGACGAGCGCATCTACATGCTCGACTACGAGAAGCGCTACCCGGCGTTTCCGCAGGAGACCACGGCCGACCAGTTCTTCTCCGAGGAGCAGTTCGAGGTGTACCGGGCCCTCGGCTACCACTCCGTCCAGGAAACGCTCTCGGCGCTGCCGAAGGCGGACGCGCCGGCCACCGGCCTGCCGGGACGGCCCTGGCGGGAGATCCAAGCGACGTTCCGCGCCAACGGGTTCGGGCGGGATCCGGAGGACTGAGGGGGCCCCTGGACCCGTCGCCCCCTCCGGAGTCGGCGGGGACCTCTGTGAAATTTACCTAACGTCAGGATCTCATGAAGTATTCCTGCGTGGTCTGACGCATGACCTTCGGCAGGACAGCGCAATGCCCATCATGTCCCGTAAGGGAATCAATGTGCTCTTCATGCATATTCCGAAGACGGGAGGAACGGCAATTGCGAACGCATTCCGTAAAACCGATGTGAGAGTAAGCCTTCTCTCGACACAACTGCACGGGACGTCGCCCCATCGATTTCCCTGCTCGCCGCAACATTTCCATGCCGAGGCGGTGCGGCACCTGTTCGCGGACGGCTACTTCGACCTCAGGGTCACGGTGGTCCGGCACCCGGTGGACCGGATCCTCAGCGAATACCGCATGCACATGCGCAGCGTGCTGGCGGCCGGAGTGGCGATCCCGGACTTCGCCATCTGGCTCGACTTCTTCCTCCGACGCTCCCGCGAGGAGCCTTACGTGAAGGACAATCACCTCCGGCCACAGGTGAATTTCGTCGAGCCCGGGACCGAGGTGTTCCGATACGAGGACGGACTTGCGCCGGTGATCTCTCGGATCTCCGAGGTGCTCGGCCTGCCGCGTCCGCCTTCGGCCGACCGGGTCAATGTCGGGGCCGACGTCCGGGCCGATGTCGGACCGGACTGCCTCGCCCGGATCCGGAATCACTACGCCGCCGACTTCGAGCGCTTCGGATACGGGGCCTGGACCGGTGCGGGGCGGCTCCCCGCGGCTGCGGTCCGGGAACCGGCGATGCGGGTCGGCTGAGCGCTCCAACCCTCATTTGACCATATTGGGGGGCAGATTACCTTCGGGACGGGGCGGTCGGACGCGGGGCCGACCGATTCGGATGGTCATCGCGTGGTCGATGGGGTGAAGCGGAGGTGAGGCGGGTCGCGCGGGAAGCTCTGCGGGTCCTCCTGTGGCCGGTGGTCACGGCTTGCGCTGTCGACGCTTGGCCGGGGATCGGGCCCGCCGTCGCCCAGGTGACTCCGTCTTCGCCGAACGCCGTCCCGGTGGGGCCACCGCAGGACCCGGCCGCAGAGATCGCCGACCGGCAGCGCCAGACGCAGGGCGAACTGGACGCCATCGCGCGGGACATCAGGGTCTCGGAGGAGCGGGCCGCCGAGATCCGGCAGGAGATCGAGGGACTCGAGCGCGACCGGGTGCGCATCACCGAGCAGCTCGTGGCCACGTCGACGCGGATTCAGGACCTGGAGACCCGCCTCACTGCCAGCGAGGCGCGCATCGCCGGGGTCGAGACCGAGGCGGCCGCGGTGCGGCGGTCGCTCGCGGCGCGGCGGGCGGTCACGGCGGACGTGCTGGCGGCCCTGCAGAGAATCGGCCGGAAGCCGCCCCCGGCGCTGCTGGTCCGGCCCGAGGACGCGCTGGCGAGCGTGAGGAGCGCGATCCTGGTCGGCGCGCTGCTGCCCGAGCTTCGGCTCGAGGCCGAGCGGCTGGTCGCCGACCTGGAGCGGCTGATCCGCCTTCGCGACCGGTCCGCGGCGGAACGCGACCGGTTCCGCGCCGATCTCGGCTCGATTGCGGAGGAGAGGAACCGCCTCGAACAGCTTCTGGAGGAGCGCAAGCGCGTCAAGACCGACCAGCAGCGCCGGCTCGACGAGGAGCGGCGGCGCGCGGCCGAGATGGCGGGCCGCGCCGGATCCCTGAAAGACCTGATCACACGCCTGGAGACGGAGATCGAGGGTGCCCGCAAGGCGGCCGAGGCGGCACGGAAGGCGGACGAGGTCGCCAAGCTGAGACCGGACGGCAGTCAAAAGTCCGTGACGCCGGCGCTGCGGGACCCGTCCCGCATGCAGCCGGCGGTTCCCTTCGCGGAGGCGCGCGGCCTGCTGCCGCTGCCGGTGGCGGGCCAGCAAATCAAGGCTTTCGGCGAGGACGACGGCCTCGGCGGCACCATGCGGGGTATCCAGATCGCCGCCCGCGCGGAGGCGCGCGTGGCCAGCCCCTGCGACGGTTGGATCGTTTACGCGGGACCTTTCCGGTCTTACGGCAAGGTCTTGATCATCAATGGCGGCGGCGGATATCATGTGGTCCTGGCAGGTCTGGACCGCATAGACGTCGAGATGGGTCAATTCGTCCTCGCCGGGGAACCGGTCGGCGCCATGGGCGCCAGAAGGGTGGCGAGTGCCGCGATCGGCGTCTCCGCCCCCGGGTCCGGTCTGACGGAGTTGTCTGCGACCCTGCCTGTTCTGTACGTCGAGTTCCGGAAAGAGAATTCGTCGATCGACCCCACCCCGTGGTGGGCCCAATCTCGTGACGAAAAGGTTCGCGGATGATGCGGAAAGTTTCCCTCGTGTTCATGGGCGCGCTGGTCGGCGCCAGCGCCGTCATCGGCGTGACCCAAGGCAAGCAACTCCTGACCGGCACCGCCCTCGCGGCCGGGGCCGAGACCTACCGCCAGCTCAACCTGTTCGGGGACGTCTTCGAGCGCATCCGCGCCGACTACGTGGAGCAGCCGGACGACGCCAAGCTGATCGAGTCGGCCATCAACGGCATGCTCACCTCCCTCGATCCGCATTCGAGCTACCTGTCGCCCAAGAACTTCCGCGACATGCAGGTGCAGACCCGCGGCGAGTTCGGAGGCCTCGGCATCGAGGTCACCATGGAGGACAACGCCGTCAAGGTCGTGAGCCCGATCGACGACACCCCGGCCCACCGGGCGGGCGTGCGCGCCGGCGACATCATCACGCATCTCGACGGGGAGAGCGTGCAGGGGCTGTCGCTCAACCAGGCGGTCGACAAGATGCGCGGGCCGGTCAACTCGGCCATCACCCTCACGGTGAAGCGCGACGGTGTCTCTGACCCGGTCGAGATCAAGATCGTGCGCGACGTCATCCGCATCCGGTCGGTCCGGTCGAAGACCGAGGGCGACATCGGCTACATCCGCATCACCCAGTTCAACGAGCAGACCTTCGAGGGCCTGCGCGACTCCATCGAGCGGATCACCAAGGAGGTCGGCGCCGACAAGCTCAAGGGCTTCGTGCTCGACCTGCGAAACAATCCCGGCGGCCTGCTCGACCAGGCGATCTCGGTCTCCGACGCCTTCCTGGAGAAGGGCGAGGTCGTCTCCACCCGCGGCCGCAATGCCGAGGAGACGCAGCGCTACAACGCCCGGCCGGGCGACCTGGCCAAGAACAAGCCGGTGATCGTGCTGGTCAACGGCGGGTCGGCCTCGGCGTCGGAGATCGTCGCCGGCGCGTTGCAGGACCACCGCCGGGCAACGATCCTGGGCACCCGGTCCTTCGGCAAGGGGTCGGTGCAGACCATCATCCCGCTCGGGGCGAACGGCGCCATCCGGCTCACGACGGCCCGCTACTACACGCCGGCCGGCCGGTCCATCCAGGCCAAGGGCATCGATCCGGACATCGAGGTGATGCAGGAGCCGCCGCCCGAACTGAAGGGCAAGGACGACACGAAGGGCGAGGCGGGCCTGAAGGGCCACCTGAAGAACACCGGCGAGGGCGTCGAGGAGAAGTCCGGAAGCCAGGCCTACGTGCCGACCGACCCGAAGGACGACAAGGCGCTGAACACTGCCTACGACCTCCTGCGCGGTATCCAGGTGAACGCCAACTTCCCGCCCAATCCGAAGGCGTCGATACCGAACTGATACCATCCCGCGAGAGCGGGCTTCGTTTCCGGTCCGGAATGCGGGACACTGGCGGCGAGGCCCGGCTCGGGTGATTCGGCGCCCCGCCCCGGGGCGTCGCAACCCGGACACGACGAGCCGCCGGCACGCTTCCCGCGTCCGGCGGCTCTCGATTCCGGGCTCCGTCACGAGGTCCCCTGGAGCGGATGCGCTCATGAGCGACGATCTGCACGCCCCCCTCGGCCTGCGGTCCAAGAGGCTGAACTGGAAACGCTGGCCCCTCGGGCTCGTGGGCCTCGGCCTCATCGCGACGATGATCGGCGGCGCGGCGCTGTGGACGGCCTTCTTCCCGGACACGCTCGGGGGGGAGCCGACCGCCGTGGCGCGCATCGACCGGGGCAAGGGCGGGGTCACGCAGGCCGACGTCGCCGTGGGCGACAAGCCGAAGGCCGGGGAGGCGCACGGCGCCGAGGCGCCGCCGAGCGGACCCGCCTCGCTGACGGAGGCAAGGCCCCCGGAGGGGCAGAAGGCGGTGCTCACCCCGATGGAGCCCGGCAAGCGTCCCGGTCTCCCGGCGGAGGGGCAGCCGCTCACGGGCGTGCCGGTCGCCAAGATCACCGACAAGGGCAAGTTCGGGCCGCTGCCGCGCATCGCCCAGGACGGGACGCGGGCGCTCGAGGCCTATGCGCGCCCGGCCCAGAAGCGGCCGGCCGCGACGCCGCGGGTCGTGGTGGTGGTGGGCGGCCTCGGGCTCAGCCAGACCGGCACCCAGGAGGCGATCCGGCTCCTGCCGGCCGACGTGACGCTCGCCTTCGCGCCCTACGGGGCGAGCCTCGACCGCTGGATGCAGCGGGCTCGCCAGGACGGCCACGAGGTGCTGCTGCAGCTGCCGATGGAGCCGTTCGACTACCCGGACAACGACCCGGGCCCGCATACGCTGCTGACCGGCCTCACGGCGGAGCAGAACATCGAGCGGATGCACTGGATCCTGTCCCGCCTGACGAACTATGTCGGGGTGGTGAACTACATGGGCGCGCGGTTCACGGCCGAGGAGGCCCGCCTGACGCCCATCTTCCGCGAACTGTCTGCCCGGGGGATCATGTATCTCGACGACGGCTCGTCGGGGCGGTCGGTCGCCGAGGTGGCGGCCCGGGCGGCGCGGCTGCCCTTCGCGCGCACCGACGTGGTGATCGACGCGGTGGCGACCGAGGCCGCCATCGACGCGCGTCTGACCCAGCTCGAGAACATCGCCCGCCAGCAGGGCGTGGCGGTCGGCTTCGCATCGGCCCTGCCGATCTCGCTGCGCAAGCTCTCGGACTGGTCGAAGACCCTGGAGAGCCGCGGCGTGGTCATCGTGCCGGCCAGCAGCGTGGCGCGCGACGGGCAGTCCGGATAGGCAGGCGGGGCGGCGGGACGGAAGACGCCCGCAGGACCGATCGTCGGGTCGGCTTCGCAGGCGCGAACCGGACCGGGCGAGCCTTCACCGCGACCGCGGCCTCGACCCCTGGGTCTTTCGATCGTCAGGAGGTCACAAGGATTTCATTCCGTATCCTTACGGAACTCCCGTAGGTTCTGAACTCTCCTGCTACGGGGATCACATATGGCAAAAGATATTGAAAGCAGTTATTGGCTGTCGACTCCAGAGGAACCGAGTGCTCGATTTTGCAATTTCTCGACGGGCGGATCTACTCTGCGCCCGGCACACCAGGACTGGCTGAACCGGAACGTCGTTCCCATTTTGCGGGGACAGGGCGGCTACATCGTCGAGATCGGAGGCCTCGCGAGCCGGCTCGGTGCGGCGGCGCTGAACGAGCGACTGGGTCAGGCCCGCGCGGATGCGGTGAAGGCGTTCCTCGAGCAGCAGGTTCAGATGACCCTGCCGAACGTCCTGACGGCCAGCTACGGCGAAAACGTGTCCGGCGGCGCGGTCGACGACAACGACGGCTTCTGGCGTGCCGTGCTGATCAAGTTGCATCAGGGCGTCGTCGTCCTGCCCGACCCGCCGCCCCAGATTCGGCGGCCTCCGTCCATGCCGGCCCCGTTGCCCAAGATGTATTTCGGCCTCGGCGTCAAGTTCGGCGGCATCTTGATCGGCGGTACTCAAACTCTCGAAGGATACCTGTTCTCTGTCGACGACTACGACGATCAGGTTCATGTCGAGGCGAGGATTTGGACGCTCGGCCCGGGATTGGGCGGCGGGGGCAATGTCGTCTTCATCATGGCGTATGGCGGCACGGACAAGCGCGGCTTTGTCGGCACGAAGTTCGACGGCTGGGATTTCGCCGTGAGCCTCGGCGGCCGCTGGGGCGATGCGGTCAAGGGTGTCAGCAAGATCCCGGCGATCGCCAAGCTGGCCGAAGTGGTCAAGGACGGCGGCAAGGCGGCGGCGGTCCTGAAGGGGGCGGCGAAGCTCAAGCCCGGCGAATGGGAAAAGGTCGCGGAACTCGTCAAGACATCGCGCGAAGCGCTCGGGGTCGACGCTGACGCCACCAAGCCGCAGCTGAGCGTGTTCGACATCCCGCTCGCCGGAGGGGCCCTGGAGGTCAGCCTCTACAAGTGGTGGGGCACCGTGACGACGTTCAACTGAGGGCCAAGGGCGGCGCGGAGGGTGAAACACCCCGTTGCATCCCGCCGGCCGCTCCACCTGATTGGGTCAGCGGGAGGCCGTCGAGGCCGCAGCGGGGTACGATCCGTGCCGCGGCCGGTAGAGTCACAGGGATGCGCGCGGAGTGATACCTCGTTCGGCGCGAGGTGGGCGCCGTGCAGGCGCACCGACCCGCCGCTTCCGTGTCCGGACCAGACACCTTAGTCGATGGCCTCCCGGAAGGGATTCGAACCCCTGACCCCAGGTTTAGGAAACCTGTGCTCTATCCTGCTGAGCTACCGGGAGATTGGACGCCGGTGCACGGCGCCTCTCCGGTCCTCGGCCGCATCGCATCGGCCTTGTCCCGGGACGCCGTCAGGGGCGGTGAATAGCACAAATCGCTGCCCTGTGCAGCCCTCGGCGGTGGTCGCTCCCCGCCCTCGGTCGGGCGGGCTGTGGTCACAATCCCGTCTCAACCGGATGGGAGCATGAGGACCTGGCGGGAATGGGGTTGTCTGTGCGGGTCTCTACGCGAGGCGCGGTCCTGGGGATCGCTGGGGCGCTCTGCGCGGCGGGCGGGTTGGTGCTCCCTGCCGCGGCCGACGACGCCTGCGTGCCCGCCGAGGGGTTCACGGTCGTGGTCGCCGGCGTGCCGGAGGCCGACGTCCTCAGGCTTGCGGACGGGCGGCAGGTGCGGCTCGCCGGGATCGCGACACCGCGGCCCCTGCCTGCCGGCCAAGGCCAAGGCGCGGCCCCGGGCGAAGGCGCCGGCCAGCCGATTTCGAACACCGAGGATGAGGACGAGGGGCCGGACGTACCGGCCGACATCGCGCGCGGCTTCCGGGGCGAGGCGCCCGGCGGGCCGGCCCCGCTCGCCGGAGAGGCGGCCACGCACACGCGCCTGGAGGCCTCACGGGCCGCGCTGGCGGCGCTCGCCGAGGGTCGGTCGGCCGAGGTGCGGCCGGTCGGGGCGGCGCCGGACCGGCACGGCCGGATCGTGGCGCAGGTCAGGGTCGGAGGCGACTGGCTGCAGGAGCGGTTGGTGGCACGCGGCCTCGCCCGGGTCGTGCCGGCCGGGCGCGAGGCGACCTGCGCGCGGCCGCTGTTCGCCGCCGAGGCGGCTGCTCGGCGGGCGCGGCGCGGGATCTGGGTGGAGCCGAGCCTCGCGGTGCGCCGCGCCGACGATCCGGGACTGGCGGAGGCGGCCGGATCCTACGTGCTGGTGGAGGGGCGGGTGCTCTCCACGGGCCGCGCGGGCGGGCGCCACTATCTCAATTTCGGGAAGGATTTCCGAAGTGACTTCACCGCCATCATCGAGGATAAGGAAGTCGGGCGGTTCGTGAAGGCCGGGTTCGACCCCGCGCGGATGCGCGGCCGGGAGGTCCGGCTCAGGGGCTGGCTCACGGCCCGGGACGGCGGTTTCCTGACGCTGTCGGTGCCCGAGGAGATCGAATGGACGCAGTGACGAGCAGGTCGGCAGGGGCGACCGGCGCGGCGACGGAGAGCCGGGACGGCGGACGACGCGGGCCCGGCCGTCTCGGCCGTGCGGCCGCGGCGCTCGGGCTCGTCCTGCTGGCGGGCTGCAGTTCGGTTCCAGGCGGCGACACGCTGATGGAGGCGGCGACGACGCCGCCGGCGACGTCGGTCGGCCTGGCGCCGCCGAGCCAGGATCCCGAACACGCGCGCATCCTTCTCACCTATGGTGGGATCTATGACGACCCGAACGCGGCCCGGTCGGTCGCGCGCGCGGTCGGCCGGCTCGTGGCGGCGTCCGACGATCCGTCGCAGTCCTACCGGATCACCATCCTGAATTCGCCGGTGGTCAACGCCTTCGCGCTGCCGAGCGGCAATCTCTACGTGACCCGGGGCCTCCTCGCGCTCGCCAACGACACGTCGGAAGTGGCGGCCGTGGTTGCGCACGAGATGGCGCATGTGACGGCGCGCCACGCGGTCGCCCGCATCCGGCGGGCCGAGGCGGCGCAGGACATGAGCCGGGCGGTCGGTCCGATGCTGCAGGACGCCGAGACTCAGCGCATGGCGATGGTGTCGACCCAGCACTCGCTGGCGCGCTTCAGCCAGGTGCAGGAGCTCGAGGCGGACGCGATCGGGGTCCGGACCCTCGCCAAGGCCGGCTTCGATCCCTTCGCGGCGTCCCGCTTCCTCGCCTCGATGGCCCGCTACGCCGAATACAGGTCGCTGCGGCCGAGCGCGAACAACAGCCAGGCGAAGCCCGACTTCCTGAGTTCGCATCCGTCGACGCCGGAGCGCATCGCCTTCGCGGTGAGGGCGGCGCGCGAGATCGGGGCGCCGGGCATCGGCGAGCAGGAGCGCGAGCAGTTCCTGCAGGGGCTCGACGGCATGGTGTTCGGCGACGACCCGTCCGAGGGCTTCGTGCGCGGCCGGTCGTTCCTGCACAAGGCGCTCGGCATCCAGTTCGCGGTTCCGACCGGCTTCGTCCTGGAGAACACCTCCAAGGCCGTGCTCGCCACCAATGCGTCCGGGACGGCGCTGCGCTTCGACGGAATCGCGGTGCCGCTGTCGACGGATCTCGGGGACTACGTCAAGTCGGGCTGGATCAACGGGCTCCTGCCCGAGTCCGTGCAGGGGGCGCAGGTCGGGCCCTATCCGGCCGCGACCGCGATGGCGACCGCGGACGGCTGGACGTTCCGGATCGCGGTCCTGCGCAAGGACAAGACGACCTACCGCTTCATCCTGGCGACCCAGGAACCCTCGGCGGAGACGGACCGCATCTTCAAGGAGACGGTCGACAGCTTCCGCGAACTCAGCCCGGCGGAATCGGCGCGCCTGCGGCCGCTGCGCCTGAAGCTGCAGAAGGCGCGGCCCGGGGACACCCCCGAGCGGCTCGCCGAGTCCATGTCGGGCGTGGAGCGGAAGCTCGATCTCTTCCGGGTGCTCAACGGCCTGGAGGCCGGGGACGGGGTCGAGCCGGGGCGGTTGGTGAAGCTGGTCGCGGACTGAGGGCCGGCCACGGCGCGACCGGGGGCGTCCGGACCGAGCGGTCCCGGCACGTCGAGGACGGCGCAGTCCGTCCTTGGCAGAGCTCAGGCAGGGCCGGGACCGGCGCCGTCATCCGAAGGCGGTACGGTCCGGCTGTTGGCGGAGCAGGGCGGTCTTGAGCTTCTCGAGGGCGCGGTTCTCGATCTGGCGGACGCGTTCCTTGGAGATGCCGAGCTTCTCGCCGAGGGCCTCGAGGGTGGCGCCCTCGTCCTTCAGGCGGCGTTCGCGGACGATGCGGAGCTCGCGCTCGGAGAGGACCGTCAGGGCGCGGCGCAGCCAGGCGAGCCGGCGTTCGCCGTCGATGCCCTCCGCGACGGTCTCGTCGGGCAGCGGGCGGTCGCAGACGAGGAAGTCCTGCCGGTCGGACCCGGCGCCCTCGGTCTCCATCACGGGGGCGTTGAGGGACGTGTCCGGACCGGAGAGGCGGGCATTCATCAGCTCGACGTCGGCCGTAGAGACGCCGACCGCGACGGCGATCTCCTGGAACATCTCCTGCTCGGGCATCTGCTCGGTGCCCCGGTTCAGGCGCGCGCGGAGCCGGCGCAGGTTGAAGAAGAGGGCCTTCTGGGCCGATGAGGTGCCCCCGCGCACGATCGACCAGTTGCGCAGGATGTAGTCCTGGATGGAGGCGCGGATCCACCACGTGGCGTAGGTGGAGAAGCGCACGTTGCGGTCGGGCTCGAAACGGGCGGCGGCCTCCAGCAGACCCACATGGCCTTCCTGGATCATGTCGTTCATCGGCAGGCCGAAATGGCGGAAGCGGGCCGCCAGCGCGATGACGAGGCGCATGTGGGCGCCGGTCAGCCGGTGCAGGGCCACCTGGTCGCCGGTTTCGCGCCACAGAACGGCGAGGTCGTGTTCCTCCTCGCGGGTCAGGTAGGGTGCGGCCATGGCGGCCTTGACGAACTGACGTCTGGCACTCATCGGCTGAACCATCGCACCCTCCATCCGGTCCGTTCCCGCATGTCGATAACCTTACGAAGCTCGGCGGGTTTCGGATCAAGTCGCCTTTACGCGTTTTCCCTTAGGTCGATATCGTGTCGCGCGGTTGCCCTTGCAAGAGGTCAAAAAAAGAGAGCCCGGTAATGTTCCGGGCTCCCGATCGGATGCAGTGACGCAGCCGGGTCGGCCTCAGGCCGCCTCCTCCTGCTCGTCCTCGGCGAACTCGACCTCCGTCTCCGACTCCGCTCCCTCGTCGGCCTTGGCGGCCCGGCGCGGGTTCTTCAGGAGATTGGCCTCGATCTGGCGCACCGCCTCAGTCTCGGAGATGCGGCTGACGGCCGCGACTTCGCGCGCCATGCGGTCGAGGGCGGCCTCGTAGAGCTGGCGCTCGGAGTAGGACTGCTCCGGCTGATTGTCGGCGCGGTAGAGGTCGCGCACCACCTCGGCGATGGCGATCAGGTCGCCCGAGTTGATCTTGGCTTCGTATTCCTGGGCACGGCGGGACCACATGGTGCGCTTCACGCGGGCGCGGCCCTTGACGGTGTCGAGTGCCTTCTTGACCACGTCGGGCTCGGAGAGCTTGCGCATGCCCACCGCGGCGATCTTCGGAACCGGGACGCGCAGCGTCATCTTGTCCTTCTCGAAGGAGATGACGAACAGTTCGAGCTTGTAGCCCGCGATCTCCTGCTCCTCGATGGCGGTGATCTGTCCGACACCGTGAGCGGGGTAGACGATGTGCTCTCCGGCCTTGAAGCCCTGGCGGGTCTGCGACGTCTTCTTGGTGTTGGTGGCCATACGCCCATCACTCCTGCCCATGACGGACCGCCGGTGCCCCCGGCGATCCTCGTGAATGCGCGCCCGCGCCGGAGCGCGAGCCGTTGTCGAGACACGGAAAACGGGGCCGGCGAAAACGCCGCGTCCCCCCGTTCCAATCGCTCTCGGGTCTCAGCCTGTCTTTCTGGAACCCCACCGCCCTTGACCGTCACGCATGCCGACACCACGCCGAGCCATCCGAACGCTCAAGCCGATCATGCGAAAACCCCCTGAGGGAGGAGCCGGTGGGAAAAACGACTGTAGTGATACCAATACCACAAAACGGGCACGAATCAAAGCGATACGGCAGGTTCGATGACCCTTCCACGACGGCGCTCGGCCCGCTTGAGCGGCCACGGAAGCGCCCGGTTTCCGCCGTGGATCCGACTCGCAGCGGCCAGCGCGGACGTGGATCTTGTCCGAATGGACAAGATGCGAAAGGCTTTTCGATCCTTTTCGCGGCGAACCACTCCCGTCACGCCCGAGTTGCCGAGGGGGGCGGACCGGGGACGACCATCAGCCATGCAGCTCTGCATGGCTCCGGCTCAGACGCTCCAAAGCCGCATGGGAATAGTCAGTCACCCTGACCAGGCGCGGGCGAGAAGTGCTCGAGCTTGTTGGCGACCCCGTCCCACGCCTTGGCATCCTCGGGGGGCTCGCGCTTCGACGTGATGTTCGGCCACTGGGAGGCATATTCCGCGTTCAGCTTCAGCCAGCTCTCCAGGCCCGATTCGGTGTCCGGCTTGATGGCTTCGGCCGGGCACTCGGGTTCGCACACGCCGCAATCGATGCACTCGTCAGGATGAATGACCAGCATGTTCTCGCCCTCGTAGAAGCAGTCCACGGGGCAGACCTCGACGCAGTCGGTGTACTTGCACTTGATGCAGTTGTCGGTGACCACGTAGGTCATTCGCATCTCCCAGGCGGGTCGCGGCTCGACGCCGGGCGAAGGGCGAGGGCAGCGTGCGGCCCCGGGTTACCCAATGTCGGAGGCGAGCGCAAGTGCGCTGCGGCACGGGCGGGGATGCGCCAGGGGCGTCACTCGAGCACGACGCCGGGCCGGGCCGGCGCGAAGGGCTCGGCGGCTTGCGGCCCGGCCGGCCAGGTCGGGCGGCCCTGCGGCGCGGGCTCCGGGTCGAGGCGGCCCTCCACCGAGAAGCCGATCCGGCATTCCTCACCCGGCCCGTCCGGTATCGAAAGCGCTCCGCCGTAGGAGGCGAGCACCTCGCGCACGATGGAGAGCCCGAGGCCGGAGCCCTCGACGGCGGCCGATCCGCGCACGCCGCGCTCGACCACGTCGGCGCCGAGGTCCGCCGGCAGGCCGGGGCCGTCGTCCTCCACCGAGAAGACGGCCCGGCCGCCCTCCAGCCAGGCCAGCACCGCGACGCGCGTCCTCGCCCACTTGCGGGCGTTGTCGAGAAGGTTGCCGACCACCTCGCCGAAGTCGTCGGCCTCCATGCGGACGCGCAGGCCCCGGGGGATGTCCACCCGCCAGTCGAGCTCGGCGCCGCGCGGCATGCGCTTCTCCAGGGCGACGATGCGCAGCACGGTCGTCAGGGCGTCGGTCGCCTGCACGGCGCCGACGGTCTGGCCGTGGGTGCGGGCGCGCGACAGCTCCCGCTCCACATGGGCGTTCATGGCACGCACCTGCTCGCGCAGCGTCTCGGCCACGTCCTCGTTGCCGCCGCGCTCCAGGCGGCGGGCCTCGCCCTGGATGATGGTCAGCGGCGTCTTGAGCCCGTGCGCCAGGGTGCCGGCGCGCTCGCGGGCGCGGCGGATCAGGTCGTCCTGGCGGTCGAGCAGCTGGTTCAGGTCCTCGACGAGAGGCTCGACCTCCTCCGGGAAGGCCCCCGTCATGCGGCTGCTGGCGCCTCGCCGCATGCGGTCGAGCTCGCGCCGGAGCGCGGCGAGTGGCGAGAGGCCGAGCCCGATCTGCACCCAGGTGCCGAGCAGCAGCAGGGCGGCGATGACGCCGAGCGCCAGGGCGACGTCCCGGCCGAACTCGTCGGCGAGGGCGTCGATCTCGGCGTGGTCGAGGGCGACCGCGATTGTCTGCACCTTCTCGCCCCCGGGCACGGCGATGCGGGCGGGCTTGGCGAGCAGGTAGAGGGTGACGCCGTCCGGGCCGGTGTATTCGACGGGCTCGGTGGCCGCCAGCGCCGCCTGGACGTGCTCGCGGGCGATGTCGCTGTCCCACAGCGAACGGGACCGGACGACGGGGCCGCCGGCATCGAGGATCGCATAGTAGGCGCCGCTCAGGGGATGGCGGTAGCGCGGGTCGGCCGGCTCGTAGGCGAGGCGCGGCTTGTCGCCGTCGAGGGTCAGCGCCGCGGCGAGCTCCGTCCAGCGGTTCTCCAGCTCGAGGGCGAGGCGGTGCTCCATGTGCCGCTCGAAGACGAGCACCAGCACGCCGTAGGCGGCCGAGAGGGTGACCGCCACCGTGGCGGCGGCCAGGACCATCAGTCGAAGCCGGATCGAACGGGACTTCATGAGGACCGCTCCGCCTCGCGCGCGGCCACCATGTAACCATGGCCGCGTCTTGTGTCGATGACGTGCTGGCCGACCTTGCGGCGCAGCCGGGCGACCAGGACCTCGAGGGCGTTGGAATCCGGCTCCCGGTCGCCGCCATAGACGTGCTCGGCGAGCTCGCCCTGGGAGACGATGCGGCCCGCATGATGGGCCAGGTAGCGGAGCAGCCGGTATTCCAGAGCCGAGAGCGGGATGACCCGGCCGTCGACCGACACCGTCTTGCGGCGGGTGTCGATGGCGAGGTTGGCGGCTTCCAGGCGGGGCGAGGCGTGGCCGGCGCTGCGCCGGAGCACGGCGCCGAGGCGGGCGAGCAGCTCCTCCATGTGGAAGGGCTTCACCAGGTAGTCGTCCGCGCCGGCGTCGATGCCCTCGACGCGCTCCATCCAGGCGCCGCGGGCGGTCAGGACGATGATCGGCGTCGTGACCCGGGCGGCGCGCAGGCGGCGGATCACGGTCAGGCCGTCGAGCTTCGGCAGGCCGAGATCGATCACCATGGCGTCGTAGTCCTCGGTCTCGCCGCGGAACCAGGCGTCCTCGCCGTCGCCGGACACCTCGACGACGTAGCCGGCCTCGCCGAGCCCCTCGGCGACGTCGGCCGCGATCTTGCGTTCGTCCTCGACCAGAAGAATGCGCATCAGTGCCGCCTGACCTCGATCACCCGGTTTCGCCTGGCGTCCACCCGGACGTCACGGTACTGCCCGTCGGCCTGCAGCACGAGGACCCAGTAGGTCCAGGCGCCGATCCCGTCCGGCACGATGCGGACGTCGACCACCCGGCCGGGGGCGGCGCGGGCGACCACCGGCATGACGCTCGCGAAAGGGACGGCCCGTCCGGTCGCCACCAGCTCGCGGGCGAGTTCCTGCTCGGCGCGCTGGGCGGAGCGCCGGGAGCGGTCGTCGTCGAGGCCGATGTAGGTGCCGCCGGAGCCGGATGACGGCAGACCGTGGCCGTAGGTCGTGGTCCCGCCGGGGCCGGTCCAGCCGCCGCTCCCCGACGAGCCCGAGCCGCTGCCGCTCCCGGAACTGCCCGACCCGGAGCTGCCCGACCCGCCGCTGCCTCCCGAGCCGCTGTTGCTGCCGGAGCCGTTGGAGCCGCTGCCGCCGCTCGAGCCGCTGTTGCTGCCGGAACTGCCCGAACCGCTGTTGCCGCCGGACCCCCCGGAGCTCCCCGATCCGCCCCCGGAATCGTCCGAGCCGTCCTTCGCGCGCGCCGACTCGGGCCAGGCGCCGGCGAGCGCCGGGACCAGGGCGGAGAGGACGAGGAGGGTGCGGGTGAGCCCGCGCGGGCGTGCCATCCGGCGAGGGTAGGATCGGTCCGCTTACATCAGGCTTACGCCCCGTCTCAGGTGCATGCAAAGCGCGGTCCGGCAGTGTCTCGGGCATCGGCCCCCAGGGGCTTCGGGAGACAGCACGATGAGCAGACATCTTCTCGCCCTGGCGGTCCTGACCGCCGCCGGCTTCGCCGGGACGCCCGCCTCGGCGTTCCAGTCCGGCCCCATGCCCGGCTTCCGCGACCCGATCGCGGTCGGAGGCGACGCGCAGGGGGACGCCGTCGTCGTCCTGGTTCACGACGGCGGCGGGTCTGGCGGGGGGTCCGGTGGGTCCGGCGGGGGATCCGGGTCCGGCGGCGGCTCGGGGTCGAGCGGCGGCTCGGGGTCCGGAAACTCCGGCTCCGGAAACTCCGGCTCGGGGAACTCGGGCTCGGGGAATTCGGGCAGCTCGGGCAATTCGGGCTCTGGAAGCTCCGGTTCGGGCAGCTCGGGCTCTGGCAGCTCCGGATCGTCGGGCAGTTCGGGCGGCGGGTCGGGAAGCGGGTCGAGCAGCCGGTCCGGACGCAACGGCGCCGACGACGGCCCGGACCACGACCTGTTCGACGACCACGGCGGCGGCCGAACGGCCGGCAGGGCGGCCACGACCACCTCGCGATCCGGCACGGCCCGGTCCGGCGCCGCCAAATCCACCGGCACCGCGAAGACCGCGACCCCGCCCACGGTGCGGCGGAACGGGGGGCTCGACGACGGGCCGAACCACGACGCCACCGACGACCGGGGCGGCACGCAGCGGCGTGGCGGCTCGGGCCGGGGCGGAGCGGACGACGGTCCCAACCATCTCTGAGGCAGGGCTCGGGGTGAGAGAGGCTCCGGCCGGGTGCCCCCACCCGGGCGTGGGGAGGGACGGGGACGTGCCGGGCGCACGTCCCCGCCTTTCCGTCAGTCCTCGTCCGGGCCAGGATCGAGGGCGTCCAGGCGTCGCCGGTCGCGCTTGGTCGGACGGCCCGTGCCGGGGTCGCGCTCCAGGGCCGTCGGCCCCGATTCGCGCGGCGGAGGCGGCGGGCTGAGGTCCTCGAAGAGGTGGGCGGCTTCGGTCGCCGAGCCGCGGCGCTCGGCGAAGCCGGCCACCTTCAGCACCAGGACGCGGTGCGCCAGCGTGATGGTGAGCACGTCGCCGAGGCGCACCGGCTCACTCGACTGTTCGACGCGTTCGCGGTTCTTGCGGACCTGGCCGGCCTCAGCGAGTTTCTGGGCGAGACTGCGGGTCTTCACCACGCGCGCGTGCCAGAGCCACTTGTCGATGCGCTGGCGTTCCGCGCCAGCGGCCGGGACGCCCGCCGCCATGCCGCCCGCTCCCTCCGGCTACTTCTTTCCCTTCGCCTCCAGCTCGGCCTTGAGGGCGGCGAGCGCCGCGAAGGGGGAGTTCGGGTCGACGGGCTTCTCCGGGCGCTTCGGCCGGTCGTCGCGGCGCGGGCCGGCGCCCGGCCCCGGGCCGCGCTCGTCCCGGCGCTCGGGTCCGCCGCGTCGGTCGCCGCCGGGCCCGCCTTCGGGGCGTCCGCCGCCCGGCCGACCCTTCCAGCCCTCGCGTCCGCCTTCCGGGCGGGGCCGGTCACGACGCGGCTCGCCGCCGCGGTTGTCGCCCCGGTTCTCGGCGCCGCGGGCCTCCTGGGAGCGCTGCGCGCCGCCCTCGCGCTGGCCACGCTCGCCGCCGCGCTGCTGGCGCGGACCGTGATCTCGGCGCTCGAAGCGGCCGGGCCGCCACACCTCGATCTCCACCTGCTCGGTGGCGGCCGGCTCCGCCGCCGCCTCGGGGACGGAGGTCTCGGCTTCGGCCGAAGCCGGTTCGGCCTCGGCGGCCTGCGTTTCACCGGCGGCCGCCGCTTCGGCGTCGACGGGCGCCGCCTCGGCGTCGGTTTCGGGAGCCTCCACGGCGGGCGCCTCGGCCGTTGCCGCAAGCTCCTCGCCGGCTTCGGGCGTCGTCTCGGCGCCGCTCTCGGCCGTGGAGACGTCCGGCGCCTCGGCGGTCGCTTCCGCGGGGATCGTTTCGGCGGCGGCCGGCTCGGGCGCGGCCGGAGCCTCGGCCGGGACCGCCGCTTCGGCCGTGCCGAGGTCCGGCGCGGCCTCCGGGGGAGCCGTCTCGGCCTCGCCGACGGCCGGCGCCGCCTCGGCCTCCGTGGCGGCGGCATCCGTCGGGGCGCCCTCGGCGGCCTTGGTGGGCTTGGCGGCGGGGCGGGTCACCTTGCGCTTCTCGTTGCGGTAGCCGAGCGACTTCAGGATGGAGGCGAAGTCCTCGCCCGAGCAGCCGACCAGCGAGGTCATGGCGACCGTCACGGTGAAGCCGCCGCCGCCCATGACGGCGCCGTCGGGCGGCGACACGGTGGGGTCGAGGGGCTTCCAGGCGACGAGCGGCCGGATCAGGTCGGCGAGGCGCTCCAGGATGTCGATGCGCACGGCGCGCTCGCCGGCGACGCGGTAGCCGACCACGCGGTAGAGCGCCTTCGGGATCGCCTTGTCGACCGGGATCGAGGTGCGGCCGGACATGGAGAGCTGGTGCAGGCCGTTGACGACCTGCGGCTCGACGTTGCCGTTCTTCAGGCCCCAGAGCTGGGCGATGAGGCCGCTCGGCGCCGGCTTCAGGAGCAGCGGCAGGAAGATGTGGTAGGCGCCGAAGCGGACGCCGTACTTGCGCAGGCCAGCCCGCATGGTCTGGTCGAGCGCCTTCACCTCGTCGGCTACCTGCTGGCGCTCGAGTACCCCCAGGCCTTCGACGAGCTGGAAGGCGAGCCCGCGGGCGATGCCCTCGAGGTCCTGCGCGTCGCGCAGGTCGACGAGCGGCTTCAGGAGGCCTTCGACATGGGCCTT
The DNA here is from genome assembly GCF_037203705.1 of Prosthecomicrobium sp. N25. Lineage (NCBI taxonomy): Bacteria > Pseudomonadati > Pseudomonadota > Alphaproteobacteria > Hyphomicrobiales > Kaistiaceae > Prosthecomicrobium > Prosthecomicrobium sp. N25. Next base: position 865,537 of record NZ_JBBCAT010000002.1, read on the forward strand.
GACCCACAGCGCCAGCCGCGCGTCCACCTTCTCGCGGGCCGGGCCGGTCAGCTGCTCGTCGGCGAGCAGGATGACGGTCGGCGCCATGGCGTCCTGCCCGGCGGCCAGCTTGGCGACCGCCTGGCCGAGCCACCGGATGGTGCCGTCGGAGGCGAGGGCGAACTCGCCGTTGGGGGCCTTCGAGAGCTTCTCGGCGCGGGCCTCGATCTCGGTGGCGAGCGACTTGGCGGCGGCGTTGCGCACCGCCTTGGCGTCGGTTCCCTCGGCCGTGGCGTCTGGCGCGAACCGGAAACCGTCCAGGTGGCCGACCCGGTGGCCCTCGACGAGGACGTCCCCTTCGGCCGTGATCTCCGCTTCCAGCATGGCGTTCTCTCTCAGGCGTCTCATCAGCACCGACGTCCGGCGGTCCACGAAACGCTGTGTGAGGCGATCGTGCAAGGCGTCGGACAGGCGATCTTCCACGGCGCGGGTCTTTTCGCGCCATCCTGTGGGATCCGAGACCCAGTCGGGCCGGTTCGCCACAAAGGTCCAGGTCCGGATGTGTGCGATCCGGTTCGAGATCGTATCGATGTCGCCCTCGACCCGGTCGGCCTCCTTGACCTGGCGGGCGAACCAGTCGTCGGGGATGCGGCCGTCGCGGACGAGGTAGTCGTAGACCGTCGTGACCAGCTCGGCGTGGTTGGCCGGAGCGATCTTGCGGTAGTCGGGCAGGGCGCAGACGTCCCAGAGGAGCCGGACGCGGGCCTCGGTGGTGGCGAGGTCCAGAATGGCCGGGTCGCGCAGCGCGTGGTCGAGCGCGGTCAGGTCGTCGGCCGGCGGGGCACGGGTCAGGCCCTCCTCGCGCGGGGGGTCGTCGAGGGAGCGGCGGAGCGCGCGGGTGGTCGAGAAGTCGAGGTGCGAGTTGCGCCACTGAATGGTCTTCAGCGGCGCGAACTGGTGCGTCTCCAGGGCCTGCACCAGCTCGTCCTCGAGCGGGTCGACGCGGCCGGTCACCCCGAAGGTGCCGTCGCGCGTGTGGCGCCCGGCGCGGCCGGCGATCTGGCCCATCTCGGCGGCGGTGAGCTGGCGGTACTGGTAGCCGTCGAACTTGCGGTTGCCCGCGAAGGAGATGTGGTCGACGTCGAGGTTGAGGCCCATGCCGATGGCGTCGGTGGCGATCAGGGTGTCGACGTCGCCCGACTGGAACAGCTCGACCTGGGCGTTGCGGGTGCGCGGCGAGAGGGCGCCGAGCACCACGGCGGCGCCGCCGCGCTGGCGGCGGATCAGCTCCGCGATCGCGTAGACCTCGTCGGCCGAGAAGGCGACGATGGCGGAGCGCGGCGGGAGGCGGGTGATCTTCTTGGACCCCGCGTAGGTCAGCTGCGACATGCGCGGGCGGGTGACCACGTTGAGGCCCGGCAGCAGCCTCTCGAGCAGGCCCCGGATCGTGGCGGCGCCGAGCAGCAGGGTCTCGCCGCGGCCGCGCAGGTTGAGGAGCCGGTCGGTGAAGACATGACCGCGCTCGAGATCGCCGGCGAGCTGCACCTCGTCGATGGCGACGAACTGGACGTCGGTCTCGCGCGGCATGGCCTCGACAGTCGAGACCCAGTAGCGCGGGCGGTCGGGGACGATCTTCTCCTCGCCGGTGACGAGCGCGACCGCCTCGGGGCCGGCGCGGGCCACGAGCTTGCCGTAGACCTCGCGCGCCAGCAGGCGCAGCGGCAGGCCGATCAGGCCGCTCTCGTGGGCCAGCATGCGCTCGATGGCGAGGTGGGTCTTGCCGGTGTTGGTCGGCCCCAGCACCGCCGTCACGGTCTTCGCCCGGATCGACGGCGGCAGGGGCGCGCGGGCGGCGAAATTCATGGCGTCGCGGCCCTCACGGGCACTCCGGCGCCCCGGGGCGTCACGGCGTTTCGCTGCGGCCGGCGGGCGAGGGGACAGCAGCCCCCCGGTCCGATCCAAGCCCTTCCAAACGGCATCGGCGTCATCGCGTCTCGACGGACCGTGGCGGTCCCGGGGTGAGGCCCCGGACGGCGCGGATCCCATCCGCGCGGCCTCCGGAGCCCCGGCTTCGGGGCTGTCCTAGCACAGCGAAGAGGGGATTGCGCGCCTTTTCGGGTTTCAGGGAGGAGGCGGCCGGCACGCTCCGGCCGGGGCGCCTGCGGCAACCGGAACGAGTCCCGAACGAATCGCGGTCGAATCGCTGATTCGCGCCGATTCAGGATTCGTTCCCTACGAGATGTGGTGGCCATGCCGGGCGATTCACACAAAACGCGATTCCTTTCAGAGGCTTGCCGGGCGGTCGTCGCGCGGGCTCTCGGCGCCGGGGCGTCCTCGCCGATGCAACCCGCGCGAGTCGTCCCTTGGCCCGCCGGCGCCGCCATCGTCTTCACCAACGGGGTGGAAGCGGAACGGGCCGGGCACGAATCGCCGACCGGGCGGTCTTCCGCCTTCGTTCTCCCGATATGTTGGGGGGTCGGAGACGGCGGGCACAGGATGTCGCCCGACCGGGCCCGGGCGCGGGGGAATCGCGGGACGGCCGCGTTCACGCTTCCGGCCCGAAACGGGACGTCAGGCCGCCATGGCGTCGCGGACTTCGGCGAGGATCTCGAAGGACCGCACCCGCCTGGCGTGCGCGTGGATCTGGCCGGTGACGATCAACTCGTCGGCGGCGGTCTCGGCGATGATCCGCTCCAGGCCCGCCCGGACGGTCGCCGGCGCGCCGACCACCGAGAAGGCCGTCACGCTGTCGAGCATGCGCCGCGCCGCCGGATCGAGCCGGTCCTCGAAGGTCGGGTCCGGGGGCGGCAGGCGGCCCGGGCGGCCGGTCCGCAGGTTCAGCACGGCCTGGCGCTGGGAGGTGAAGAGGAGCCGGGCCTCGTCGTCCGTCTCCGCCGCGATGACGCTCGCGGCCACGATGGCGTGCGGCTTCGGCCAGAGCGCGGAGGGGCGATAGCGGTCGCGGTAGATCGCCAGGGCGTCGAAGAGCTGCGCGGGGGCGAAGTGGGACGCGAAGGCGAAAGGCAGGCCGAGCAGGGCGGCGAGTTGCGCGCCGAACAGGCTGGAGCCGAGGATGTAGAGCGGCACGCCGGTGCCGGCGCCCGGGATGGCGCGGATGCGCTGGTCGGGCTCGGGCTCGCCGAGCAGCCCCATCAGTTCGATGACGTCGTCGGGAAAGCGCTCGGCGGCGGTGTCGAGGTCGCGCCGGAGCGCGCGGGCGGTGGCCGGGTCGGTGCCGGGCGCGCGGCCGAGGCCGAGGTCGATGCGCCCCGGGAAGAGGCAGGCGAGCGTGCCGAACTGTTCGGCGATCACCAGGGGCGAATGGTTGGGCAGCATGATGCCCCCGGATCCGACCCGGATCGTCGAGGTCGCGGCGGCGACGCGGCCGATCAGCACAGCGGTCGCGGCGCTGGCGATGCCGGGCATGTTGTGGTGCTCGGCGAGCCAGTAGCGGTGGAAGTCGAGCCGCTCGGCATGGGTCGCCAGGTCCACCGTGTTGGCGAGGGCGGCGGAGACGTCGGAGCCCTCCGGGACGGGGGCGAGATCGAGGACGGACAACGGGATCATCGGGGGGCCGGGGAGCTGGTGCTGGGCCCCCAATATAGGCACGCGGGCGCGGGCGTTTAACCCTCAGGACCCGAGCGGGAACGAAGCTGCGACGAATCGCTGACCGGCACGGATTCGCGCTCCGTTCGCCACAGGATGCGGGATCGCGTCGGGGCCCGGCCCCAGATCTGGGGAGGGCGCTGCCCGAAAGCCGCGGCCGAAGAGCCGCTCCGGAAAGGATTCCGGCCCGTTCCGGGACGGCGCGACCGGGCGGCCCGCGGTCAGCGGATCGCCTGGGCCTCGTTGCCGATCACGGTGAAGCGGTCGGCGTCGACCACCAGGAGGCCGGTCAGGGTCATCACGGCGACGCGGACGGGGACCAGCACGCCGGTGTCGGCGGCGGGGACCAGGGTCACCTCGATGTCCTTGTTGTCGACCATGAACTTCGTCGAGTCCTTCTCCGGCTTGTGGCCGGCGACGGGTACCCAGCGGGCCGCGCAGGTGATCGAGGGGCCGGCGTAGCCCGCCTTCTGGATCGGGCCGGCGGCCTTGAAGGATAGCTTGACGTCGTAGCGCGTCCAGCCGTCGAAGACGGGAAGCGTCCGGTCGCAGGCGGCCGGCCCGAGCGCGGCGTCGCCCTTGCGGGGCAGGGGCATGAGGATCGCGCTCAGGGGATCGACGACGCCCTGCCGGTGCTGCGCCTCGACGGGGACCCGCTCGGGGTCGTCCTTCAAGGGCGGGTTCTGGTCCAGGCTCTTGATGGTGCCGTTGGCGAGGCCCATCACCACGTGGGCGGGCCTGCGCTCGCCGTTCGTGTCGAGCTGGTAGGTGGCGGCGGCCGGCTTGTCGCCCTTGATGGCACCCGTCGCCATGGCCTCGCCGGTGGCGCGGCTGACCACCTTGGCGACGCCCGTCGTGCGGTAGCCGACACGGGCCGTATAGGCGTCCTTGTCCACCTTGACGACCAGGTTGCCCTTGGCGAGGGCGATCCCCCCGATGGTGATGTCGTAGCTGGCGCTGATCTGGCCGTCGCCGGCGGCGGCCGGTCCGGGCAGGGTCGCCAGGGCGCCCACGACGGCGAGGCCGGCCATCCGGCAAAGGCTCACGCGGTATGCCGGCACGCTCATCCTCCTCGTCGGCCCAGCCCGCCGGATAGGCGGCGAATGGGTCGAATCTTTGGCCCGTATGGTGAATGAATGGTTAACGCCGCCGGCCTATCGGCGTTGCCCCGCTTCGGCGGGGGTGTCGCGGCCGCCGCCCGCGGGGGCGAGGCTTGACGGGCCGGACCCCGGTGACTATAGAAGCGCCCAATCTCCAGACCCTCGTGTGACGACCGATCCGGGGTTCCCGAAGATCCCGGTCGCGTAGAAGGATGTTTGACCATGGCTCGGCGCTGCGAACTGACGGCGAAGGCGGTCCTGACCGGTAACAACGTCAGCCACGCCAACAACAAGACCCGGCGGCGCTTCCTGCCGAACCTGGTCAACGTGACCCTCATCTCCGAGGCCCTCGGCCGCAGCGTCCGCCTGCGGGTGTCGGCCCATGCGCTGCGCTCCGTGGAGCACCGCGGCGGCCTCGATGCCTTCCTGGCGAAGGCGGACGAGCGCGAGCTGTCACAGCGCGCGCTCCTTTTGAAGCGCGAGATCGCCAAGGCGGCCACCGCCGCCTGAGCCAATCTCGGTCCGTCCGGTTCCGGAGGCCGCCCCCGAGGCGGCCTTCCCCGTTTCGAGGGCCCGGTTCGGCACGCAGGAGATCCGCGTGCTCGGCCTCCCGGTCCGCGCCGCCCTGACGGCGGTCGGGGCCATGACGCTCGTCGTCGTCGCCTCCAACGTGCTCGTGCGCTACCCGGTCGAGGGCTCGATCGGGGCGCTGTCGCTCGCCGACCTGCTCACCTACGGCGCCTTCACGTATCCGGTCGCGTTCCTGGTGACGGACCTGACCAACCGGCGCTTCGGGCTCGTCGCGGCCCAGAAGGTGATCCTCGCCGGCTTCCTGGTGGCGGTGGTCCTCTCGGCCTTTCTGTCTTCGCCGCGCATCGCCGTCGCGTCGGCGAGCGCGTTTCTGGCGGGGCAGATGCTGGACGCGCTCGCGTTCGACATGCTGCGCCGCTCGGGGGGCTGGTGGCGGGCGCCGCTCCTCTCCTCGCTCGCCGGATCGGCGCTCGACACGGCGATCTTCTTCTCGCTCGCCTTCGCGCCCGGCTTCGAGGCGCTCGGCGCGGGGGACGACTTCGCGGTCGCGGCGGCTCCGCTCTTCGGCCTCATGGCGCCCGAGGTGCCGCGTTTCGTTTCCTGGGCGATCGCCGACTTCTCGGTGAAGACCTTCTTCGCGCTCGTGATGCTGGCGCCCTACCGCGGCCTGGCGGCGATCACCGAGCCCGAACGGGCCTGACGACGGCGGGGCGCGGCGCGCCGGCGCCTCAGTTCCGTTCGGCCGACTTGCCGCGGACCGAGCCGACCACCGTCGTGCGGTCGGCCGCCTCGGCGGTGCGCGAGCCGGTCACCTCGAAGCGCGAGGCGGCGACGGTCAGCAGCCCCATCTGGGTCCCGATCACGACCTTGTAGGGGATCAGGACGTTGGTCTGCCCCACCGGCACGAACCAGATCGAGAATTCGAGGTTGCGCTCGAACCTGGCCTGCTCGGGGGAGAGCGGGCGGAAGCCGGCGATGGGGCGGTAGCCGACGCTGCAGATGACGGCCGGGCCCGAATAGGAGCCGGCGCCGCCGCGGATCTCGGTCTTGGCGCCGTAGACGAGGCGCAGGTCGTAGCGGACGCGGCCGTCGAAGACCTTCAGGGTGCGGTTGCAGACCTTCGGGGTGAGGGCGTCGTTGGCGCTCGGCACGGTCACCACGAAGGCGCCGAGGGGATCGACCACCCCGCGCTTGTGCTGCGCCGTCACCGGTATGCGCTGGTCGGCCCCGGCTGTGCGCAGTTCCGTCGCGGTCAGGCTCGCGACGGAGCCCCCCGCGAAGGTCATGCTGACGACGTTGGCGATCGGCCCGCCGTTGACGGCGAGGGCGTAGGAACGGGAGAGCGTGTTGCCCGGCTGGGCCTTGCCGGCGGCGCTCGCCTGGGCGGAGCGGTTGCCCATCATGGCGGCGAAGCCGACCACCCGGGCGCCGAGGGAGGCCTGGTAGTCGCCGCCGCCCGAGAGGTCGAAGCTCAACTCGCCGGAGGCGACCGAGAACCCGGAAAGGTTGGCGTCGTAGTTGGCGACGACGCGCGTCTGCGCCAGCGCGGGGGTCGATCCCAGGACGGCCAGGGCGGCGCCCGCGAGTGCGGCGCGGCGATACGACAGCCTACGCGATACCGCCATCATCAATCCTCCAGGCGCGGTCCGACCGCGCGGGGGTCGGACCCCGGCTTGAATACGAGAGAATACCGCTCCGAATCAACCCGGCGCAAGCTTCCGGCAGCCTGCCCTAGTCGTCCCTCAGGCGGAAGCGCAGGAGAAGGGTGCGCTGCAGAATCGAGCGGTTGTCGTCCGAGACGAGGGTCAGGATCCGGCGGCCGTCCTCGGCGACGTCGAGGGCGATGCCCTCCATGTTGTCGATCTGGTCGGAAAGGTCGGCCTCGAAGATGACCTCCGCGTCGACGACGGCGCCGGGGGCGATGGTGCCGGCGCGCACGCGCCGGATCCGCGCGCCGACGCCGGACGCGATGGTGAAGCGACGCTCGAGGACGAGCAGGTCGCCCTCCGGCGTGAAGGTGGCATCGGTCGGATCGTAGTCGTCCCGGAGCACGAAGCGGAAGCGGTCGAAGCCGCGGGGCCGGAAGATGTAGCCGTAGCCGAGGCGCTCGCCGCGCGGCGGCGCCTCCGACAGGCCGACCGCGACGGCGTCGCCCATCAGGCCCGGCGGCACGATCGCGAGGCTTTCCAGCCCCTTCGACCATCGCATCGGCTTCTGCTCGTTCCAGAGCGCCGCGAAGCGTTCGCCGCGGGTGCCCAGCACGCCGCCCGGGAACGGGCCGGTGGCGCGGAAGCGCAGGACGCGGTGGCGCTCCTCGAAGCCGACGAGGGCCTCGAACCCGCCCTCGGCCGGGCGGATCGCGAGGCTCTCGGCGTCGGCGTCGTCCTTCCCGAGGAGCGGCCGGCCGTCCGAGTCGCGCATCACCGCCATGCGGGCCGAGCCGACGGCGAGCGGCTTGCCGTCCGGCCCGGACTCGAGGCGCGCGGCGAGCCAGAAGCCGTTGTCGGTGAGAAGGAGGAGGTCCCGGCCCTTGTCGGCCGTGGCGATCCCCGAGAAGGCGCCGAAGTGGCGGACGGGGCTCGACAGTTCGAGCCCGCCCAGCCATTCGAGGGCGCCGAAGCGGGTCTCCGGGGAGCCGCGCTTGAAGGAGGTCAGGGGCGTCGCGCGCACCTCGACGTCGAAGGCGCCGGCGGGCAGGGGGGCGTCGCCGGGCTCGGCGGCGGGCGCAATCGCGACGAGGCCGAGGGCCGCGAGGCCGACGAGGATCAGCGCGGCGGCACGCGGGCGCCGGGCCCGTGCCGGCCGGGGCAGCGTCATCCGGCCCGCCTGGCCGGGGCGCGGCCGGCGCCGCGGCCGGACGGGGCCTTCTCGTCGAACAGGGAGGCGAGCTGCTCCGTCATGGCCCCGGCGAGTTCCTCGGCGTCCACGATGGTGACGGCCCGGCGGTAGTAGCGGGTGACGTCGTGGCCGATGCCGATGGCGATCAACTCCACGGGGCTGCGCGTCTCGATCTCCTCGATGACGTAGCGCAGGTGACGCTCCAGGTAGTTGCCGGGGTTGACCGACAGGGTGGAGTCGTCGACCGGCGCGCCGTCGGAGATCATCATCAGGATCTTGCGGGCCTCCGGCCGTGCGATCAGGCGACCATGCGCCCAGGTCAGGGCCTCGCCGTCGATGTTCTCCTTGAGGAGGCCCTCGCGCATCATCAGGCCGAGGTTGCGGCGCGAGCGGCGCCAGGGGGCGTCGGCCGACTTGTAGACGATGTGCCGCAGGTCGTTCAGGCGACCGGGCGCGGCGGGCTTGCCGGCCTGCAGCCACGCCTCGCGCGACTGGCCGCCCTTCCAGGCGCGGGTCGTGAAGCCGAGGATCTCGACCTTCACGCCGCAGCGCTCGAGCGTGCGCGCCAGGATGTCGGCACAGGTGGCCGCCACCGTGATCGGCCGGCCGCGCATGGAGCCGGAATTGTCGATCAGCAGCGTCACGACGGTGTCGCGGAAGTCCGTGTCGCGCTCGCGCTTGAAGGAGAGCGGGTGCATCGGGTCGATCACCACGCGGTTGAGGCGCGCGGCGTCGAGCACGCCCTCCTCCAGGTCGAACTCCCAGGAGCGGTTCTGCTGGGCGAGAAGGCGGCGCTGCAGGCGATTGGCGAGGCGGGACACGGCGCCCTGCAGGTGGGCGAGCTGCTTGTCCAGGAAGCCGCGCAGGCGCTCCAGCTCGGCGGTCTCGCAAAGATCCTCGGCGTGGACGATCTCGTCGAACTTGCCCGTGAAGACCTTGTAGTCGCTCTCCGGCGGGCGGTTGGACAGCGGCGGCTCCGGGCGGCGCGCCTCGCCGGCCTCGTCGGCGTCGGCGGAGTCGTCCTCGGCCATCTCCTGGGCGTCGGTCTCGGAGGCCTCGGTCTCGCCCTCCTCGTCCTCGCCGGAGGCCTCCGCGGAGGCGGATTCGGTCTGGTCCTCGGACTGCTCGGCCTCGGACTCGCCCTCCTGGTTCTCCTGGTTCTCCTCGCCCGAGTCGCTGTCGTCCCGGTCCTCGTCGTCGCTCTCCGGCTCGCCGCCGAGCTCGTCGGCCATGTCGAGGGAGGCGAGGAGGTCGCGGACCGAGGCGGCGAACTTCTTCTGGTTCTCGATGGTGCCGAGCAGCCTGTCGAGGTTGCCGCCGGCCTTCTCCTCGATCCAGGGGCGCCAGAGCTCGACGAGCTTGCGGGCGCTCGGCGGCGGGGCGAGGCCGGTCAGCCGCTCGCGCACGAGGAGCGCGACGGCATCCTCGAGCGGCGCGTCGGCGCGGTCGGTGATCTCCTCGTAGTTGCCGCGGTGATAGCGGTCGTCCAGCATCGCCGAGAGGTTCTGGGCGACGCCGGCCATGCGGCGCGAGCCGATCGCCTCGCAGCGGGCCTGCTCGACCGCCTCGAAGACCGCGCGGGCGTTGCGGCCTTCCGGCTGCATGGTCCGGTGCAGGCCGGCATCGTGGCAGGCGAGCTTCAGGGCCATGCTGTCGCCGATGCCGCGCAGGATGGCGGCGTCGCGTTGCGACATCTTGCGCGGGGGCTCCGGCAGCCGCGCCTTGTTGGCCGCGAGGGTCGGACGGTCCGCCGCGAAACCGACCTCGAGCTCGGGCACGCCGGCGATCGCCCGCATGCAGGCGGCGAGCGCCTGCTTGAACGGCTCGGTGGGGGGCGTCGTCTTGTCCTTCGGGGCTGCCATTCGGTCTCGTCGTCCCGCCTCAGCTGAGCACGACGTTCAGCGCCGATTCCGGCAGGTCCTTGCCGAAGCAGCGCTGGTAGAACTCGGCCACCTTCGAACGCTCGGTCTCGTCGCACTTGTTGAGGAAGGTGACCCGGAAGGCGAAGCCGACGTCGCCGAAGATCTCGGCATTCTCGGCCCAGGTGAGCACCGTGCGGGGGCTCATCACCGTCGACAGCTCGCCCGCCATGAAGGCGTTGCGGGTCATGTCGGCGACGCGCACCATCTTGCCGACCGTGTCCTTGCCGGCGGCGTTCTGGAAGTGCTTCGCCTTGGCGAGGACGATGTCGACCTCCTTGTCGTGCGGCAGGTAGTTCAGCGTCACGACGATCGACCAGCGGTCCATCTGGCCCTGGTTGATCTGCTGGGTGCCGTGGTAGAGGCCCGAGGTATCGCCGAGGCCGATCGTGTTGGCGGTCGCGAACAGGCGGAACCAGGGGTGGGGACGGATGACGCGGCTCTGGTCGAGGAGCGTCAGCTTGCCCGAAACCTCCAGGACGCGCTGGATCACGAACATCACGTCCGGCCGGCCGGCGTCGTACTCGTCGAAGACGAGCGCGGTGTTGGTCTGCAGAGCCCAGGGCAGTATGCCGTCCCGGAACTCGGTCACCTGCATGCCGTCGCGGATCACGATGGCGTCCTTGCCGATCAGGTCGATGCGGCTGATGTGGCTGTCGAGGTTGACGCGCACGCAGGGCCAGTTCAGGCGGGCGGCGACCTGCTCGATGTGGGTCGACTTGCCGGTGCCGTGGTAGCCCGAGATCATCACGCGGCGGTTCTTGGCGAAGCCGGCGAGGATCGCCAGGGTGGTGTCCCGGTCGAACAGGTAGTCCGGGTCGAGGTCCGGCACATGCTCGCTGCGCTCCGAGTAGCCGGGCACCTCGAGGTCGGTGTCGATGCCGAACATCTGCCGGACGGACAGCTTCATGTCCGGCACGCCGTTCGGGCTCTTCTCCATCACATTCATCTCGCCTCCGTCGCCCGCGACGCATCGCGGGTCCATGGTCTCCGGCCGCCCGCCCGAGGCAGGACCGCCGCCGGAGGCTCAGTCAGGTTCGCCCCGGGGCTCGGACCGGAAGGCGGCGGCGGCCGGAGCCGCCCCGCTCGCTCAATGTCCGTCGGGTGTCATAGAACGGTTTTGCGCCGCAGGGAATCTGAAACGGCTCGGCGGGACCATTTTGCGCGGCTGACCCGCGCGACGCGAAGGGCGGCCGCCGGGCCGGTTCAGCAGAGGCCGGCGCCCTTCAGGTAGTTGTAGGCCTGGATGATTTCCTGGAGACGCCCCTCGGAGGAGCGGTCGCCGCCGTTGGCGTCGGGGTGATGGCGCTTCACCAGGGACTTGTAGCGGGACTTGATCTCCGGGCCGGTCGCCTCCTCGCCGAGGTCGAGCACCTCCAGGGACTTGCGCTCGAGGTTCTTCAGCTTGCGGCGCGGGGGCTCGGGCGGGGCTTCGGCCTCGGCGGAGCGGAAGCGGCCCTGCCGGCGCAGCAGGAAGAAGGCGTCGTCGTAGCGCGGCGACCAGGCGCCGGACCCCGGCTCCCGGCGCCAGCCCTGGGGGTTCGCGCCCATGGTCCAGGTGGGGCGGTGGCCCGTCTGCGCGTCCTTCTGGTAGTCGGCGATCGCGTCGTCCTTCATGCCGGCGAAATAGTTGTAGGACTTGTTGTAGAGCCGGACGTGATCGATGCAGAACCGGTGGTACTCGCCTTCGCGGCTGCGGCCCTTGGGGGCCGGATGCGTGCCCGCGGCGACGCAGCCCGCCCATTCGCAGAGCGGGGCGCCGTCCTTCGGGGTCCGGTCCTCCTCCGGCTTGATCCGGATTCGGTCGAAGAGCTTGGAGTCGAGCTTCATCGTCGGAATTATGGTTCGCCTACCGCCGGCCCACAAGGCTCGCACCCCGCCTCGGATCGTCCGGCACCCATGCCGGCAGGTGCGCTACAAAAACCGAGAGAGCGATGCTATCTGGTCCGCATGACCGATCGTGCCAAGAGCTACCAAGAGCGTATCCGCGAGAAATTAACCGCAGCCTTCTCGCCGGCGCGGCTCGAGGTCATCGACGAGAGCGACCATCACCGCGGCCATGGCGGCTGGCGGGAGGGGGGCGAAACCCACTTCCGCGTGCGCATCGTCGCCGAGTCCTTCCGCGGCGCGTCCCGGGTGGAGATGCACCGGCTGATCAACCGGGTGCTGGCGGAAGAGCTGGCCGAGCGGGTGCATGCCCTCGCCATCGAGGCGTCGGCGCCCTGAGGGGTCGGACGAGTCCAACCGCGCACCAGCCGACCGTCCGCGCTACCGCGGTTTACGCGGGGCCGGCATATCTGTATGGCTCTCGCCGACCTGATCAGCCGAGAGACGTGCCCATGACCATCGACCGCGCACTCCTGGACGGCCTGGCGCGGGCCGCCGTGGCTGGAGGGCAGGAAGTCCTCGCCGTCTACGGGACGGACTTCGCCGTGGCCGCGAAGGGCGACGAGAGCCCGGTCACGGAGGCGGACCGGCGGGCCGAGGTCGTCATCCTCGAACACCTGGCGACGCTGCTGCCGGGCATGCCGGTCGTTGCCGAGGAGCAAGCATCGGAAGGCCGCCTCCCGGCGGACCTCGGGCGACGGTTCGTGCTGGTCGATCCGCTCGACGGCACCAAGGAGTTCATCTCGCGCAACGGCGAGTTCACCGTCAACATCGGCATCGTGGAGGATGGCGTCCCGGTCGCCGGGGCGGTCCTGTTGCCCGCACTCGGCCAGATCTATCTCGGCGCCCGCGGGCTCGGCGCCTTCGCGGGCGAGGTCGACGGCGAGAGCATCGGCACCTTGCGGCCGATCGCTGTCCGCAAGCCCGGGGCGGGCGGGCTGGTCGTGATGGCGAGCCGGTCGCACGCGGGGCCGGAGACCGAGGCGCTGCTCGCCCGGCTCTCGGTCGCGCAGCGGATCTCGGCCGGGTCGTCCCTCAAGTTCTGCCGGATCGCCGAGGGGTCGGCTGACCTCTACCCTCGCCTCGGGCGCACGATGGAGTGGGACACGGCCGCCTCGGACGCGGTCCTGCGGGCGGCGGGCGGGTCGGTGGTGACGCTCGACGGGACACCGCTCGCCTACGGCAAGCGGCGTCAGGCGGAGGACAGCGACTTCGCCAATCCCTGGTTCCTCGCCGCCGGGGCGATCGACCTCGGGGCCGTGGTGGCGGCCGCCTCTCGCTGAGGCGGGGTGGAACATTCGCCAAAAAAAGAATAGGAAGCGGTCCGCGACGGCGAGCCGGCGAATGCGCTGCCCGGGCCGGGCGGGGCCGCGGAAGCATTTTTCGTTGTCGTCCCTGACCGGATCCCGGCGGAGTAACCCTGGAACGAAGTCGAACGGCAGGTCAGCTTGCCGAAAGGCACGATTCCGCCTAAATGCCGTGGCTTCAGGCAGGCACCCATTCGTGCGCGCGACGGGACGCGACAGTCCTGTCCAGCGGTGAGGAAGCTCCTTTGTCCATCGATCGCAACACGCATCTGAAGCGGCTCGAGGCGGAATCGATCCGCATCATCCGCGAGGTCGCCGCGGAGTTCCGCAATCCGGTCATGCTCTATTCGATCGGCAAGGACTCGTCGGTGATGCTTCATCTGGCGATGAAGGCCTTCTACCCGTCGAAGCCGCCCTTCCCGCTGATGCACATCGACACGACGTGGAAGTTCCGGGACATGATCTCGTTCCGGGACGAGACCGCGAAGCGGCTGGGGCTCGACCTCATCGTGCATACCAACGAGGAGGGCGTCCGCCAGGGCATCACCCCCTTCACGCACGGCTCGTCCTTCTACACCCACGTGATGAAGACCGAGGCGCTGAAGACGGCCCTGACGAAGTACGGCTTCGACGCCGCCTTCGGGGGCGCCCGGCGCGACGAGGAGAAGAGCCGCGCCAAGGAGCGGGTCTTCTCGTTCCGCACCGCCACCCACACCTGGGACCCGAAGAACCAGCGGCCGGAGCTTTGGCAGGTCTATAACGGCCGGGTCAACAAGGGCGAATCGATCCGCGCCTTCCCGCTGTCGAACTGGACCGAGCTCGACATCTGGCAGTACATCATGGCCGAGAACATCCCGATCGTGCCTCTCTACTACGCGGCCGTGCGGCCGGTGGTGGAGCGCGACGGCATGATGCTGATGCTGGACGACGACCGCTTCCCGCTGCTGCCCGGCGAAGTGCCGCAGCACAAGCTGATCCGGTTCCGGACGCTGGGCTGCTACCCGCTGACCAGCGCGTTCGAATCGGACGCCACGACGCTGCCCGAGATCGTGCGCGAGATGCTGATCGCGCGGACCTCCGAGCGGTCCGGCCGGCTGATCGACCACGACGATTCGGCCTCGATGGAAAAGAAGAAGCGCGAGGGGTACTTCTGATGTCGACCGCGTCCGCGACCGTGACCATCCCCGAAGCCTCGCCGATGCATTCGCCCGAGGCCTTCGCGGCCTATCTGGCCGACCAGGAGAAGAAGAGCCTCCTGCGCTTCCTCACCTGCGGCTCCGTCGACGACGGCAAGTCGACGCTGATCGGCAGGCTCCTTTACGACACCAAGCTGGTCTTCGAGGACCACCTGCTGGCGCTCGAGAAGGACAGCCGCAAGCACGGCACGACCGGCGAGGAGATCGACCTCGCGTTGCTGCTCGACGGCCTGGAGGCCGAGCGCGAACAGGGCATCACGATCGACGTCGCCTACCGGTTCTTCACGACGGAACGGCGGAAGTTCATCGTCGCCGACACGCCCGGGCATGAGCAGTACACCCGCAACATGGCGACCGGCGCCTCCACGGCCGACGCCGCGGTCCTGCTTGTCGACGCGCGCCACGGCATCGTGACGCAGACGAGGCGGCACTCGTTCATCGTCTCGCTGCTCGGCATCAAGCACGTGGTGCTGGCGATCAACAAGATCGACCTCGTCGGCTTCGACGAGAAGATCTTCACCCAGATCAAACAGGCCTACCAGGCCTTCGCGTCCGGCTTCGGCTTCAAGACGCTGGCCGCGATCCCGATCTCGGCGCGCTACGGCGACAACGTCACGATGCGGTCGGAGCGGATGCCCTGGTACAAGGGGCCGACGCTGCTCGAGCACCTGGAGACGGTCGACGTGGAGGAAGACCGGGCGAGCCGGCCCTTCCGCATGTCGGTCCAGTGGGTCAACCGGCCGAACCTCGACTTCCGCGGCTTCTCCGGCACCATCGCGTCCGGCACGGTCCGGCCGGGCGATACGCTGGTGGTGGCGAAGTCGGGCAAGACCAGCCGGGTGAAGCGGATCGTCACCTACGACGGCGACCTCGACCAGGCGACCGCCGGCGAGGCCGTCACGATCACGCTCGCCGACGAGATCGACATCAGCCGCGGCGACGTCCTGGCGCCGGCGGGCGACCGGCCGGAGGTCACCGACCAGTTCGCGGCGCATCTCGTGTGGATGAGCGAGGAGCCCCTGTTCCCGGGCCGCTCCTACCTGCTGAAGTGCGGGTCCAAGACCGTCACGGCGAGCGTCACCGAGCTCAAGCACAAGATCGACGTCAACACCTTCGAGCACCTGGCGGCCAAGGAGCTGAGGCTCAACGAGGTGACGTTCTGCAACGTCTCCCTCTCCGAGCCGATCGCCTTCGATCCCTACGAGCAGAACCGGGAGACCGGTGCCTTCATCCTGATCGACCGCTTCACCAACGCGACGGTCGGGGCGGGCATGATCTGGTACGGCCTGCGCCGGGCCACGAACGTGCACTGGCAGGCGATCGACGTCTCCAAGGAGGCGCATGCCGCCCTGAAGAGCCAGAAGCCCGCGGTGCTCTGGTTCACCGGCCTGTCCGGGTCGGGCAAGTCGACGATCGCCAACATCGTGGAGAAGAAGCTCCATGCCATGGGGCGGCACACCTTCATCCTCGACGGCGACAACGTGCGGCACGGCCTCAACCGGGACCTGGGCTTCACCGAGGCGGACCGGGTGGAGAACATCCGGCGTGTCGGCGAGGTGGCGAAGCTCTTCGTGGACGCGGGCCTGATCGTGCTCGTGTCCTTCATTTCGCCCTTCCGGGCCGAGCGCCGCATGGCGCGCGACCTGGTCGCCAAGGGCGAGTTCATCGAGGTCTTCGTCGACACCCCGATCGAGGACTGCGAGAAGCGCGACGTGAAGGGGCTCTACGCCAAGGCCCGCTCCGGCAAGCTGAAGAACTTCACCGGCATCGATTCGCCCTACGAGGCGCCCGAGAACGCCGAGGTGCGGCTGGAGACCCGGGCCGGCAGCGCGGAGGAGCTCGCGGACCAGCTGATCGCCTACATGCGGGAGCGCGGGATGATCGCCTGAGCGGTCGTTCCGCTGAGGACAGGAAAGGGCCGGATCCACGCGATCCGGCCCTTTTTCCATGCGTGCGGGGCGCGAAGGCTGCGCGTCAGGCGGCGCGGACGCGGCCGATGAAGCGGCCGACCTCTTCGCTCAGCTGCTCGGCGCGGCGGGCGAGGTCGGTGGAGGAGGTCAGCACCTGGACGGCCGCGGTGCCGGTCTCCTCGGCGGCGCGGCTGACCCCGGCGATGTTCGTGGAGACCTCCTGGGTGCCCGCGGAGGCGAGCTGCACGTTGCGGGCGATCTCGCCGGTGGCGGAGCCCTGCTGCTCGACCGCCGACGAGATGGAACCCGCGATCCGGCTCAGGCCGTCGATCGTCTCGCCGACGCCGCGGATCGCCACGACGGAGGCGCCGGTGGCGGTCTGGATCTCGGCGATCTGGGCGGAGATCTCGGCCGTCGCCTTGGAGGTCTGCTCGGCCAGGAGCTTCACTTCGCTGGCCACCACGGCGAAGCCCCGGCCGGCGTCGCCCGCGCGCGCGGCCTCGATGGTGGCGTTGAGGGCCAGGAGGTTGGTCTGGCCGGCGATGTCGGCGATCATGTCGACGATCGCGCCGATCTTCTGCGCCGAGGCGGCGAGGCGCTGGACCTTGTCGTTGGCCCCGTGGGTGTCGCCGACGGCGCGGGTCGACATGGCGCTCGACTGCTCGACCTGGCGGCCGATCTCGCGCACCGACGCGGCGAGCTCCTCGGCGGCGCTGGCCACCGTCTGGACGTTGGCGGAGGCCTCCTCGGAGGCGGCGGAAACGGCGGTCGACTGGCGCGCGGTCTCCTCGGCGGCGGCCGTCAGGGTGTTGGCGGTCGCCTGCATCTCGGAGGCCGCGGAGGCGACGGACTGGACGATGCCGCCGACGGCCCGCTCGAACTCGTCGGCGAGGCGGTGCATGGCCTCCCGCTTCTCGCGCTCGGCCGCGACCTTGGCGGCCTCCTGCTCATTCTCGAGACGCTCCTTCTCGACCGCGTTGTCGCGGAACACCTCGACGGCGGCGGCCATGCGGCCGATCTCGTCGCGCCGGCCCGCGCCGAAGATGGCGACGCGGAGGTTGCCGGCGGCGAGCTCGTTCATGCAGGCCGCGATGGCCAGGATGGCGCGGGAGATCGAGGTGCCGAGGGAGGCGGCGAGGACGGTCACGACGAGGACGAAGACGCCGGCCAGCGTCATGGCGTTGCGACGGGTCGATTCGATGGCGGCCTGGGCCCTGGGGCCGAGCTCGTTCTGCTCGGTCACGACGGAGTCCACGGCGCTTTCGTAGCGCTTCAGGATCGCGGGGCCGAGGCGATCGAGCCCCTCCTCGCGGATGCGGTGCAGTTCGACGACCTTGGCGGCCAGCGCGTCGATGCGGGTGGAGATCGTCTCGAGGTCGGTCTCGAGCTGGGGCAGCGTGCCGCCAATCTCGGCCGACTTGGTGAGGCTCTTGAGGTTGGCGACGAAGCGCGATGCCTCGAGCATGCGGGTTTGTGCCTGGCGCAGTTCGGCGTCGCCTTCGCTCGAGGCGAAGCGCTCGATATGCAGGCGTCCCATCAGGAGCTCTTGCTGGGCCGCGGAGGCGAGGCCGAAGCCGGTCAGCTCGCCGTTGCCGAAGCTCGCGGTCGCGACCGCGGCGAGCCGGTCGCGGGCGGCGTTGCCGGCCTTGACGATCTCGGCCTGCATCCTCTGCGCCTCGCGGGTCGCGTCCCGGAACTGTTCGAAGGTGCGGCGGTAGAGCGCCACCTGTTCGGCGTTGCGGGCGAGCGGGGTCTGCATCTCGGATCCGGCGAAGAGTTCGTTCAGCTCCGCCGTGCGCTCTGTGATCGCGGCCGTCTCGCTGAGCACCCGTTCGGCGAGCTGGTCGGTCGGAATGAGGCGGTACTGCATGACGGCGAGCCGGGCCGACACCATGTCGGTCGCGACCTCGTTGACCGCGAGGCTGCGGCGGGCAGTCGTCCGGTACTTCACGAAGGAATCCGCGGAGTCCGACAGGCCCATCGTCCCGATGGCGCCAACGGCGGCCACCGCCAGGATGGCCAGCCCGAAGCCGCCGAACAGCTTCGACCTCAACGTGAGTGCGATCATGCCAGACCCCGTTCCTTTGCCTGCGCCCTTGTGGAGTCAGGCGATTATTCACTTCAGGATGAAGATCGGGCAGGATCGTTGCCGTGCGCTTAATGCAGGGTTGTGTTCCTCGTAAATTTTATCGAGGCGAACCGGGTTCGCCGGCCCCCCGGACCGATCGGCATCGGCGCAGGGTCAGGCGGCGATCGCGGCGGCCAGGAAGGCACGCACCACGTCGGGCGCGACGTCGTCGGCGATGAAGCTGCGGCCGATCCCGCGGGTCAGGATGAAGGTGAGACGGCCGCGCTTGACCTTCTTGTCCTGGAAGATCGCCGCCATCAGGTCGTCTGCGCCGCCGACGCCGCCCGGCACCTGGGCGAGGGTGGTCGGGAGGCCGACCGCTTCCAGGTGGGCCTTCATGCGGGCCGCGTCGTCGGGCGAGCAGAGGTTCATGCGCACCGAGAACTGGTGGGCGAGCGTCATCCCGATGGCGACGGCCTCGCCGTGGACGAGCCGCGTCCCGTCGAAGCCGGTGACGGCCTCGAGCGCGTGCCCGAAGGTGTGGCCGAGATTGAGGAGGGCGCGGGGTCCCGTCTCCTTCTCGTCGATCTTGACCACGTGTGCCTTGGCCCGGCAGCTGGTCGCGACGGCCTGGATGCGCGCCTCGCCGCCGTCGAAGACCGCGCGCCAGTTCTCCTCCAGCCAGGCGAAGAAGGCCGGGTCGTCGATCAGCCCGTACTTCGCCACCTCGGCATAGCCGGCGCGGAAGTCGCGCGGGGACAGCGTGTCGAGCACGCCCGTGTCGGCGAGGACGAGGCTCGGCTGGTGGAAGACGCCGACCAGGTTCTTGCCGTGCCGGGTGTTGATGCCGGTCTTGCCGCCGACCGAGGAATCGACCTGGGCGAGAAGGGTGGTCGGGATCTGGACGAAGCGCATGCCGCGCCGGACCACGCCGGCGACGAAGCCGACGAGGTCGCCGATGACGCCGCCGCCGAGGGCGATCAGGAGGTCGCCGCGCTCGAGCCGGGCGGAGAGGACGCCGTCCACCACGCTCTCGAAGACCGTGAAGCTCTTCGAGCCCTCGCCGGGTGTGACGACGATCGACGAATAGGCGAGGCCGGCGTCGGTCAGGCTGGCGCCGAGCGCGTCCAGGTGGTGGGAGGCGACCGTCTCGTCCGTGACGACGGCGAAGCGGGCGCCGGGGAAGCGGCGGGCGAGCTCCGCCCCCGCGCCGGCCAGGAGGCCCGGGCCGATCAGGATCTCGTAGGCGCGGTCGCCGAGGTCGACGGGCACGATGGCGGCGGTCATGCGGGCTTGTCCTCGAAGTGGTGCTCGAGCGCGGTCATGATCTCGTCGGTGACGATGTCATGGGCGACGTCGCGGGAGTGGATGGTGAGGTCGGCGAGGGCGTAGACGGGGTAGCGGTCCGTCATCAGGCGGCGGATCGTGGCGTCCGGGTCGGCGGTCTCGAGGAGCGGACGGTTCGACTTGCGGCGGACGCGGGCGGCCAGCACCTCGAAGTCCGCCTTGAGCCAGACGGAGATGCCCCGCCGCGCGATGGCGTCCCGGGTTTCGGCGTTCATGTAGGCGCCGCCGCCGGTCGCCAGGACCTGGGGACCCTCGCCGAGGAGGCGCAGGATGACGCGCCGCTCGCCGTCGCGGAAATAGGGCTCGCCGTGCTCCGCGAAGATTTCAGGGATGGTCTTCGCGGCCGCCTTCTCGATCTCCACGTCGGCGTCCACGAAAGGCAGTTGCAGGCGCTGGGCGAGGCGACGGCCGACGGTGGTCTTGCCGGCGCCCATCATGCCGATGAGGACGATCGACCGATCGCCGAGACGCTCGACCAGCCGGCCGACCCTCTCCTCCTCGCCCGCCCTGACACCGCCCTGCATCGTTCGCTCCGGCCCTCGGACCCGCGGGTTTTTCGTGAACGGCGCCGGGTCGCAGGCATTGAGCCCATGACCGACCGTCCGTCAAGAGAAGGACCGGCCCGGGAGGGCCCGGGCGCTCCGGCAGGCGACGCAGCGGCGGGGCGACTTGCAACCGGGCGAGCGTTCGGCGAGATATGATGAACCGGTCGGGTGCCGAGTCGCCCGACACCGTCCCGACCGCCCGGCAAGGGGACCCGGCCCAACCGATGCCCAGCCTTCTCAAGTTCCTCGCCGTGGTCGGCATCCTCGCGGGCCTCGGCTTCGCGGGGGTCTACATCCTCGCCAACTACGTCGAACCGAAGCCCCGGGACATCACCATCCGCATCCCGTCGGAGCGGTTCCGCGAGCCCTGAGGCGGCCATGCGCGGCAGCCATCACGTCGAAAGCTTCCTGGAGATGCTCGCGGTGGAGCGCAACGCCGCCGAGAACACGCTCGCGGCCTACCGGCGGGATCTCGAGGATTTCGGCCGGTTCCTGGCCGCGCGCGGCAAGGCCGTCGCGGAGGCGGAGAGCGAGGACGTGCGCGCCTACATGGGCGATCTCGCGGCCCGGGGATTCGCGGCCACCAGCCAGGCGCGGCGGCTCTCGGCCCTGCGGCAGTTTCAGAAGTTCCTGTACGCGGAGGGCGTTCGGTCCGGGGACCCTACGGGCACGGTCGACGGTCCGAAGCGCGGGCGGGCGCTGCCCAAGGTGCTGTCGAGGGCGGAGGTCGACCGGCTCATCGAGGCCGCGGAGGCCGACACCCGGCGCACCGACTTCACGGATGCGGCGCGGCTGCGCGCGCTGCGGCTCTCGGCCCTGCTGGAGGTCGCCTACGCGACGGGCCTGCGCGTCTCCGAACTGGTCGGGCTTCCGGCCAGGGCAGGTACGGGGGACCTGCCGGTCCTCAGGGTGCGGGGCAAGGGCAACAAGGAGCGGATCGTGCCGATCGGAGGCAAGGCCGAGGCGGCGCTCGCCCGCTGGCGGGCCGCCGCCGCCGCGGCCGGCACGGCGAACGATGCCTGGCTCTTCCCCTCGGTCGGGGAAACCGGCCATTTCACCCGGCAGGCCTTCGCGCGCGATCTCAAGGCGTTGGCCGTGAAGGCCGGAGTGCCGCCGGACCGGCTGTCGCCCCACGTGCTGCGCCACGCCTTCGCGAGCCACATCCTGGAGAACGGGGCGGACCTGCGCGTCGTTCAGGAGCTCCTCGGCCATGCGGACATCTCGACCACCCAGATCTACACGCACGTGCTCGAGGAACGGCTGAAGCGGCTCGTCGCCGAGCACCATCCGATGGCGTGGGAGTGACTTGGCGGCAGTCCGTCTCCGCCTTGACTTTGCCCCGCGCGCGTGGCCTTCCTCCGCCGTCCCACCCACTCCCTCCCGCCTCCGAGCCCTCATGCGCAGCTATCTCGAATTCGAAAAGCCCGTCGCGGACCTCGAAGGGCAGATCCAGGAACTGCGGGTGCTCGCCGAGCGGGGCGAGGCGGTCGACGTCAAGGAGGAGATCGAGCGGCTGGAGGCGAAGGCCGCGCAGGCCATGCAGGACCTCTACCAGAAGCTCACGCCCTGGCAGAAGACGCAGGTCGCGCGCCATCCGGACCGTCCGCATTTCGTCGACTACGTGGGCCGGCTGATCGAGGATTTCACGCCGCTCGCCGGTGACCGCAAGTTCGCCGAGGATGCCGCCATCATGGGCGGCTTCGGGCGGTTCCGGGGCCTGTCGGTCGCGGTTCTGGGGCACGAGAAGGGGTCCGACACGGCGAGCCGCATCGAGCACAACTTCGGCATGGCGCGGCCGGAGGGCTACCGCAAGGCGGTGCGCCTGATGGAGCTCGCCGACCGCTTCGACGTGCCGGTGATCAGCCTCATCGACACCGCGGGCGCCTATCCGGGCATCGGCGCGGAGGAGCGCGGTCAGGCCGAGGCGATCGCGCGGTCCACCGACGCGTGCCTGGCGCTCGGCGTGCCCAACGTGGCGGTCGTCATCGGCGAGGGCGGATCGGGCGGTGCCATCGCGATCGCGACGGCGAACCGGGTCTTCATGCTCGAGCACGCGATCTACAGCGTGATCTCGCCGGAGGGGGCGGCCTCGATCCTGTGGCGCGATCCGGCCAAGGCGCAGGACGCGGCGACCAACATGAAGATCACCGCGCAGGACCTGGTGAAGTTCAAGATCGTCGACGGGGTGATTCCGGAGCCGGTCGGGGGCGCCCACCGGGCCCCGGAGGCGGTGATCGACGCCACCGGCCAGGCGATCGCGCAGGCGCTGGAGGGGCTCAAGGACCTGCCTCGCGAGGACATCCGGCGCATGCGCCGGGAGAAGTTCCTGACGCTCGGGCGGACGCTCTGACGGTCCCGATCCGGGACGGTTCCGAAAGCTTTCGGAAAGCCTGCCCGGCTGGGCGACACGCTTTTGCCGTAAAGAGAATCTTCCGCTACACTTGGTCGAAGAGACGACCGTCGTCCGGCGTGCCCGGAGTTAAGAAGTCGTCAATCATACCGGCCCTAGGGTCGGGGGTGCCGGGACCGGCGATGGCCGTCGTCCCGACCCGGTCAACGGATGGGTGCCCGATGGTGTCTCGGAAGTCCGCTCGCCTCCTCGTCCTCGCGAGCCTCGCGCTCGGGCTCGGTGCCTGCCAGGAAGAGCATGGGTTCGTCGCCAGCACGTCCGGCAAGGCGACGCGTCCGCTTCGCCCGGAAATGCTCGAGCTGATGGCCAAGAAGGACATGCGGAAGGAGGATCCGATCCTCATCCGCATTTACAAGCAGGATTCGACCCTCGAGGTCTGGAAGCGCGACAAGACCGGCAAGTACGCCTTCCTGAAGGACTACAAGATCTGCGCCTGGGGCGGCACGGTCGGACCGAAGGTCAAGGAGGGCGACAAGCAGTCGCCCGAGGGCTTCTACACGGTCACGCCGTGGCGGATGAACCCGAATTCGCAGTACCACCTGTCCTTCGACGTCGGCTTCCCGAACGCCTTCGACCGAGCCTACGGGCGCACGGGCGCCGCCATCATGGTGCACGGCGCCTGCTCGTCGGCCGGCTGCTTCGCCATGACGGACGGCCAGGTCGAGGAGATCTACGCACTCGCCCGCGAGGCGCTCGCCGGCGGACAGCCCTCGTTCCAGGTGCAATCCTATCCGTTCCGCATGACCGCGCAGAACATGGCGCGCAACCGGCACAATCCGAACTACGCCTTCTGGAAGAACCTGAAGGAAGGCGCGGACCACTTCGAGGTGACGAAGCTCGAGCCCAAGGTGGACGTCTGCGAGAAGCGCTACGTCTTCAACGCGCAGCCGAAGGACGCCGGATCGACCGCCTTCAACGCCGTGGGCGCCTGCCCGACCTACGAGGTCCCGGCCCATATCGAGATGGCGGTCGCCGCCAAGGCGAAGGCGGACGACGCCGAGACCGCGACGCTGGTCGCCTCGCTCGACGAGAAGGACAAGGCGGCCGCCGAGGTCGCGCTCGCCAAGACGCTGGAGGCTGCGAAGCCGAAGGCGGAGGGTGCCATGCTGGCTTCGATCTTCCGGGGCGGCGTGACCGAGACCGCGTCTGCGGCGCCGGCCATGACGCCGATCGCGGTGCCGATCCCGCGGGCCGCGCCGAACCGGCCGGCCGGCACGGCGGTGGCGACGGCCGAGACCCGGTCGGAGCCCGGCATGGTCGACCGCCTGTTCAGCTTCGGGTCCAAGTCCGAGCCGGAGAACCCGGGACGCGACGCCATCGCGGCCACCGGCTCTGTGGCGGCCACCGGCTCGGTGGCGGCGACCGGTACTGCTGCGGCGACCGGCTCGACTCCGGCGGCCGGGGCCGCGTCTCCGCTGCCCTCTCCGCCGGTACCGGCCGCCCCGTCGGCCAAGCCCGCGGTCGCGGCGGCTCCCACCGGCAAGCCCGAGGTTCAGCCGGCTCCGGCCGTCTCCGCTTCCGCGGTGCAGTCGGCGCCCAAGACCGAGCGGTCCTTCTGGCAGAAGATCAATCCCTTCGGATCCTGACCCGGCAATCGCCGCGGACCGGAGCGGAACGAGAAAAGGGCGGGCCCCGCAGGACCCGCCCTTTCGGCGCTTTTCAACGGTCGATGTGCGCCTTTACTTGAGCAGCCGGACGGACGGCAGGTAGGCGACGATCTCCGGCAGCTTGGCGGTGACGAAGTCGGCGAAGAAGGTGACCTTGGTGGTGCCGTTGACCTGGATCGTGTTGGCGATCAGCTGGTTCAGCGGCGAGACGGTCACGGCGGCGTTGCCTGTAAAGACCAGCTGGTTGCTCGGCAGGTAGATCGTCCCCATGAGGTCCAGGGCGGAGCCGCCAGTGATCTTGGAGACGAGGTTGCCGGTCTGGCCGCGGTCGCCGGAGAGCACCTTGCCGGCCATGTCGCCGTAGTTCATGGCGGTCAGGCGGACGACCTTCTGGCCGGAGACGTCGGCGGTGGCCTTGCCGACGAGGTGCATGGCGACGCCCTCGCCGGTCACGTTGCCGGTGGCGGTGATCTTGAGATCCCCGTTCTTGATGAAGTAGCGCCCGGGCTGCAGCGTGACGTTGGCCTTCGAGGTCACGTCGATGCCGCCGCAATAGAGGCCGGGCGCCAGGGTCACGTCGGTGTTCGACGATACCTTGAAGTTCGTCTTGTCGCAGGTTGTCGGGACCGAGGGGGTGTAGCTCGACAGCGGGTCGGCCAAGGGCTGGCAGTACTGGCCCGGGACCGAGACCGTCTTGGCGCCGTTGACGACGACCTCTCCGGCCGAGCAGAGGAGGTCGAAGTCGGAGACGGAGCTGCCCTGGAAGACCACGGAGCGCTTCGTGCCCGAGTTGGACCAGACCGCGCAGCCCTTGGCCGTGAAGGTCGCGTCGCCCGAGAACAGAATGCCCGGGTTGCCGCCCGGGTCCAGGGCGAGGATGCAGATCTTGCCCTTGGACGAATCCGCCTTGGCGCCGCTCGCCGCTCCCAGGTCGACGTTGGTGATGCCGAGCAGGCCGGCGAAGCCGATGATGCCCTTGTCGGCGAGCGAGACGGACACGCCCTTGGCGGCGGAGTCGACCGCGATGGTCGGGACCAAGTTCGGCTCGGTCGCGGCGATCACCGCCTTGGCGGCTGCGGTCGCGGCCTCCACCCTGGCGGAGGTGGTTGTGTAGCGGCTGTCGTTGAAGACCGCCGCCGCGGCGAGAGACGCCGCGTCCGAGGCGTTCTGCAGCCTCTGGCGCTGGCTCTCCCAGACCGCCTTGTCGATGGCGATGCCGGCAAGGCCGATGACCATCGGCATCAACAGGCCGAACGTCATGGCGACGTTGCCGCGCCGGTCACGAAGGAAGTCTCTGATCAGGCCTGACAGCGTCATGGCGGCCCCCTTGTGGTTCTCCATGACGCCACTCTAGGGGTAAAATTCCAAGCAAAGGTTCAGACGGACATCGCATTTAGAAATTGTTATACCCGGAATACATCTGCAATTCTAATTTTGAAATCTAATCAATTTCCGTAAGGCGATGTCAACTTCCGAAATTTCAGAAAATTGTAATCAATGAAAATGAAAACCCGCCGGACGGGCCGGCGGGCGAGGCTTGATCGGGACGGATCGGCCGCGGTCAGGCGACCAGGCTGCCGTGGCAGTGCTTGAACTTCTTGCCCGAGCCGCAGGGGCAGGGCGCGTTCCTGCTGACATTGCCCCAGGTGGCCGGGTCCTTCGGGTCGACGGCCTGCGCGGCGAAGCTCGCCGGCGTGGCGCTGCCCGAGAGGCCGGCCGCGAAGGCGCCGGCATCGGCGGCGGCGAATTCGTCGCGGCCGGTCAGCGGATCGATGTGGTGGGCCTGCATGGGCGGCAGTTCACCGCCGGTGAAGCCCGGGGGCGGCTCCTGCTGCTGGACGACCTCGACGCGCATCATCTGGCCGGTGACCGCCTGGCGCAGGTTGGTCAGCATGGCCTCGAAGAGCGTGAACGCCTCGGTCTTGTACTCGTTCAGCGGGTCGCGCTGGGCGTAGCCGCGGAAGCCGATCACCTGGCGCAGGTGGTCCAGGGTGACGAGGTGCTCGCGCCAGAGATGGTCGAGGGTCTGCAGAAGCACGGCCTTCTCGATATAGGCCATCATCTCGTCGCCGAAGCGCGCGACCTTGTCGTCCATGACCGTGTCGGCCGCCTTGGTGATGCGCTCCTGCACCTCCTCGTCGGCGATGCCCTCCTCCTTGGCCCATTCGTCGACCGGCAGGTCGAGGGCGACGTGCTCGCGGACGTCGGCCTTGAGGCCCTCGACGTCCCACTGCTCCGGATAGGCGTTCTCGGGGATGTGCTTGCGGACCAGGTCGGCGATGACGTCGTGGCGCATGCCGCCCACCGTTTCGCGGACGTTGTCGCCGGTCATGAGCTCGACACGCTGGTCGAAGACGACGCGGCGCTGGTCGTTCATGACGTTGTCGAACTTCAGGAGATTCTTGCGGATGTCGAAGTTGCGGGCCTCGACCTTCTGCTGGGCCTTCTCGAGCGCCTTGTTGATCCAGGGATGGATGATGGCCTCGCCCTCCTTCAGGCCGAGCTTCTGCAGCATGCCGTCCATGCGGTCGGTGCCGAAGATGCGCATCAGGTCGTCCTGGAGGGACAGGAAGAACTTGGACCGGCCGGGGTCGCCCTGGCGGCCGGACCGGCCGCGCAGCTGGTTGTCGATGCGGCGGCTCTCGTGGCGCTCGGTGCCGATGATATAGAGGCCGCCCGGGCGGGTGACGGTCTTGCCCTTGCCGCCCTCGACCTCGACCTCGTCGGTGGCGTTCAGCACGATGTCGCGGAAGCGCTCGACCTCGGCCTTGATCTCCGCGATCCTGGCGACCTTGGCGGCCTCGTCCTCGATGCCGGCGATCTCCTGGGCGACGCGCATCTCGACGTTGCCGCCGAGCTTGATGTCGGTGCCGCGGCCGGCCATGTTGGTGGCGATCGTGATCGCGCCGGGCACGCCGGCCTCGGCGACGATATAGGCCTCCTGCTCGTGGAAGCGGGCGTTCAGCACGGCGAAGAGCTTGGACGGCTTGCCGGTGCGGGCGGCCTCGTAGAGCTTCTCGAGCGCCTTGGGGTCGGCGAAGTCGATCTGCCGGTAGCCTTCCTGCTTCAGCATCTCGGCTACCAGCTCGGACTTCTCGATCGAGGCCGTGCCGACCAGCACCGGCTGCAGGCGCTTGTGGGCGCGGTCGATCTCGGTCAGGACGGCGCGGTACTTCTCGTCGGCCGTCCGGTAAACCTCGTCGTCCTCGTCGACGCGCTGGACAGGCAGGTTGGTCGGGATCTCGACGACCTCGAGGCCGTAGATGTCCATGAACTCGTCGGCCTCGGTCAGGGCCGTGCCGGTCATGCCGGCGAGCTTGCCGTACATGCGGAAATAGTTCTGGAAGGTGATCGACGCGAGGGTCTGGTTCTCCGGCTGGATGCGGACGCGCTCCTTGGCCTCCAGGGCCTGGTGCAGGCCCTCGGAGTAGCGCCGGCCCGGCATCATGCGGCCGGTGAACTCGTCGATGATGACGACCTCGTCGTTGCGGACGATGTAGTCCTTGTCGCGCTGGAACAGCGAGTGGGCGCGCAGCGCCTGGTTGACGTGGTGGACGACCGTGACGTTCTCGACGTCGTAGAGGTTCTCGCCCTTCAGGAGCCCAGCCGCGCCGAGCATCTGCTCAAGGCGCTCCATGCCGGCCTCGGTGAAGCTGGCGGTGCGCTGCTTCTCGTCGATCTCGTAGTCCTCCTTCGCCTTCAGCTGGGGAATGAAGACGTCGATGGCGGTGTAGAGGTCCGAGCGGTCGTCGAGCGGGCCGGAGATGATGAGCGGCGTGCGGGCCTCGTCCACCAGGATCGAGTCGACCTCGTCGACGATCGCGTAGGGGTGGCCGCGCTGGACCATCTGGGCGACGTCGTATTTCATATTGTCGCGCAGGTAGTCGAAGCCGAGTTCGTTGTTGGTCGCGTAGGTCACGTCGCAGGCGTAGGCCGCGGCGCGCTCCTCGTCGGAGAGGCCGTGCACGATGACGCCGACCGTGAGGCCGAGGAAGTTGTAGATCTGGCCCATCCACTCGGCGTCGCGCTTGGCCAGGTAGTCGTTGACGGTGACCACGTGGACGCCCTTGCCGGCGAGCGCGTTGAGGTAAACGGGCAGCGTGGCGACCAGGGTCTTGCCCTCGCCGGTCCGCATCTCCGAGATCTTTCCCTCGTGCAGCACCATGCCGCCGATCATCTGGACGTCGTAGTGGCGCTGGCCGAGGGCGCGCTTGGCGGCCTCGCGGACGGTCGCGAAGGCGGGGACCAGCAGGTCGTCGAGCTCGGCGCCGTTCTTCAGGTCCTCGCGGAACTGGACGGTGCGGGCGCGCAGGGCGTCGTCGGACAGCGCCGCCAGCTCGTTCTCGAGTCCGTTGATCGCCTCGACGCGCGGGCGGTAGGCCTTGACCTTGCGGTCGTTCGAAGAGCCGAACAGCTTCTTGGCGAGAGCACCGAGCCCGAGCATGGGGGCCTTTCCTTGGAACCTTGAGAACGACGAAGACCGGCCGGCGCGGAGTCTGCGCCCGCGCGGCCGCGCATGGAACTAGCATGTCCGGAAGGCGCCCCCATGGCCCGGCCGATCCTTCCGGCCCCCCGGATCGTCAACTCTCCGTGCGCACGCGAGGGGCGGCGGAGGCGGGGAGCTCGGCACGCGAGCCCGACCCCGTCGGGAACGGGGGGCTGGCGAGAGATAAGAGCCACCCTCCCAGTTGTCAACGCTGCGGCTTTGGACCAATGTCCGCACCGAATTCCACGGCCTCGCCCCAATCGTCTGCGAGGTCCGGGCGTCAGACCCACCGAAGGAAACACCGATGTCGAAGGCAACGAGAAACACGATCCTGGCCGGCATCCTCGCCGCCACCGCCCTGGTCGGCGGCGCGGCCGCGGCGCAGGACAAGCCGGTCGCGACCGTGGACGGCAAGCCGGTCACCGAGCAGGAACTCGCGCAGGTCATGGGCAACATGTCCCAGCAGCTCGCGCAACTTCCCGAGGGCGCGCGCCGGCGGGCGGCCCTGGACCGGCTCATCGACATGAAGATCCTGGCCGCCGCCGCCGACAAGGACGGGCTCGGCAATTCTGACGATTTCAAGCGGCGGCTCGACGCTGTGCGCCAGCAGCTGCTCATCAACGAATACATCCGCGTGAAGGTCGACGCGGCCGTGACCGACGCGATGGTCAAGGCGCGCTACGACAAGGACGCGGCCGCCTTCACGCCGCCGGAGGAGACCCGGGCTCGTCACATCCTGGTGAAGAGCCGGGACGAGGCGGCCGGCATCATCGCCGACCTGGGCAAGGGCGGCGACTTCGCCAAGATCGCCACCGAGAAGTCGCAGGACCCGGGCTCGGCCAAGGAGGGCGGCGACCTCGGCTACTTCTCGCCCGGCGACATGGTGGCGCCCTTCGAGGAGGCCGCGGCCAAGCTCAAGGCCGGCGAATACACCCAGGAGCCGGTCGAGACCCAGTTCGGCTTCCACGTCATCAAGGTCGAGGACCGGCGCAAGCAGAAGGTCCCCGGCTTCGACGAGGTGAAGGACCAGATCCGGCAGGCGGTGGTCGGCGAGCGCTTCGCCGAGGCCCTGCAGGAGATGAAGAAGAACGCCAAGATCGAGGTCGACGAGGCGGCCATCGCGCCGAAGAAGTAGAAGCATCGGCGTCGCCTCCGCGCCCGGACGGCCCGCTCCCGCGGTCCGCGCCGGGCGGTTTCCCCGTACCCGAACCATCGTCCGAGAGAGCCATGTCCGCCCATCCGGTCTCGCCGCTGGCGCCCAAGACCCAGCCCGCCATGCCTGCCGTCGCGGGCGTCCGGTTCGCCACGGCGGCGGCCGGGATCAAGTACAAGGGGCGGACGGACGTACTCCTGGTGGCGCTCGACGCGGGGACGACGGTGGCCGGGGTGTTCAC
This sequence comes from Prosthecomicrobium sp. N25, assembly GCF_037203705.1. Classification (NCBI taxonomy): domain Bacteria; kingdom Pseudomonadati; phylum Pseudomonadota; class Alphaproteobacteria; order Hyphomicrobiales; family Kaistiaceae; genus Prosthecomicrobium; species Prosthecomicrobium sp. N25. Next base: position 895,667 of record NZ_JBBCAT010000002.1, read on the forward strand.
GACGTCGCGCTGTCCGTCCGCGCCGGTGGACTGGTGCCGGGCCTCGCTCGCGCAGGGTCGCGCCAGGGCGCTGGTCGTGAATTCGGGCAATGCCAACGCCTTCACGGGCGCCAAGGGCGTCGCGACCGTCGAGGCCACGGCGGGCGGCGCCGCCGCGGCGCTCGGCTGCGCGCCGGGCGAGATCTTCCTCGCCTCCACGGGCGTGATCGGAGAGCCGCTCGACGCGGGCAAGATCGTCGCGGTCCTGGAGGACACGGCGGCCCGCGCCGCCGAGGGGCCGTGGATCGAGGCCGCCAAGGCCATCATGACGACCGACACCTTCCCCAAGGTGGCGACCGCCGCGGCGGAGATCGGCGGGGTTGCGGTGACGATCAACGGCATCGCCAAGGGGGCCGGCATGATCGCGCCCGACATGGCGACCATGCTCTCCTTCCTGTTCACGGATGCCGCCATCGCGGCGCCGGTCCTTCAGGGCCTCCTGTCCGAGGCCGTGGTCGACAGCTTCAACGCGGTGACGGTCGACGGGGACACCTCCACGTCGGACACGCTCCTGTTCTTCGCAACGGGGAAGGCCGGCGCGCCGGCGATCACGGAGGTGGGCGACCCGCGCCTCGGCGCCTTCCGGACCGCGCTGCGGGCCGTCACGCTCGACCTCGCCCAGCAGGTGGCGCGCGACGGGGAGGGTGCGCGCAAGCTCATCGAGATCACCGTCACGGGTGCCGAATCCAAGCGCTCGGCGCGGCGGATCGCGATGTCGATCGCCAACTCGCCGCTGGTCAAGACGGCGGTGGCGGGCGAGGACGCGAACTGGGGACGGGTCGTCATGGCGGTCGGCAAGGCCGGCGAGCCGGCGGACCGCGACCGCCTGGCGATCTGGTTCGGCGACGTGCAGGTCGCGGTCGCGGGGGCCCGGGCGCCGGGCTATTCCGAGGAGGCCGCCTCGGCCCACATGCGGCGCGATCACGTCCGGATCCGGGTCGATCTCGGGCTCGGGACGGGGGTCGACACGGTCTACACCTGTGATCTCACGAAGGACTACGTGGCGATCAACGGCGACTACCGCAGCTGAAATCCGTCTGTCGTGGAGTAGTAAACGTTTTATTCCGCGATCTTTCGCGGTGGTCGGAGATTCACGCGATGACGAAGCTCGTTCTCGTTGCGGCGGTGGCGCTCGTCGACCCGGACGGGCGCGTGCTCATCGCCCAGAGGCCGGAAGGCAAGTCCTTGGCCGGATTGTGGGAATTTCCCGGCGGCAAGATCGAGGCGGGTGAGCGGCCCGAGGAAACGCTGATCCGGGAGCTCGAGGAAGAGCTCGGAATATTGGTTAAGCCGGAGTGCCTCGCCCCATTAACCTTCGCCAGCTACGATTATCCCGATTTTCATTTGTTGATGCCACTGTGGATCTGTCGCCGCTGGACCGGAACCGTCCGCGGCCGTGAGGGGCAGGCGCTCAAATGGGTCCATCCGGCCCGGCTGCGCGACTATCCCATGCCGCCGGCGGACGAACCGCTGATCCCGCATCTGATCGACCTAGTCTGAGGACCGCCGCCGATGATGTCACGCTCTTCGACACCAGCGTCGCTCTCCTCGCCGCTTCGCGCCATCCTGAAGGACGAGAGCGGGGCGACCGCCATCGAGTACGGCCTCATCGCCAGCCTCGTGGTGATCGCCATCCTGGTGGCTCTGGCGGGCTACGGCGACCAGCTCAACGCGCAATGGACCTGGATCGCCGACACCGTCCTCGCCGCGATGACGCACTGAAGCCGATCCCGCACCCCTGAAATCCGTTGGCCGGTCCCCATCCGGCGCCGTCAGCGCGCGGCCTTGTCGCCCGTCGGCCGCTCGGTCGTTCCGAGGGCGTCGGCGAGCCTGACCGTGGCCGAGCCGGGGCGGGCCGGCTTCTGCTGGCTCTCGTGCGGGGCCCAGCCGGAGGCGGACAGGACCTCGAAGGTGGCGCGGATGCGGCCGTCCGGATCGGCGAAGCGCTCGGCGTAGATCTCCGCCGCCCGGAAGAACAGGCGGCGGGTCGCCGGCCGCCGGGAGCGCTCCTCGAGGACGCTCGTCGCCCCCATGGCGCGCAGGTCTGCGAGAAGCGCAAAGAGCCCGTCATACCGGACCGTGACGCGGTCGACGTCTGTGACCGGGAGGGCGAAACCCGCCCGCTGCAGGAGCGAACCCATGTCGCGCACGTCGAGGAACGGCGCCACGCGGGGGCTCGCGCCGCCGGCGACCTCGACTTCGGCGGCCAGGAGGACCTCGCGGAGTTCGGCCAGGGTGTCGCCGCCGAGGAGGGCCGCCAGGAAGAGCCCGTCCGGGGCGAGGGCCCGGCGGATCTGGACGAGACTGCCGGGCAGGTCGTTGACCCAGTGCAGCGACAGACCCGCGACGACGAGGTCCAGGGCCGCGGGTGCGAAGGGCAGGGCCTCCTCGTCGGCCACCAGGTCGCCGGAGCCGGGCACGGCGCCGGGCGGCACGGCCCGGACGATCCGGTCCGCCTTTCCGGTCCGGCGCAGGGCCGCGGCGACGAGCCCGGTCGGGTCCCCCATCACGGCCGCCCGTTCGAAGCGGCGGGCCACCGTGGCGAGGCGGTCTTCCAGGTCTTCGGCGACGCGCGCCATCAGGAAGTCGGCCCCCGGAGAGGCGCGGTCCAGGGCGCGGCGGCGCCTGGCGGCCAGAAGGGCTCGGTCGAAGACGACGGGGTGGCTCATCGGGGCTCCGCGGGGCTCGAGCGGGCGTGATGGCACGGCGACGGCGGCGCGTCAAAACCGCCGGGTGGGACGAGCGTTCCCATCCAGGCAGGCGATCCGGGCCCGAAGCTGGAATTCGACCGTTGGTGGGGGGCTGGGGACTGGCGCCGTCAGCGGGCCTGGGCCACTCTCGGCGCCCATGGCGAGCGTGGGCGTCCGGCCGTTCCTGACGGCCTTGTCGGGCAGTGCCGCCGCGGTCGCGCGGGCGGCGATCGACCTCGTGCTGCCGCCGCTCTGCCTCGGCTGCCGGGGGCCGGTCGGGGAGCCGCACGGACTCTGCGGGGCCTGCTGGGGCGGCTTGCGCTTCATCGAGAGGCCCTATTGCGAGCGGCTCGGCATCCCGTTCGGATACGACATCGGAGCCGGCGCGCTGTCCGCGGAGGCGATCGCGGACCCTCCTCCCTTCGGGCGGGCGCGGGCGGCGGTCCTGTACGAGGGGCTCGCCCGCGATCTTGTGCACCGGCTCAAGTACCAGGACAGGACCGAGGCGGCGCGCCTCCTCGGCCGGCTCGCGGCGACGGCGGGGCGCGACCTGCTGGCGGAGGCCGACGTGATCGTGCCGGTGCCGCTGCATCCGCGCCGCCTGGTGTCGCGGCGGTTCAACCAGTCGCAACTGATCGCCGAGGAGGTCGGCCGGCGCGGCCGGCGCCCCGTCGACCCGTTCCTGCTGGCGCGCATCCGGTCGACGCCCGCGCAGGTCGGGCTCACCGGCAGGGAGCGCGACGACAACGTGCGCGGGGCGTTCCGGGTGGCGGTGGATGCGAAGGTGCGGCTGTCCGGCCGGCGGGTGCTGCTCGTCGACGACGTGCTGACCACGGGGGCGACCGTGAAGGCGGCGACCCGCGCCCTGCTGCGCGGCGGGGCTGCGGGGGTCGACGTGCTGACCGTCGCCAGGGTTGCCCAGGGCGGGCCGCTCCATATATGAGCGCAATCGGTTCCAAACGGGGGCCGGCGCCGTGCAGCCGGGCCGTTCCCCCCGTCCGGCAGGGGACTTCGCGCATGAGCCAGGTCGTCATCTACACCCGCCAAGGCTGTGGCTATTGCAGTGCCGCCAAGGCCCTTCTCAGCCGCAAGGGCGTCGCCTACGACGAGCGGGACGCGACCGGCAATGCGGATCTTCGGCAGGAGATGATGAGCCGGTCGGGGCGGGCGACCTTCCCGCAGATCTTCGTGGGCTCCACCCATGTGGGCGGATGCGACGACCTGCACGACCTGGAGCGGTCGGGCGGGCTCGATCCGTTGCTGGCGAGCGTTGGTGCATTGCGGTAAGGTCGTTTCCTGTCTTGACGTCGGCGCGCGGCCCGGAGGTTCCCGGGGCGCCCGAGCGGGAGTGTCCGATGGCGACCTTCAGAGCGGCCCTGGTGCAGACCACGTCCTCGCGACTGCCGGAGCGCAACGCGGAGGCCGTCGAGGCGCTGGTGCGCGAGGCGGCGGCGCAGGGGGCGCAGTACGTCCAGACGCCCGAGAACACCAACATCATCGAGCACGAGGCGGACCGCTTCTTCGCGGCGATCTCCGAGGAGGCACGCGATCCGGTGCTGAAGCGGCTGCGCGCGCTGGCGGCCGAGCTCGGCATCTGGCTGCATGTCGGGTCGCTCGCCGTCAAGGTGGCGGAGACCAAGGCGGCCAACCGCGCCTTCGTGATCGCGCCGGACGGGTCGGTGGCGGCCCGATACGACAAGATCCACCTCTTCGACGTCGACCTCGCCAACGGCGAGCAGTACCGGGAGAGCGCCAAGATCCGCGCCGGCGGCGAGGCCGTGACGGTCGACCTGCCCTGGGGCCGGCTCGGCGTCGCGATCTGCTACGACCTGCGGTTCCCGCATCTCTTCCGCGCCCTTGCGCAGGAGGGCGGTGCCGGGATCCTGAGCGTGCCGGCGGCCTTCACCAAGCCGACCGGCGAGGCGCACTGGCACGTGCTGCTGCGCGCCCGGGCGATCGAGAACGGCTGCTGGCTCCTCGCCGCCGCGCAGGGCGGCGTGCACGAGACCGGGCGGCAGACCTACGGCCACAGCGTCATCATCGATCCCTGGGGACGCGTGGTGGCGGAGGCCGGCACGGACCCCTGCGTGCTCGTGGCCGACATCGACATGGCGGAGGTCGCCGCGGTGCGCGGGCGGGTTCCGGCCCTGCAGCACGACCGGGACTTCACGCTGCGGGCCGCCGACAAGCCGCTCAAGGCCAGCGCATGATCCACTACAGCCTCTCCTGCGAACAGGAGCACGCGTTCGAGGGCTGGTTCCGCTCCTCGGCGGACTTCGAGGCCCAGGCGGCGCGCCGGCTGGTGGTCTGCCCCACTTGCGGGTCGACGCAGGTCGGCCGCGGCCTGATGGCGCCGAACGTGCAGTCCGGGCGATCCAAGGACGCGCGGGCCGCGGCGGCGGCCGAGCGGTCCACCCCCGCGGCTCCCTCCGTGCCGGCGCCGACGGCGGCGATGATGGTGCCGAACCCCGTCCAGCGCGCGATGCTGGAGACGCTCCGGGAGATCAAGGCCAAGATCCTGGCCAGCGCCGAGGACGTGGGCCCGCGCTTCGCCGAGGAGGCGCGAAAGATCCACTACGGCGAGGCCGAGCACCGCGGCATCTACGGGGAGGCGTCCCTCGACGAGGCGAAGGCGCTCGCCGAGGAGGGGATCGAGGTCCATCCCCTGCCGATCCTGCCGGACGAACGGAACTGACGCGGGTCAGGGCCGGCCGGCGAGAACCATGTAGTTGACGTCGAGGTCGCGCGGATTGCGCGACCAGCGGTCCCGGAGCGGGTCGTAGGTGACGCCGGTGCGGTCGAGGATCTCCATCCCGGCCGCCCCGATCATGTCGCAGAGTTCGCCCGGCCGGATGAACTTGGACCAGTCGTGGGTCCCGCGCGGCAACCAGCGCAGAACGTATTCGGCGCCCACGATGGCGAGCGCGTAGGACTTCAGGGTCCGGTTCAGGGTCGCCATGAAGAGGAGCCCGCCGGGCCGCACCATGCGGGCGCATTCGGCGACGAAGAGGGCGGGGTCGGCGACGTGTTCGACGATCTCCATGGCGAGGACGACGTCGAAGGTCTCCCCGGCCTCCGCGAGGTCCTCGGCGGTGGTGGCCCGGTAGTCGATCGCGAGACCGACTTCGGCGGCGTGCAGCCGGGCGACCTCGATATTGGTCTCCGAGGCGTCGGCGCCCACCGCCTCGGCGCCGAGACGGGCCATAGGCTCGGTCAGCAGTCCGCCGCCGCAGCCGATGTCGAGGATCCGCAGGCCCTCGAAGGCGCGGGCGTCGCGCGCGTCCCTGCCGAAGCGGGCCGAGACCTCCTCCTTCACATAGCCGAGCCGGACCGGGTTGAACTTGTGGAGCGGCCGGAACTTGCCGGCCGGGTCCCACCATTCGGCCGCCATGGCGGAGAAGCGGCGGATCTCGGCGTCGTCGACGGTGGTCGCGCGGGCGGCTGTCATGGGGGCTCCTTGCCTGGGGGCGGGAAGGTAGCCCCTCGGGGCGCGGGGTCAAGCCGGGCGCTGGCCGACGTCTGTTGCCGTTAGGTCATGGTCGGCTAGGATCTGCCCGTCGAGAGCGAAAGCAGCTTGCGCCGGCCAGGGCGCATCCGGGAGGACGGGCCACCCGGACCGAGGCGACGGCCTCGCCCTCGAACCGGAGCGACGTTCATGTGGAGATGGATCCCACGCGGCGTCACGCTGGAAATGAAAAGGACCCGGACGGCCTGGCTGTTGCTGATCCGGGTCCAATTCTAACCGCGTAAGGAGGCGCGGGCGCGAGCCCGTCCCTCACTCCGGCATGATGGCACGACGGCGCGGAAATTCAAGCCGCTCTGCCGTAACGGCATGAACCGTCAAAGCCGAGCGTCGCCGTTGCAGCCCCGGGCCCCTTCCTGTATACGCGCGGCCGAATGAGGCGGGGCGGCCATGGGCCGGACCCCGCCGCCTCCGCAGCCTCGATCAAGTGACCCCCATGGCCCGTCTGGTGATGAAGTTCGGCGGCACGTCCGTCGCCAATATCGAGCGCATCCGGAACGTGGCGCGGCACGTCAAGCGGGAGGTGGACGCCGGGCATCAGGTGGCCGTGGTGGTCTCCGCGATGGCGGGGGTGACGAACCAGCTGGTCGCCTACTGCAAGGAGGCGGCGGCCCTCCACGACGCCCGCGAGTACGACGCGGTGGTGGCGTCGGGCGAGCAGGTGACCTCCGGCCTTCTCGCGATCGTGCTCCAGGACATGGGCATCAACGCCCGCTCCTGGCAGGGCTGGCAGATCCCGCTCGTGACCGACCGGCAGCACGGGGCGGCGCGGATCATGTCGATCGACGGCGGCTTCCTGACGGAGCGGATCGCCGGCGGCCAGGTCGCGGTCATCGCGGGCTTCCAGGGGATCGCGCCGAACAACCGGATCGCGACCCTCGGCCGCGGCGGGTCGGACACTTCGGCGGTCGCCATCGCGGCGGCGATCGGGGCCGATCGCTGCGACATCTACACGGACGTCGACGGCGTCTACACCACCGATCCGCGCATCGTGCCCAAGGCGCGGCGCCTCGATCGGGTCGCCTTCGAGGAGATGCTCGAGATGGCGTCCCTCGGCGCCAAGGTCCTGCAGGTGCGCTCGGTCGAACTCGCCATGGTCAAGAAGGTCCGCACCTTCGTGCGGTCGAGCTTCGACGATCCCGAGAAGGTCGGCGTGGACGCCTACGGCAATCCGCCCGGCACCCTGATTTGCGACGAGGATGAGATCGTGGAAACCCAAGTCGTCACCGGCATCGCCTATTCGAAGGACGAGGCGCAGATCTCGCTCCGCAACGTCGCCGACAAGCCGGGCGTGGCCGCGGCGGTGTTCGGGCCGCTCGCCGAGGCCGGCATCAACGTCGACATGATCGTGCAGAACACGTCGCCGGACGGCTCGACGACGGACATCACCTTCACGGTGCCGGCGGCCGACCATGACCGCGCCCGGGCGGTGCTCGATTCGGCGATGGCGAAGATCGGCGCCTCCAACGTGCAGTCGTCCAGCGACGTCGTGAAGGTGTCGGTCATCGGCATCGGCATGCGCAGCCACGCCGGCGTCGCCGCGCAGGCCTTTCAGGCGCTCGCCTCCAAGGGCATCAACATCCGGGCGATCACCACGTCGGAGATCAAGATCTCGGTGCTGATCGACGCAGCCTACACGGAACTCGCGGTTCGGACTTTGCATTCCGTCTACGGTCTCGATAAGCATTGAGGGAGGCCCGAAGCGCCCGCTGACGCGCGGCGCGGGGCCGCTCGAGGATCGAACCGGGGGGAGCTGTCGGATGCGAGGGTCCCTCGCCGCGCCACGCGTCTTGCTCCGCCGCCTGCGCGAGGTGATGGCGGAGCCCATCAGCGCGCAGGAGAGGCTCGACAAGATCGTCGAGCAGATCGCCAACAACATGGTGGCCGAGGTCTGCTCGGTCTACGTGCTGCGGGCGGACGACACGCTCGAGCTCTACGCCACAGTCGGCCTGAACCGCGCCGCCGTGCACCAGACGAGCCTGAAGGTCGGCGAGGGCCTGGTCGGCCTGATCGCCGCCGAGGCGCGCTACCTCAACCTCGCGAACGCCCAGGTCCATCCCGCCTTCGCGTATCGCCCGGAGACGGGCGAGGAGATGTACAACGCCTTCCTGGGCGTGCCGATCCTGCGCGCGGGCCGTACGCTCGGCGTCCTGGTCGTCCAGAACAAGGCCCACCGGACCTACCTGGACGAGGAGGTCGAGGCCCTCCAGACCATCTCGATGATCATCGCCGAGATGATCGCGGCCGGCGGACTGGAACCGCTCGCCCGGGCCGGCGGCGCGGCGCTCGACCTGAAGCGCCCGATGGCGCTCGAAGGCGTCGGGCTGGGGGAGGGGGTGGCGCTCGGCCACGCGGTGCTGCACGAGCCGCGCGTGGTCGTGTCGAACCTGATCGCCGACGATCCGAACCGGGAGATCATCCGGCTGGAGGCCGCGATCGAGAAGCTGCGCATCTCGGTCGACGACCTCCTGTCGCGGTCCGAAGTGGCGACGCCCGGCGAGCACCTGGACGTGCTCGAGGCCTACCGGATGTTCGCCTACGACCGCGGCTGGGTGCGCAAGATGGAGGAGGCCGTCCGCAACGGCCTCACCGCCGAGGCGGCCGTGGAGAAGGTCCAGTCGGACACCCGCGCCCGCATGCTGCGGCAGACGGACCCGTATCTGCGCGAGCGGCTGCACGACTTCGACGCCCTCGCCAACAGGCTCCTGCGCGAGCTGATGGGCAAGCCGCACGGCACCGTGTCCGGGGTCCTGCCCAAGGATGCCATCATCGTCGCGCGCAACATGGGCGCGGCGGAGCTCTTCGACTACGACCGGGAGCGGCTGCGCGGCCTGGTGCTGGAGGAGGGCGCGACAACCAGCCACGTCTCGATCGTGGCGCGCGCGCTCGGTGTGGCGGTGGTCGGCCAGGTCAACGGTGCGGTCTCGCTGGTCGAGACGGGCGACGCGGTCATCGTCGACGGCGAGGCCGGCCTGGTGCACCTGCGCCCGCCGGCGGACGTGGAGACGGCCTATGCCGAGAAGGTCCGCTTCCGGGCGCGCCGCCAGGCTCAGTACCGGCGTCTCCGGTCGCGGCCCGCCGTCACCAAGGACGGCGCGGACGTGCAGATGCTGCTCAACGCCGGGCTGCTCGTCGACCTGCCCCATCTCGACGAATCGGGGGCGAGCGGGATCGGGCTCTTCCGTACCGAATTGCAGTTCATGGTTGCCTCGTCCTTCCCGAAGATGACCGAGCAGGAGGGCCTCTACCGGCAGGTGCTGGACGCGGCGGGGGACCGGCCGGTCACCTTCCGGACCCTCGATATCGGCGGCGACAAGGTGCTCCCCTATATCCGGTCGAGCGAGGAGGAGGAGAACCCGGCCATGGGCTGGCGGGCCATCCGCCTCGGGCTCGACCGGCCCGGGCTGCTCAGGACCCAGATCCGGGCGCTGCTGAAGGCGGGGGCGGGGCGGGAGCTGAGGCTCATGTTCCCGATGGTGACCGAGGTCACCGAGTTCATGAAGGCGCAGGCCATGGTGGAGCGCGAGAAGGCGTTCCTGAAGCGCCACGGCCACGTGCTGCCGGACACCGTGAAGCTCGGGGTGATGATCGAGGTGCCGTCGCTCGTCTTCCAGCTCGACGAGCTCTTCCGGGTCGTCCACTTCGCCTCGGTCGGGTCGAACGACCTCTTCCAGTTCACGATGGCGTCGGATCGCGGCAACACCCGGGTGGCGCAGCGCTACGACACGCTGACCCTGCCGTTCCTGCGCATGCTGAAGACCATCGTCGACAAGGCCGCCGAGCACCACGTGCCGATCACGCTGTGCGGCGAGCTGGCGGGGCGGCCGCTGGAATCGCTGGCGCTCCTGGCGCTCGGCTACCGCTCGATCTCGATGTCGCCCTCCTCGATCGGGCCCGTGAAGGCGATGGTGCTGGAGGCGGACCTGAACAGGCTCAGGGCGCGGTTCCTGAGCCGGCTCGAACCGGGGCGCCCGCCGGCGGATCTCCGGGCCTTCCTGCGCGCCTACGCGGACGAGCAGGGGATCCCGGTCTAGCGACGCTCCGCCGCAGACCGACGCCCAACCGGCTCCACCATTCAGCACTACCGGACTCCAGACATGCTCGCGCGCGAGAAACTCGACCAGGTGATCGACCGCTTCGCGGTCCTGGAGGCCCGCATGGCCGCCGGGGCGGACGCGGACGACTACGTGCAGCTCGCCAAGGACTATGCGGAGCTCCAGCCCATCGTCTCCAAGGCCAGGGCGCTGATCCAGGCGGAGAGCGAGCTCCGGGGCATCGAGGAACTGATCGCCGACGAGGCGACGGACACCGAGATGCGGGCGCTGGCGGAGGCGGAGCGGGAGGAGGCCGAGGCACGGGTCGAGGCGTTGGAGACGGAGGTCCGGCTCCTGCTCCTGCCCAAGGACGCCGCCGACGAGATGAGCGCGATCCTGGAGGTGCGGGCCGGCACGGGCGGCGACGAGGCGGCGCTCTTCGCCGGCGACCTCTTCCGCATGTACGAGCGCTATGCCGCGCTCCGGGGCTGGAAGGTCGAGGTGCTCTCGGCGAGCGAGGGCGAGATGGGCGGCTACAAGGAGATCGTGGCGTCGATCACCGGCAAGGGTGTGTTCGCGAGGCTGAAGTTCGAATCCGGCGTGCACCGGGTGCAGCGCGTGCCGGCGACGGAATCGAGCGGGCGCATCCACACCTCGGCGGCGACCGTGGCGGTCCTGCCGGAGGCGGAAGACGTGGACGTCGAGATCAACGACGCGGACCTGCGCATCGACTACTTCCGGGCCTCGGGCGCGGGCGGGCAGCATGTCAACAAGACCGAGAGCGCGGTGCGGATCACGCATGTACCGACCGGCGCGGTCGTCGCCATGCAGGACGAGCGGTCCCAGCACCAGAACAAGGCCAAGGCCATGAAGCTGATCCGCGCCCGGATCTACGAGGCCGAGCGGGAGCGCGCCCAGGCCGAGCGCGCGGAGAACCGGAAGGCGCAGGTCGGCTCGGGCGACCGGTCCGAACGGATCCGCACCTACAACTTCGGCCAAGGCCGGGTCACCGACCACCGCATCAACCTGACGCTCTACAAACTGCCCGAGATCCTGGCCGGCGAAGCCCTGGACGACGTGATCGATCCGCTGATCACCGACCACCAGGCCGGCCTGCTCGCGTCCGAATCGGCGTGAGGCCCGTGAGGGCGCCGGCGATCTCGGCGGGCGACAGGCTGGAGGCGGCCGTCCGCGCGCTCCGGGACGCCTTCCGAAAGGCCGCGCTCGACAGTCCCGACCTCGACGCGCGCCTCCTCGTGCGCGAGGTGGTCGGCCTCGACCTGACCGGGCTCGTGCGCGAGGGCGCCCGGCCGCTCCGGGAGGACGAGGCGGCCGCGATCGCGGCGGCGGCGGCGCGCCGGCTGCGCGGGGAGCCGGTGGCGCGGATCCTGGGGCGGCAGGAGTTCTGGGGCCTGACGTTCCGGCTCGGCCCGGACGCTTTGGTGCCGCGGCCCGACACGGAGACGCTGGTCGAGGCGGTGCTGCAGGCGATCGACGGCGCGGCGGGACGGGATACGCGACTGGTCGTCGCGGACATCGGCACGGGGTCCGGGGCCATCCTGGCGGCGCTCCTCGCCGAACTGCCGAACGCGGTCGGGCTCGGGATCGATCTCGCGCCGGGGGCGCTGGCGGTCGCGGCCGAGAACCTCGCGGCGCTCGGCCTCGCCGACCGGGCCCTGCTGGTGCGCGGTTCCTACGGGGCGGCGCTCGCCCCGGGCGGGTTCGACGTGGTGGTCTCCAACCCGCCCTACATCGAGAGCGCGGACATCGCCGGGCTGATGACCGAGGTGCGCGACCACGATCCGCGGCTCGCGCTCGACGGCGGGCCCGACGGCCTCGACGCCTACCGGGCCATCGCGGCCCAGGCCCCCGCCGCGCTCCGGTCGGGGGGATTTCTGGCGGTCGAGATCGGGTGGCGGCAGGCTGAGGCCGTTCGGGCGATCCTGGTCCCCAACGGTTTCAAGCGAATCGATGTGTTGCCCGATCTCGCGGGGAACGATCGCGTCCTGCGGGCGTTCTTGCCGTGACGGGTCGGGGTGCGACCCGGGGACGACCGGCCGAAAGCCGTCCCGCCGTTAGGGAAGACGGTGCGAATTCGCGCTCTGGCGAAAAAATCCCTTGGAAAATCACCTGGGAGTGATTAGGTTCGCATCGCCGATACGTAACGCCGGCGAACACTCACCCACGGAGACTTGAGGCGTCGCTCGATATCGAGACCGCTCGGCCGTCGGTGGTCAAACCGCGGGTCGTCGTTGGATCGACCGAACCAAAATCGCAAGATCCGCAGCGAATCGGCACGACTTCAGCCGATAGAGGCTTTGCGAGCCCGATGACGGGACATTCGCCTACACGGTCGATCGAGACCGTGGCCGGCGTCCGTGCGGTTCGGACGAGATCGTCCGGCCGGAGCGGACCGGCGCGGTCGGAGGACCGCGGACGATGAGGCTTTCCGAGGGAACGGCCGATCGTCCGGGGGGACACGACCCAGTTCGAGGCAAACCAGGTCCGGCCGACATGTCGGCCCGGTTGCTCATGCGCATGGCCCCGCCGTCGGGACGGGGCTGCGGAAACGGCGGGCTCGCCGAATGCTCAAGTTCCCGGACGAGATCGATTTCACATGAGGCAAGGTAATCCGAAGCAGAGAATGCGCGGCCGCGGCGGCAACAACAGCGGCCGCAAGGGCCCCAACCCGCTGACCCGCAGCTACGAGTCGAACGGTCCGGACGTGAAGGTCCGCGGCACGGCTCTCCATGTCGCCGAGAAGTACGTCACGCTGGCGCGTGACGCACAGGCGAGCGGGGATCGCGTGCTCGCGGAGAACTACCTTCAGCACGCCGAGCACTATTACCGGCTCATCGCCGCCGCCCAGGCGCAGCTGCAGCAGCCGATCACGATCGTCCGCTCCGACGTCCAGATCGACGACGAGGACTACGAGGACGACGTGGACACGAGCGCGGACGCCCGTCCGGTGGTCTATGCCACCCCGGATGCCCCGCAGCCCTTCATCGAGGAGCCGCCGCGTGCCGGGAACCCGATGGGCGAGCGGGGCGACCGTCCCGAGCGGGGCGACCGTCCCGATCGCGGCGACCGCCCGGATCGCGGCGACCGTCCCGAGCGCCCGCCCTTCCAGGGCCGGGACCGCGAGTTCCGCGACAACCGGGATCGCGACAACCGCGACCGCTTCGGCGACCGTCCCCAGCACGATCGCAACCGCCACAACGGCCAGGGCCGGCCGTTCCGCGAACAGCGGGGCGACCGTCCCGACATGCGCGGCGATCGGCCGGATCGGGGCGACCGTCCCGAGCGGACGGACCGTCCGGAGCGCGCCGACATGGGCGGCGAGCGGATGGATCGTCCCGAGCGGGTCGACCGTCCGGATCGCGGCGATCGGCCGGATCGCGGGGACCGTTACGGGCGCGGCGAAGGCCGCTACGAGCGTGGTGACCGCGGTCCCTACGAGCCTCGCGGCGACCGTCCGGAACGTGCCGAGCGTCCGGAGCGTGTCGAGCGTCCGGAGCGTGCCGAGCGTCCGGAACGTGCCGAGCGTCCGGAACGTGCCGACCGTCCGGAGCGCGCCGAGCGCCCAGAGCGCGCCGACCGCCCTGAGCGTTTCGAGCGGCCCGAGCCCCGCGTTGAGCCGGTCGAGGAGCGGCACGCGGAGACCCCGGCGCCCGCGGCCAACGTGGCCGACGAGCTGCCGGCCTTCATCACCGGCGCCCCGCGCGACGCGGAGCCGGTGAAGAAGCGGCGCACCCGTGCGGCGCCCGGGACGGGCACCACGACGACCCGCACACGCCGCAAGGCCGCCGAGCCGGCCGCCGAGGCGCCCGAGGAGGCTCCGGCCGAGGACTGAGGTCCGCCAGCCGCGGTTTCGAACGACCCTTTCCGGCCCGGATCGCAAGATCCGGGCCGTTTGCATGTCGGGGTCCGGTCCGGCGCGGGGGGCGGCCGATCAGAAGGGCAGGTCGAGGGTTTCGGCCGCGAGGTCGAGCGCCAGGCGGTCGCCCTCGGCCAGCCGGCCTCCGGCGGTCACCCGCACGTAGATGCCGCAGTCGGTATGGCCGTAGGCGCCCATCAGGGTGCGGGGGATCTGCAGGTCGCGCAGGCCGGTCGCCGGATCGACGTTGGTGGCGGCGCAGCGCTCCGTGCGCTTCACGCCCTCGAGGCGAACCGACCCCGCCGCAGCGGTCCGGTCGACGAGGCCGAACTCCGACCAGGCCGGGATCCCCTCCACGTAGAGGTTGGCGCGGAAGCGCAGAGGATCGACCGGGGCGCCGACATGGCGCTCGAGGTCGCGGAGGCTTTCCAGGTTGACCAGGTGCAGGACCTTGGCGGCCACGTCCGAAAAGCTGTGGCCGGGGGTGGCGAGGAGGCGCGGCGGGCCGCGCAGCTCGCCCGGAAAGCGGGCGGCCACGAAGGCTTCGAGGGCGGCGCGGCCGTCCTGGCGATCGAGGCGGGCCGTTAGCGCCGGGGCGCCGGCCTCCTCGACGGTCAGCGTCATGGAGGCGGGGTCGAAGCGGGTCTTCAGTTTGGCGACCTCGGCGTTCCGCATCAGCATCAGGAAGCGGATCTTGGGGAAGTAGGCCGGGGCGGCGGGGTCGAAGCCCGAGGGGCCGTTCTCGATCGCGAAGGCGCGGTCCCAGGCGATCGTCCGGCCCGGCTCCAGGTCGGCGGCGGGCAGGCGCTCGGGCGAGAAGCCCTTGACGGGGTAGCGGTAGATCGCTGCGATCCGGGCTTCCATGCGGGGCGTCTCCTGTCGGCGCCCCCCGGTAGGCGCGACGCTTGCGCGCGTCAAGGCGGGATTCTCGGCCGGGCCCGGACCGGCTACTCTCCCGGCCCCGAGGGAGGCGTCC
Source organism: Prosthecomicrobium sp. N25 (assembly GCF_037203705.1). Taxonomy (NCBI): domain Bacteria; kingdom Pseudomonadati; phylum Pseudomonadota; class Alphaproteobacteria; order Hyphomicrobiales; family Kaistiaceae; genus Prosthecomicrobium; species Prosthecomicrobium sp. N25. The sequence goes on from NZ_JBBCAT010000002.1 coordinate 910,806, forward strand.
CGTTGTACCCGCCGGTCTTTCATCCTGCCGTCTACGATACCGAGCGCATGCCCCGGACCTGGTGGTCGGAGGGCGTGGACCTGCCGGCCACCACGCCGCTCTCGGGCGAGGTCCGGACGGAGGTCGCCATCATCGGCGCCGGCTATACGGGGCTTTCGGCGGCGCTGCATCTCGCCCGCGACCACGGCATCGAGTCCGTCGTGCTCGACGCCGGCCCGATCGGATGGGGCGCTTCGGCGCGCAACGGCGGCTTCGTCACGCTGCCGGCCGCGAAGCTGTCGGCCGAGCAGATGATCGCGCGCTACGGCGACCAGGAGGCGCGGCGCTTCTACCTCAGCCAGATGGAGGGGATCGAGACCACGCGGGCCCTCCTGGCGGAGGAGCGGATCGACGCGGACCCTCAGGGCGACTGCGTCTACGAGGTCGCCCATCACGAAAGCGCGGTGCCCCACCTGGTGACCACGGCCGACATCTACCGGCACCGCTTCGGCCTCGACGCCACGTTCCTGCAGGGCTGGGCCTTCGGGGCGATCGGGCACGGCGGCACGGAGCAGTTCGGGGCGCTCCGGCTCCGGGGCGGCTTCGGCCTCAATCCCTTGAAGTTCCTCCTCGGGCTCGAGGCGGCCGCCCGACGGCGCGGCGTCCGCGTTCACGGCGCGAGCCCGGTGCACGACTGGGTCAAGGACCGCGGCCGGCACGTGCTGGAGACCCCCGAAGGCCGGGTCTCGGCCCGGCACGTGATCGTGGCGACCAACGGATACACGCCCGACGAGCTTCGCCCGGACTTCGCCAACCGCACCCTGCCGGCGCTCTCCAACATCGTGGTGACCCGGCCGTTGACGGCGGCGGAGCTGGAGGCCGAGCGCTTCCGCACCGACTGCCCCGTCGCCAACAGCCGCAGCCTGCTCTTTTACTACCGCGTCCTGCCCGATCGGCGCTTCCTGTTCGGCGGCCGTGGCGGCACGGCCGGCGGGCCGGCGGACGACGCGGCGATGCGGGCCTGGCTGGAGACGCGGCTCGGGGAGGTGTTCCCGTCCTGGCGCGGCATCGAGACCACCCATTTCTGGAACGGCCTCGTGTGCCTCACGGCCCGCGGTACGCCCGCCGTCGGCCGGCTCCCGGCGGATCGGACCGTGCACTACGCCTTCGGGTGGCACGGCAACGGGGTGAACACGGCGCCCTGGGCCGGCATGGTGCTGGCGATGTCGATCGCCGACCGGGCCCGGGTGGAGTCCCTGCCGGCGCCCTATCGCGGGCTGCCGATGAGCCTCGTCTCCCCCGGCCTGCGGCGGCTGATCCTGAAGGGGGCCTATCTCTGGTACGGGCTCACGGAACGCACCTGAGCGCCGGAGCGCTCAGTCGAGATCCCTTGTCCAGGTCTGCCCGGTCATCTCGGGTCCGAAGTCGGCGTGGCGGCTCTCCTCCACCATCGTGAACCCGGCCCTTTCGTAGATGTGCCGGGCCGCGACGAGCGGGTCGTTCGTCCAGAGCACCATGCGGCGATAGCCCTTGGCGCGGGCGAAGGCGAGGCATTCGTCGACGAGGCGGCGGCCGAGGCCGAGGCCCCGGGCCGCCGGATCGACCAGCAGGAGGCGAAGCTTGGCGGTCTCGGGGTCGGCGCGCACGACGAAGACGCAGCCGACGCGCTCGCCGTCGCGCTCGGCGATCCAGCAGCGTTCGGCGTCCGGGTCATACTCGCGCAGGAACTTCGCCACGATCTCGGCGACCAGGGCCTCGAAGCGGGAGTCGAGCCCGTACTCGCGGGCGTAGAGCGCGCCGTGGCGCTCGACGACCCAGCCCATGTCGCCGGGCCGGTGCGGACGCAGCGTGAGGTCGGCCGGCGCGGCGGGGCCGATCAGCCTTTCGACGCGCCGCATCGCCCCGACCAGGGCGTCGCGCTCGTCCGGCCCCAGGGCGGCCAGCATGGCACCGATCTCCCGGCGGGCGGCCGCCACGATCGCCTCGTAGGCGGGACGGGCGGCGTCGGCGAGGGCGAGGTCCATCTGGCGGCCGTCGGCGCTGTTGGGGGTGCGGACCAGGTGGCCCCGCTCCTCCAGGGCCTTCACGAGGCGGCTCATGTAGCCGGGGTCGAGCTCCAGGTCGCGCGCGAGCTCGCCCGCGGTGGCGCTGCCCCGGCTCCCGACCTCGTAGAAGACCCGGGCTTCGGGGAGCGAGAAGGGACTGCCGTGCAGACCCTCGCCGAGCGCCCCGATCCGCTTGGTGTAGAAGCGCGAGAAGCGGCGGACGGCTTCGATGGTCGGGTCCGGATCGGGGGCGAGGGCGTCGGATTGCATCGGGGGTCTCCGCGGCAGGGCTCGGGGAAAGCGTCCGCCTTGATGGTTGCCTTTGTCAAGTATGCAGCCTGGACATCCTCCGGACTCCTACGGGGGGCGGCAGCCCCTTCCGCTCCCGGATGGGCCTTCCTATATCGGGCGGGACGGCTCCGTCCCGGTCGCCTCCCGGGATCGGGCGGGGCCAATCCAGTCACTCCTGACGCCGGCTCCGGGCTTCGGACGGAACCGGCGGGCGAGAAGGGGGAACGCATGAATCCCGAGAAATACACAGATCGCGTCCGCGGTTTCCTGCAGTCGGCGCAGACGAGCGCGCTGTCGCGCGGCAACCAGCAATTCCTGCCGGAACACATTCTGAAGGTCCTGCTCGACGACCCCGAGGGGCTCGCGGCCGGGCTCATCGACCGCGCCGGCGGCCGGTCGCGCGACGCTCTCGCGGCGACCGAGAAGGCGCTCGAGAAGCTGCCGAAGGTCTCCGGGGGGTCAGGCCAGATCTACCTGGCGCAGCCGACGGCGCGCGTCTTCGAGACCGCCGAGAAGATGGCCGAGAAGGCCGGCGACGCCTTCGTGACGGTCGAGCGCCTGCTGCTCGCGCTCGCGACCGAGAAGGACACGGAGGCCGGCAAGGCGCTGGCCGCCGCGGGCGCGACCCCGGCTGCCCTCAACCAGGCGATCAACGACCTACGCAAGGGCCGCACCGCGGATTCCGCCTCGGCCGAGAACCAGTACGACGCGCTGAAGCGCTACGCCCGTGACCTGACCCAGGCGGCGCGGGACGGCAAGCTCGACCCGGTCATCGGCCGCGACGAGGAGATCCGGCGCACCATCCAGGTCCTCAGCCGGCGCACGAAGAACAACCCCGTCCTGATCGGCGAGCCCGGCGTCGGCAAGACGGCGATCGTCGAGGGCCTGGCGCTCCGCATCATCAACGGCGACGTGCCCGAGAGCCTGAAGGACAAGAGCCTGATGGCGCTCGACATGGGCGCGCTGATCGCGGGCGCGAAGTATCGCGGCGAGTTCGAGGAGCGGCTGAAGGGCGTGCTCTCCGAGGTGACCGCGGCGGCCGGCGGCGTGATCCTGTTCATCGACGAGATGCACACCCTGGTCGGGGCCGGCAAGGCGGAGGGGGCGATGGACGCCTCCAACCTCCTGAAGCCCGCGCTCGCCCGGGGCGAACTCCATTGCGTCGGCGCGACCACGCTCGACGAGTATCGTAAGCACGTGGAGAAGGACGCGGCGCTGGCCCGGCGCTTCCAGCCGGTCTTCGTGGCGGAGCCGACGGTCGAGGACACGATCTCGATCCTGCGCGGCATCAAGGAGAAGTACGAGCTGCATCACGGCGTCCGCATCACCGATTCGGCGATCGTGGCGGCCGCGACGCTCTCCAACCGCTACATCACCGACCGCTTCCTGCCCGACAAGGCGATCGACCTCGTCGACGAGGCGGGCTCGCGGCTGCGCATGCAGGTCGACTCCAAGCCCGAGGAGCTGGATGAGCTCGACCGGCGCATCATGCAGCTCAAGATCGAGCGCGAGGCCCTGAAGCGGGAGAGCGATCCGGCGTCCAAGGACCGTCTCGGCAAGCTCGAGAAGGAGCTCGCCTCGCTGGAGGAGGAATCGGCGGGGGTCACCCAGCGCTGGCAGGCCGAGAAGGAGAAGCTGCAGTCGGCCACCAAGCTGAAGGAAGGCCTCGACCAGGCTCGCCTCGAGCTGGAGCAGGCGCAGCGCCGCGGCGACTGGGCCAAGGCGGGCGAGCTCGCCTACGGGGTCATTCCCGATCTTGAGAAGAAGCTCAAGGACGCCGAGGCCAAGACGGCGACTGCTCTCGTCCAGGAGGAGGTCACGGCCGACAACGTGGCCCAGGTCGTGTCCCGCTGGACCGGCGTGCCGGTCGACAAGATGCTCGAGGGCGAGCGGGAGAAGCTCCTGCGCATGGAGGACGAGATCGCGCGGCGGGTCGTCGGCCAGGCGGAGGCGGTGCATGCGGTGTCGACCGCGGTCCGGCGCGCCCGGGCGGGCCTTCAGGATCCGAACCGGCCGATGGGCTCGTTCATGTTCCTCGGGCCGACCGGTGTGGGCAAGACCGAGCTCACCAAGGCTCTCGCGCATTTCCTGTTCGACGACGAGACCGCGATGGTCCGCATCGACATGTCGGAGTTCATGGAGAAGCACTCCGTCAGCCGGCTGATCGGCGCACCTCCGGGCTATGTCGGCTACGAGGAGGGCGGCACGCTGACCGAGGCGGTGAGGCGGCGGCCGTACCAGGTGGTGCTCTTCGACGAGGTCGAGAAGGCGCACCACGACGTCTTCAACGTGCTCCTGCAGGTGCTCGACGACGGGCGTCTGACCGACGGCCAGGGCCGGACGGTGGACTTCAAGAACACGCTGATCATCATGACGTCGAACCTCGGCGCCGAGTATCTCGCCAACCAGCCGGAGGGCGAGGACGTCGACGCGGTGCGCGACCAGGTGATGGGCGTCGTGCGCGGCCACTTCCGGCCGGAGTTCCTGAACCGCCTCGACGAGATCATCCTGTTCCACCGCCTGAAGCGGACCGAGATGGGGGCGATCGTCGATATCCAGATCGGCCGGCTGAAGACGCTGCTCGCCGACCGGCAGATCACGATCGACCTCGACGCCTCGGCGCGGGCTTGGCTGGCCGACAAGGGCTACGACCCGGTCTACGGGGCGCGGCCGCTGAAGCGGGTGATCCAGCGCTTCGTGCAGGACCCGCTGGCCGAGAAGATCCTGGCGGGCCAGGTCAAGGACGGCGACGCCGTGACGGTCTCGGCCGGCGGCGACCGGCTCCTGATCCAGGTCACCGGCGAGGCGGCGGCCGACCAGGCGGCGTGAATTCGCGGCCCATGTGAGAGGCGAGGCCCGGCGGGAGACCGCCGGGCCTTTCGCCATTCGAGGTCCTGCACCGGGCTTATATTGCGTTGCAGCATGAGCCTGCTAGGGTCGGTGCCGGAGGGTGCATGAGCGCTTCGGATCCGACCGGACAGGACGGCCGCGCCGACACGGCCCGGTCGAGGATGCGCTCGCGCTCCTCACCGGCACGCTCCTGGTCGCGCTCGGGGTCCAGATCCTGAAGCTCGCCGGGCTCGCCACCGGCGGCACCGTCGGGATCGCGTTCCTGGCCGCCTACGCGACCGGCTGGCCGATCGGCTGGATCATCTTCGCCGTGAACCTGCCCTTCTACCTGTTCGCCTGGGCGGTGCTCGGACCTAAGTTCACGGTGCGGACCTTCGCGGCCGTCGGCCTCCTCTCCGCCGAAAGCCTCGCCCTTCCGGCGCTGATCCACGTCGAGGCCGTCGACCCGACCTTCGCCGCCGTGATGGGCGGTCTTCTGGTCGGCGTGGGGCTTCTCGCCCTCATTCGCCACAAGGCGAGCCTGGGCGGCATCGGCGTGCTCGCCGTCTTCCTCCAGGAGCGGTTCGGATGGCGGGCCGGCTCGGTGCAGATGGGTTTCGACTGTCTCATCGTGGCCGGCGGCCTGCTGGTGATGGACTGGCCTCAGGTGCTGCTGTCGGTACTGGGCGCCGTGATGCTCAACGTGGTGCTGGCGATCAACCATCGTCCGGGGCGCTATGCGGGCGTCTCATGAGATGGGCGGTGCGGTTATTTTATCCGGGTCTAATTGACGAGCCAATTTCATCCGGGTAGAAATAAGGCCTCGCGTTTCCGGAGGTCCCCATGTCCGAATCAGCCCGCGTCACCGCCTTCCTCGGCCATCGCCGCATCGCGCGCGGGTCGCTCGCCGCGGTCGCTCTGGCCCTGAAGGCCCGCTCCGCCGAGGACCCGATGCCGCTCGTATTCGACGACCGGACCGGCCGTGCGGTCGACCTCGATTGGCGGGGCAGCGACGAGGAGATCGCGCGCCGCTACGGCGAGGCCAGTCCGATCGACGAGGCTGACCCGGCGTCCCGACCGCCCGCGCCCGGGCGGGGACGGCCGAAGCTCGGGGTTGTCGCCCGGGAGGTCACGCTCCTGCCGCGCCATTGGGAATGGCTCAACGGGCAGCCGGGCGGGGCCTCGGTGGCGTTGCGCAAGCTGGTGGAGGTCGCCCGGAAGGGCAGCGAATGGGATGACCATGTCCGCCGGGTTCGCGAGGCGGCGAACCGCTTCCTCTCCGCCATGGCGGGCGACCTGCCGGGTTACGAGGAGGCGACCCGCGCCCTCTTCTCCGGTGACAGGGCCGCCTTCGAGCGGTTCATCGAAGACTGGCCGGCCGACATCCGCGACCATGCCCGCGCCATGGCGGACGGCGCCTTCGCGTGACCAGGCCCAGTCCCGCTCAGTTCGTCGCCGCGACCTTGGCGGGGGCGGGGGACTTCATGAGCTGGTCGACGTGCTCACGTTCCTTGCGGAACTCGGCCAGCATCGGGCCGGCGAGTTCCTTGCCGCGGGGGAGGCGGACGCGCATGGGGTCGACATAGGCGGCATTGATCAGCACCTCGTAGTGGAGGTGCGGTCCGGTGGAGAGGCCGGTGGTGCCGACGTAGCCGACCACCTGGCCCTGGCGGACCTTGGCGCCCTTCTCGATGCCTCGGCCGAAGCCGGACATGTGGTTGTAGGTCGTCTCGTAGCCGTTGGCGTGCTGGATCTTGACCTGCCGGCCGTAGCCGCCCTTCCAGCCGGCCTCCTCGATGGTGCCGTTGCCGGCGGCCAGGATCGGCGTGCCCACGGGGGCCGCCCAGTCGACGCCGGTGTGCATGCGGTAGTAGCCGAGGATCGGGTGGCGGCGGCCGCCGAAGCCCGAGCGGAACACGCCGCCCTCCATGGGCTTGCGCATCAGGAACTTCTTCGCACTCTTGCCGGCCTCGTCGTAGTAGTCGACCGTGCCGTCGTCGGGCGAGCGGTAGCGGTAGAAGCGCTTGGGCTGGCCGCCGACGGTGATGGAGGTATAGAGCACCTCCTGGACCGACTTCGCGTCGTTCTCGTCGGCGAGGGAGTAGAAGACCTCGAGGCTGTCGCCCGGCTTGACCTTCTGGTTGAAGTCGATGTCGTAGCTGAAGATCTGGACCAGGTCGCGGATCGTCGTCTGCGGGATCTGGTTCTCGAGCGCGGTCTGGTAGAGGCTCTGGTAGAGCGTCGGCACCGGGCCGTTCTCGGGGATGTTGTTGTCGTCCCCGATCTCGTCCGCCATTGCATTCTCGTTCTGGTCGGGCTCCTGGGCGGTGACGTAGCCGCCGTCGTCGTTCAGGGCGACGGTGACGATGTGCGATGTCTCCTTGTAGATGGAGACGCGGGCCGGTTTCAACTTGGTGGATTCGTCGATCTTGGCGAGGCCGATCTTCAGCCGGTGGCTCTGATCGAGGTTCTTCAGGTCGTAGACGCGGGCGATCGCCTTCATGATCTCGCCGGCGAGCTTGTCGTCGGCGTTGTGTTCCTTGAGGATGCCCTTCAGGCTGTCGTTGTTGGTGAAGGGGATGAGCTTCTCGTCGAGCCCGTTGCCTGCCGCGGCCCCGGTCTTCTCGGCGTCCGACTTCGCGAAGAAGGAGACGTTCTCGGGGGTGATCTTCAGCGAGATGGCGGAGGCGACGCCGCCGCCGAAGAAGCTCGTCTCGAAGCGATCGGCGTCCGACGTGATGGGCAGTGCCGCGGTCTGGACGGTCCCGTCGGTCAGGAAGCGGGCCTGGTCGCGGACGATCCGTTCCACCTCGCCGGCCGACATGGTCACGTCGGGATCGAAGAGCGTGGAGTCGGCTGGGAAGCTGGTTGTCCGCAGCGCCACTTCGCCCTCGACCTTCGCGTCGTAGAAGGCGGGGTTGCGGCTGCCGGCCGACTTGCCGGACAGGATGTCGGTATCGGCGAAGACCTTGAGCGGGTTGTAGGCGGGCAGGTTGGCCATCGCCTCGCTGCGCTTCTGCGCCAGCGAGGCCGAGATGCGCACGAAGGGGCGGACGCGGATGAGGTCCTTGTCGCCGACGCGGGTCATGGTCGACAGGTTGAGGACCGTGCGGGTGGCGAACTGATCGGCGGTGCTGCGCAGCCGGTCGGCTTTGGGGAGCACGCCGTCGCGGCGGTTGATCGCGACCCGATCGAGCGACCGGGCGGAGTCGGAGCCTGTGTCCGGCGTGGCAGCGAGGGTGTACTGGCCGTCGAGGGCGACCACAAGCGCGCCGCCCATGAGGAACGCGGAGGTCATGCCGGTCAGGACGGTGCCGGCGAGCCAGCGGAGCGAGACCTTCCGACGGTCGAACGGCAGGCCGCTGCCGTCCGCGCGCAGCGGCGGCTCGGGCCCGAGATCGATCTCGTCGTCGTGGGCTGCTCGGATACTCTGCATCGTCTCCGTCGTGTTCAGCTTCGCGAAGCAGCGCCGGACCCGCGGGAGGGCGCCTCAAACTGCACTCTCGCCTGGTCGGCGTCAACGCTCGCCCGTCTCCGAGGAGGGCGTGGGACCCGTGTCCTCCAGCACAAATCGGGCAAAAGATGGAAGACGGATCGCGAGGGCTCGAGGGACGCCGGCAGCCGGACGGGCCGCGGATCGGCCGGATCGAAAAAATTCGAAGAGCCGTGTTGACAGGTGGCGGGGTGGGGGACTAGATAGCGGCCAACGACGAGGGCGGTGGCGCTGCCGAGCGGCAGTGGACTTCGCTCTTGTTTCCGGGTCCTCGGGTGGTTATCTGAGGGTTCGGCGGCCCGGTGAGGGTCAGCTTCTCTCGCAAGACTGAAGCGGTCGGCTCCGAG